>NZ_CP094516.1:3778500-4093375 GCF_029909975.1 Bradyrhizobium sp. ISRA430
CGGCGATCCGGTGCATGGCGACCATCAGGGGATCGTTGGTGGAATAGCCGATGTCCTCGCGCTCGAGCGTCATCGTCGAGGGCAGGACGATGTCGGCATGCCGGGCCGTGGCGGTCCAGGCAAGCTCATGCACGACCAGCGTGTCGACACGCGCGAAGGCCTTGCGCAGGCGGTTGATGTCCTGGTGGTGGTGGAAGGGATTGCCGCCGGCCCAGTAGACGAGACGGATATCCGGATAGACGCGCGTCTCGCCGTTGTAGCGATAGGTGGTGCCGGGATTGAGCAGCATGTCGGCGATGCGCGCCACCGGAATGAAATCGGCGACGCCATTGCGGCCCTGCCCCAGTGTCGGCCCCGGCACGTCGTTGACGCGGCGCCCGTAATAGCCGATCGCGCCGAGCGAATAGGCGTAGCCGCCGCCAGGCAGGCCGATCTGGCCGAGAGCTGCCGCCAGCACCATGCCCATCCACACCGGCTGCTCGCCGTGCTCGGCGCGCTGCAGCGAATGCGAGACCGTGATGAGCGCCCTTTTGCCGGCAAGGCGACGTGCCAGCTTGCGGATCATATCCGCATCGACGCCGCAGATCGCTTCGGCCCACGCGGCGCTCTTGGATTGCCCATCCGTCTCGCCGGTCAGATAGCGCAGGAAGACCGGCCAGCCTTCGGTGTAGCGATCGAGGAAAGCCTGGTCGTGCAGGCCTTCGCTCACAAGCGTGTGCACGATGCCGAGCATCAAGGCCGTGTCGGTGCCGGGCACGCACGTCATCCATTCGGCACCGGCCTCCTGAGGCAGATCGTCACGCAACGGGCTGACCAGGATGAACTCGCAGCCGCGCCGGCGCGCCGCTTCCATGGCGCCGCGCTCGACGTGCTTGCTGATCGAACCGCCGGCCACCATGGAGTTCTTCAGCGCCATGCCGCCGAACGCCAGCACGATTTCGCTCTCGGCCGCGATCTGTTCCCAGGTGACG
The DNA here is from genome assembly GCF_029909975.1 of Bradyrhizobium sp. ISRA430. NCBI lineage: Bacteria > Pseudomonadati > Pseudomonadota > Alphaproteobacteria > Hyphomicrobiales > Nitrobacteraceae > Bradyrhizobium > Bradyrhizobium sp. ISRA430. Next base: position 3,779,472 of record NZ_CP094516.1, read on the forward strand.
TTGCGCTTGGTGATGTCTTCGTAGCCCGCCAGGATCTGCGGCAGCAGCACCGAGGACGCGCCCGAAGAATAGGTGTTGACCGAACGCACATAGCCGCCCATCGCAATGTTGAGGAAGCGGTGAACCTGGCTCTGTGCGTGATGGAAGCGGCCTGCGCTCGACCAGCCATAGGAGCCGCCGAACACCGCGCCGGGGCCGCACATGTCGCGGATGCGCGCCAGCTCGCCGCCTAAGAGGTCGAGCGCCTTCTCCCAGCTCACGGAGACGAATTCGTCGCGGCCGCGACGGTCATCGGGGCCGGGACCGCGCTCGAGCCAGCCGCGACGGATCGCCGGCTGGGCGATGCGCGCCTGGTGGCGCAACGCGCCAGGAAAATTGTCGATGATGCCGTTCGGATCGGGATCCCCTGCATAATGCCGAACCTCGAGCCCGGCATCGCCATGACGCGCCGAGAACACGCCCCAATGCGAGGTGTGCGGCTTGAAGCCGTCGGACAGGTCGAGGCCGGGCTCGGGGCAGCCAATTGCGTCGTCCATTGCGTGTTCCCTATGGTGGAGTGCCGATCGCCCCGCTGCCGTCGCAATCATCGGGACGATATATTGATGCGCTGTTCCGCATTACCAGAGAAGCCCGCCCCGACAAATGACCGAGGAAGCGAGGACGTCAGATCGCAGATGAACTCTCCGGCGACGGTGCTAGAATCAAGCCATGACTGAGATGATTCTCTTCATGACAACAGCCGGCGTCGCTCTCGTGGGACTGATCATCGGCTTGTTCGAGGCCCGGGCTGCGCTAGAGCGCAGGCGTCTCAAAAGGTAAGGCCGCCCCGATTGGCGCCCTGGCCGAGCGATCGAGCGGGCCCAGGACCAAGACGACCCAAGCCTCACCGGTACTGGTTCCGGACGCAGGGGGCTGTTCAGCGAATGCGCCTGCCGATTGCCGGTTTTCCCGGCTCCTGCCAATCGGTCATCGTTAAGAGACGTTCCAATCCGCAAATCTGAAGAGATTTCGCGAGGCATTGAACCTTGGCACAGCTTATGCAGACCAACCTTTACCGGGATTTTGCATTCCCTCTCGGGGCTGGAAAGCCGCCGCCTGCGGTCATTTAAGCAGGCGGCGTTTTTATTTCGGGAGTGAAAAAAGCCCCAGCTCCTTGGGGGCTATGGGGACGATGAGCTGGGGCCAACGAGCTGCCCTTGGGGAAGGGCACCGGGAAAACCTGGCAACAGCTCCCACGTTCCTGTCCCAATTCGATTCAGCCGACGCCCAAATCAGGACAGCACCAGCGCCTGAGTCCTGTCCCATTTCGGCGCTCTGCGCTCGAAGCTATTTGCGCCGCAGCATTCAAAAATGAGACTACCCGTCAAACCGAACGAGGTGCCCACGCATGCACCGCATCCGACTTCGGTTAGCCTCCCGGCAAAACCACGAGCCTCAAGAGCCACAGGCGGCGCCGGTTTGGCGCGGCGACAAATCGACGACACAGGGAGGAGCACAATGTCGAAATGCAGTGTGGGACTAATCGCGCTGAGCGGCCTGTTTCTTTCAGGCGCCGCACTCGCTCAGGAAAAGATCAAGGTGGGCGTCACCGCGACCCTCGAAGGCACCTACACGGTGCTCGGCGAGGACGGCATGCGCGGCCATCAGACGGCACTGAACGTTCTGGGCAAGAAGGTCGGCGACAAGGAGCTTGAATTCATCGTCGCCTCCACCGATGCAACGCCGGATTCGGCCGTGCGCGCCGTGCGCAAGCTGATCGAGCAGGACAAGGTGCAGATCCTGCTCTCGCCGCTCTCCGGCGATGAAGGCATCGCGGTGAAGAACTTCGCCAAGACCCACCCCGAGCTGACCTTCATCAATGCGGCATCCGGTGCGCAGGAAACCACCTATGTCGATCCCGCCCCGAACTTCTTCCGCTACAACATGGACGGCGCGCAGTGGCAGGTGGGCCTCGGCAAATATGCCTACGAAACCAAGGGCTACCGCAAGATCGCAACCGTCGGCGAGGACTATTCCTTCATTTACACCCAGGTGTTCGGGCTGGTGCTCGAATTCTGCGGACAGGGCGGACAGGTCACGAACCGGCAATGGGTGCCGCTCGGCACCAAGGATTTTGCCTCCGTCATCGCCGCTTTGCCCGACGACGTCGATGCCATCTATCTCGGGCTCGGCGGCGCGGACGCCGTCAACTTCCTCAACCAGTACCAGCAGGCCGGCGGCAAGGCGCATCTGATGGGCGGTTCCATCATGATCGACCAGACTATCCTCTCATCCAAGGGCAACGCGAAGAACGCGCTGATCGGCACCATCGCGGCGAGCGGCCAAGCCGATACCTGGGAGGATCCGGGCTGGCAGAAGTTCGTGAAGGCCTATCAGGACGCCTTCCCGCCCAACAAGCGCTTCCCGAGCCCGTCGCTCCTGGCCACCAACTATTACGGCTCGACCATGGCGCTGATCCTCGCGCTGCGCGAGGTCAATGGCGATCTCAGCGACAATCAGTCGAAGTTCAAGGCGGCCCTGGCGAAGATCGAGATCGACGCGCCGAACGGCAAGATCAAGCTGGATTCCAACCGCCAGGCGATCGGCACCAACTTCGTCACCGAAGTCGTCGACGACGGCAAGGGAGCGCTGTTCAGCAAGGTCGTGAAGGTGATCCCGAACGTAAACCAGACCCTCGGCTACGATCCGGCGGTGTTCTCGAAGATCGGGCTGCCGAGCCGCACCGTACCGGAATGTAAGAAGTACTGACGCATCACGTTTGCAACAGTGCAACCGGGGAGCGACTTGCTGACGCGGACGCTCTCCGCTCTTGCAATCTCTTCCCGGTTGTTGAACGCTGACGGAAAAGACAAGAACATTCGGGAGGGGAAGGCATGAGCCGGGCGCTCGCCGTCTTCCACGGCCGGTTCGGTCGGGCGACGGTTTATCAGTTGAACCGCCCTTTCAACATCCACGCGCATCGCGAAGGTCATCTGATCTTCCATGTCGGCGGCATGCCGGCATGCATCGATGTCTCCGACGGACATTACGATCTCACCGAGTCCTCCGTCGTCGCGGTCAACCCCTGGGAGCCGCACAATTTCCTGCCGAGCGACCTCGAGAGCGGCGCGATCTTCTTCGTGCTCTACGTCAACGCCGAATGGTTTGCGCCCGACGCATCCGGCGCCGACCGGCTGCGTTTCGGCCGCACCCAGTTCAAGCGCACGGTCGCACTCGACAAGCACATCAGGCGGACCGCCGCGCTCGTGTGCGGCGCACCATCGCTCTCCAGCCTCGATTCCGAGCTGCGGCGGCTGATCGACATCTGCTACGACGAAAGCTGGCAGCAGGCCGAGGTCACGCGCGATGCGCGGGCGAACGGCGCGGTGACCGATTTTCGCGTGCGCAAATGCATCAAGCTGATGTCGGAGAGTCCCGGGGCGGAAATGGAGCTCGATACGATCGCGCGGGAATCCGGCCTGTCGCGGCCGCATTTCTACCGGCTGTTCCGCGTCCAGACCGGCGTCACCCCGCATCTCTATCTCAACACGCTGATCATGGAACAGGCGCTCGAAGCGCTGGTGGCCGGTGAGACGCCGATCGCCGATATCGGCTTCGATCTCGGCTTCTCCTCGCAGAGCGGCTTCACCCGCTTTTTCGCCGCCAATGTCGGGATGGCCCCGACAGATTATCGCCGCGCAGCCAAGGTTTTGCGCGCCTGAGCTGTACGCGAAAAGATACTGACGATCAAACGCCTCCCTTGCCGCCCCGCTAGGATGTTGGCAACGCGATCCCAAGATGGTCGCGACCGACAGGGAGCGCATGTTCATGGCGAGGCTTGCAGCCGCCGCGAGGCTGTCTGACCTGCATTCGATTGGCCTTCAGCGTGCCGCCGGGACAAGCGGGCGGCTGCCATGACGCGCTTTGTCGAACGCCATCCCGCCTGGGCGCTGATCGTCATCATTGCCATCGTCATCGTGCTCTGGCTGATCTTCGCGGTCTGGCCGCCAGGCCTCGAAGAGGCGATCGGCCGTAAGCGCGTCTTCCTCAACGCCGTCTTCAACGGCATCACGCTCGGCGGCCTCTACTTCCTCGTTGCCAGCGGCTTTACGCTGATCTTCGGCCTGATGCGCAACGTCAACCTCGCTCACGGCTCGCTCTATCTGTTCGGCGGCTATGTCGGCTACGCCATCAGCGCCTCGACCGGCTCCTGGCTCCTCAGCTTCATCGTCGCCTTCATTCTGACCGCCCTGGTCGGCGTCCTGCTCCAGGTGATCGTGTTCCGCAGGATGGAGGGACAGGATCTCAGGCAGACCATGGTGACGATCGGGCTCTCGATCGTGTTTGCCGATCTCATGCTGTGGGCATGCGGCGGCGATTTCTATCAGATCCAAACTCCGAACTGGCTGATCGGCCCCGTGGATCTGCCGCTGATCACGGCGATCAAATCCTCGGGCGAGCCGGTCTATCTCCGATATCCGCTGGTGCGGCTCGTGATCTTCGCCGCTTCAGTGCTCATCGGTGTAGCGATGTGGCTCGCGCTGAACCGCACCCGGGTCGGCATGATCATCCGCGCCGGCGTCGACGATCGCGATATTCTGGCCGCGACCGGCGTGCGCATTCAGCTCGTCTTCGTGCTGGTGTTCGCGTTCGGCGCAGGGCTTGCCGGCATCGCCGGCGTCGTCGGCGGCACCTTCCAGTCGTTGTCGCCCGGTGAAGACATCCGCTTCCTGCTCGCCTCCCTCGTTGTGGTGATCGTGGGTGGCATGGGCTCGATCCCCGGTGCCGCGCTCGGCGCGCTCATCATCGGCCTCGCCGAACAGCTCGGCTCGGTCTACATCCCGACCTATGCCATCGTCGTGACCTTCCTGATCATGGTGCTGGTGCTGGCAATCCGGCCGCAAGGCCTGCTCGCGAGGCGATGAGATGTCGCTCGCTCACGACGCCCGCGTTGCCGTTCGCCCCGCCGCCATGGCACAGCGTCCCGCACGGGCATGGCCGGAGATCAACAATCCCGCCGCCTGGATCGTCGCGGCCATTCTCCTGATCATGCCGCTGATCGCCAACGGCTTCTTCCTGATCGAGATCTTCGCCACCACGCTGATCCTCGGCATCATGGCGCTGAGCCTGATGTTCCTCGCCGGCTATGGCGGCATGGTCAGCCTGATGCAGCTCACCATCGCGGGCTTCGCGGCCTACATGGTCGCCGTGTTCGGCGTCAGCGGCAACGCCAATATCAGCCTCGGCTGGCCGTGGTGGCTCGCAGTCCCGATGGCGCTGGCGCTGGCGACCGCCTTCGGCACGCTCGGCGGTGCGCTGGCGGTGCGCACCGAGGGCATCTACACCATCATGATCACGCTGGCGATCGGCGCGGCCTTCTACTATTTCACCAACCAGAACTGGGCGATCTTCAACGGTCACACCGGCATCAACAACGTTGCGACGCCGCATTTCTGGGGCGTGAACTGGCGCGCCGACATTCCTTTCTACTATGTCGTGCTCGCGGTCGCCGCGCTGTGCTACTTCGCCGTCGAGTACATCTCACGCGCTCCGTTCGGCCTGGCGCTCCAGGGCGTGCGCGACAATCCGCGGCGCATGTCCGCGCTCGGCTTCAACGTCAATGCGCATCGCGTCGCAGCCTACGCCTTCGCCTCCTTCGTGGCCGCACTCGCGGGCGTCCTGCAGGTCTGGAACTACCGCCAGATCTCGCCGGGCTCGGTCAGCGTCGGCGCCTGCATCGACGTGCTGATCATCGCCGTCGTCGGCGGCATCACGCGTCCGATCGGTCCCTTCATCGGCGCGCTGATCTTCGTGCTGCTGCGCACCTTCGCGCTCGACTTCCTGGTCAAGCTCGGGCTCGATGGCAACCGCTTCCGGCTGCTGATCGGGCTCGGCTTCCTTGCCATCGTATTCTGGTCGTCGGACGGCGTCATTGGCCTGTGGCGGCGCTGGCGCCAGCAGCAGCGCCGCACCGCCGACCGTTCCGGCGGAGGGCACCGCCATGGATAGCGTCGCGCAACGTCTCTCGGCCGTCGGCGCCGGGGCCGCACTCGAGCTGCGCGGCGTGACGCGGCTGTTCGGCGCGCTGGCGGCGCTGACCGACGTCACCATCACCGTGCGTCCCGGCGAGCGGCGCGCGGTGCTGGGCTCGAACGGCGCCGGCAAGACAACGCTGTTCAACTGCATTACCGGTGACTTCCCGCCCACCTCCGGCACCATCCGCTTCTTCGGCGAGGACGTCACGCACTTCCCGCCCTATGAGCGCATCCGCCGCGGGCTGCGACGGACCTACCAGATTTCGGCGCTATTCCCCGGCCTCACCGTGCAGGACAATGTCTATCTCGCCTGCCGCGGGGTTTCGCGCGGGCGCTTCTCGTTCCTGCGTCCCGGGCAGAACGATGCCTTGATGCATGCGGCCAACAACCTCGTGCAGGCCGTGCATCTGGCCGCAGTGAAGAACCAGCGCGTGGCCGAGCTCGCGCACGGCCAGCAGCGCCAGCTCGAGATCGCACTCGCGCTCGCCGGCGCCCCACGCTTCGTCCTGTTCGACGAGCCCGCCGCGGGCCTCTCGCCGACCGAACGGCTGGAGCTGATCGAGATCCTGACCTCGCTGCCGGCGCATATCGGCTACATCATCATCGAGCACGACATGGACGTCGCCTTGCGCGTGGTCGAGAGCGTCACGATGATGCATAACGGCCGCGTCTTCAAGGAAGGCCTGCCGCAGGAGATCCAGTCCGATCCCGAGGTGCAGGAGCTTTATCTCGGGGGCGGCCATGAATGAGGTCCGCCGCACCAATGCCGCGCTCGAAGTCCGCGGCCTCGACGTCTACTACGGTCACTCGCATGCGCTGCAGGGCGTCGACCTCGCGCTGGAGAGCGGCGTGTTCTCCGTGGTCGGCCGCAACGGCATGGGCAAGACCACGCTGTGCAAGGCGATCATGGGGCTGGTGGGCGTGAGCGGCGGATCGATCCGCGTCCGCGGCGAGGACATCACGCGGCGGCCGCCCGCCCACATCGCGCGGCTCGGCGTCGGCTATGTGCCGCAGGGACGGAGGCTGTGGCGCTCGCTCAGCGTCGACGAGCACTTGCAGCTTGCCGGCGGGATGCGGCCAGGCGCTTGGACCGTCGAGCGCATCTACGACACCTTCCCGCGGCTCGCCGAGCGCAAGGATCATGGCGGCGGTCAGCTCTCCGGCGGCGAGCAGCAGATGCTGGCGATTGCGCGCGCGCTGCTCACCAATCCGCATCTCCTGATCATGGACGAGCCGACCGAGGGACTTGCGCCCGTCATCGTGGCGCAGGTCGAGGAGATGCTGCTGCGGCTCGGCGAGGACGGCGACATGTCCGTGCTCGTGATCGAGCAGAACATCGGCGTCGCCACCGCGGTCTCGCGCAATGTCGCGATCATGGTCAACGGCCGGATCAACCGCATCATCGATTCGGTGCGTCTTGCCGCCGATCGCGAGCTCCAGCAGCGCCTGCTCGGCGTCGGGCTTCACGCCGAGCTCGAAGGCGACATCGACATGGCCGCCTCGGCCCCCGAAACGAAACCGGCGCCGCCACGCTCCAACGGGCCGATCCGCATCTATGTTTCCAACCCGACGCCGCCGACACGTTGGTCGCAGCCGGTCCCGATAGCCCGCATCGAGGCCGCAGCCCGCACAGTCTCGACCCAGATCGCGCGGCTCGAAGAGACGACGCGGCACAAGCGCGAGCCGGTGGCGGCGCAGACCGCAGGACCGCCTGTCGTGCTGGTGGTCGGTACGCTCGATACCAAGGGCACCGAGCTACGCTTCATCCGCGACATCATCGCTGCAAGCGGCCTGCGCACGCGCCTGGTCGACGTCTCGACCAGCGGCCGGCATTCGACCTGTGATGTCTCCGCGCAGGAGATCGCTCTCAACCACGGCCGCGGCGGGGCGGCCGTGTTCGGCCCCGATCGCGGCGCCGCCGTAAGTGCGATGGCCGATGCGTTCGCCAACTGGCTGCGGCGCCAGGGCAATGTCGCCGGCGTGATTTCGGCCGGCGGCTCCGGCGCGGCTTCGCTGGTTGCGCCGGGCATGCGCGCTCTCCCCGTCGGCGTGCCCAAGCTGATCATCTCCTCCGTCGCTTCCGGCGACGTCGGACCCTATGTCGGCCCCGCCGACATCACGATGATGTATTCGGTCACCGACGTGCAGGGTTTGAATTCGATCTCGCGCGCGGTGCTGGCCAACGGCGCCAACGCGCTCGCCGGCATGGTCAAGGCGCGGCTCGAAGCGCGTGCTGCGACGGTGCACGAGGCCGGCGGCCTGCCCTCGATCGGCATCACCATGTTCGGCGTCACCACGCCGGCAGTGCAGAAGATCGCGGCTGACCTGCGCGAGGACTTCGAATGCCTGGTCTTCCATGCCACCGGCGTCGGCGGCCGTTCCATGGAGAAGCTCGTCGAATCCGGCCAGCTCGCCGGCGTCATCGACCTCACCACGACCGAAGTCTGCGATCTTCTCATGGGCGGCGTGCTTCCCGCGACGGAGGACCGCTTCGGCGCGATCATCCGCAGCCGGCTGCCCTATGTCGGCTCGGTCGGCGCGCTCGACATGGTCAATTTCGGTGCGCCCGAGACTATTCCCGAGCGCTACCGCGGCCGCAAGTTTCACGTCCACAATCCGCAGGTGACGTTGATGCGGACCACCGTCGAGGAGAACGAGCGCATGGGCCGCTGGATCGGCGAGCGGCTCAACCAGATGGACGGCGTGGTGCGCTTCTTTCTGCCCGAAGGCGGCGTCTCTGCGCTCGATGCGCGCGGCCAGCCGTTCTGGGATCCGGACGCCGACGCCGCGCTGTTCCGCGCGCTGGAGCGCACGATGCGGCAGACCGGCAACCGCCAGCTCATTCGCGTCCCCAAGAACATCAACGATCCCGAGTTTGCCGCAACCATTGTCAGTGCGTTCCGAACCCTGTTCGGCCGTACCGGGGCGCGCCGAAGAGTAGCGAGGTGACCGATGGCCAGGTTTGAACGCGCAGCCCTCCTAAAAAAGTTTCGCGACATGGCAAGGCGCGGCGAGCCGATCGTCGGCGGTGGTGCCGGCACCGGGCTATCAGCCAAATGCGAAGAGGCCGGCGGCGTCGATCTCATCGTCATCTACAATTCCGGCCGCTACCGCATGGCTGGCCGCGGCTCGCTCGCGGGTCTGATGCCCTACGGCGATGCCAACGCCATCGTGCTCGAAATGGCCGGCGAAGTGCTTCCGGTGGTCAGCAAGACGCCGGTGCTTGCGGGCGTCAACGGCACGGATCCGTTCCGCGACATGGACGCCTTCCTCGACCAGTTGAAGGCGCTCGGATTTGCGGGGGTCCAGAACTTTCCGACTGTCGGCCTGATCGACGGCACCTTCCGCGCCAACCTCGAAGAGACCGGCATGTCCTACGCGCTGGAGATCGACATGATCGCGAAGGCGCACGACAAGGACATGCTGACCACGCCCTACGTGTTCAGCGAAAAGGAGGCCGCCGCGATGGCGATCGCCGGCGCCGACATCATCGTCTGTCACATGGGCCTGACGACCGGCGGCACGATCGGCGCGCAGACCGCGCTAAAGCTCAAGGACTGCCCCGCGCAGATCGACATCTGGGCGTCCGCCGCACTCAGCGTCAATCCGGACATCCTGGTGCTGGCGCATGGCGGCCCGATCGCAGATCCTGCCGATGCCGATTTCATCATGAAGAACACCCGCCATTGCCACGGCTTCTACGGTGCGTCCTCGATGGAGCGACTTCCCGTGGAGCGGGCGCTGACGGATCAGGTGCGTCAATTCAAGGCGATCGGCGCGCGATAGCGCCGGAAGGGTCTGAGGGAGGGAAAGATGTCAGGGATATTGGTCGGTGAATTGATCCTCTGGCTGATCGTCGCGATCATCGTGATCGTGGTTGGCGTCTATATCGTGAACTGGCTTTACCACCGCTCCTCCAAGGAGGTCTCGTTCGTCCGGACCGGCTTCCTCGGCGAACGCGTGGTGATCAACGGCGGCGCCTTCGTGCTGCCCTTCATCCACGACTACACGCCCGTCAACATGAACGTGCTGCCGATGGGCATCGTACGTTCCAGGCAGGATGCCGTGATCACCCGCGACCGCATGCGCGTCGACATCGAGGCCGACTTCTATGTCCGCGTGCAGCCGACCCGCGAAGCCGTCTCGATCGCGGCCGCGACGCTCGGCCGCCGCACCATGGAACCCGAGCAGTTGCACGCCCTCCTCGCCGGCAAGTTCATTTCCGCGATCCGTTCGGTCGCCTCCGAAATGACGATGGAAGAGATGCACGAGCGGCGCGGCGACTATGTGGCGCGCGTCAAGACCAATGCGGCGGAGGCCCTCGCCCAGAACGGCCTCGAGCTCGAATCGGTCGCGATCACCGATCTCGACCAGACCGACCTCGAATTCTTCAATCCCTCAAACCGGTTCGACGCCGAAGGTCTGACCCGCCTGATGGAGGACATCGAGGCGAAGCGGAAGCTGCGCAACGACATCGAGCAGGACTCGATGATCAAGATCCGTTCCCGCAATCTCGAAGCCGAGCGGCAGGCGCTCGAGATCGAGCGCGAGAGCGAGACCGCGCGCCTGGAACAGGAACGCGACATCGAGATGCGCCGCGCGCTTCAGCGCACTGAAGTCGCCCGCGAACGGGCATTGCGGGAGACCGAGGCCGAACAGGCGCAGATTTCCGCCCGCGAAGCCATCGAGCGCGCCCGTATCGCCAATGACCAGGCGATCGCTGAAGCCCGCATCGCGTCCGAGCGCGAGACCCGCCAGAAAGAGATCGAGCGGAGCCGCACCATCGAGGAAAAGGAGCTGCTCGCGCGCGAGGAGATCGAGAAGACAAGGATCGCCAACCAGCGCTCGATCGACACCACCCGCATCGCCTCGGAGCGCGAGGTCCGCCAGCGCGAGATCGAGCGGATGCGCACCGTCGAGGAAGCCGAGATCGCGGCACGCGAAGCCATCGAGAAGGCCCGCATCCAGCAGGACCGCGTCGTCACCGACGCCCGCATCGCCAATGAGGAGGAGACGAGGCGCCGCGAGATCGAGCGGACGCGCGCGGTCGACGAAGCGGAAATCGCCGCTCGCGAGGCGACCGAGAAGGCCCGCATCGCCCAGACCATGACCGTCAATGTCGAACGCATCTCCTCGGACGAGCGCACCCGCGCGCTGGAGATCCAGCAGGTGCGAACCATCCAGGAGGCCGAGATCGAGGCACAGCGCGCGGTCGAGGCCGCCCGCATCGCGCGCGAGCGGACGCTCGCCGCCGAGCGCATCGCTGCCGAGCAGAAGACGCGGCAGCTCGAGATCGAGCGCAATAAGGCGCTCGACGTCGCCGGCATCGCCGCGCGCGAGACGACGGAAGCCAGCCGCATCGCCCAGGAGGAGCGGGTTCGCTCTCTGGAGATCGCCCGCAACCGTGCCGTCGAGGAGGCCGACATCGCCTCCCGCGAGGCGATCGAGGCCGCGCGGATCGCGCAGGAAAAGGCGATCGCCGCCGAACGCATCCAGGCGGACCGGGAGACCCGCGCGCTGGAGATCGAGCGTACCGCCGCGATCGAGGCGGCCGATCTGAAGCGGCGCGATGCCATCGAACGCCAGCGCATCGGCGTCGATCTCGCGCTCGAATCGGAGCGGATCAACTCGTCGAAGACACGCGAGGTGCTGAACATCGAGCAGAAGAAGGCGGTCGAAATCGCCGACGAGGACCGCGTCATCGCACTCTCCGCCAAGCGATCCGCGCGCATCGACGCCGATCGCCAGGTCAAGCAGGCGGAGATCGTCGCACGGAAGGACGTCGAAACCACCGACGTGTCACGCGAGCAGGCGCTGGAAGCTGCCCGGATCGAACGCCGGCGTGCGATCGAGCAGCTCGAGGTCGCCCGCGTCCAGTCGCTGCAGGAGGCCGAGATCGCCTCGCGTGAAGAGGTCGAGCGCGCCCGCATCGCCTCGGACCGCGGTCTGGACGAGGCCCGTATCGGCCGCGAACGCGAGCTGCGCAAGCTCGAAGTCAATCGCGAGAAGGAGGTCGAGACGGTTCTGATGGAGAAGGCGATCGCGATCCATCAGAAGTCGCTGGAGGAATCCGCGGCACGCGCCGCTGCCGAAGAGGCTCGCATGCGCGCAACCGAGGCGGCGGAGCGCGTCGTCACCGCGCGCGAGAGCGAAATTGCAAAACGCCGCAAGACAGTCGAGGTACTGCTCGCGGAAAAACAGGCCGAGGAGACCCGCATCGCGGCCGAGGCCGAGCGCGTGCGCGCCGCCGTCGAGGCCGAGGCGCAGCGGATGCTCAACGAGGCCGAGAACGTCCTGACCGATCAGGCGCGCTACTCGCTGTTCCGACGGAAGCTGCTCGACCGCATCGAGGGCATCGTCCGCGAGAGCGTCAAGCCCATGGAGAAGATCGAGGGCATCCGCATTCTCCAGGTCGACGGCCTCAACGGCAACGGTCACGGCGGCGGCAATGGCGGCCGCAGCGCCACCGACGAGGTGATCGACTCGGCGCTGCGCTATCGCGTCCAGGCGCCGCTGATCGACTCGATCCTGTCCGATATCGGCGTCGAAGGCGGCAGCCTTGCAAAAATGCCGGGCCTGATCCGCGAGGCCCGCGACATGCAGGGCATCAAGGATTCGACGCGCAAGAGCGGCGGCAGCGACAAGCCTGCCGCCCCGCCCGCCACCGAAGGTGAGCCGCCGGCCGAGCGCGGGCCGAAGAAGAAAGGTTGAGGTCGCGCCATGGCCCGCGTCTACGTCTCCACCGTCGTCAACGCCCGCAACGACCGCGTCTGGGCGCGGGTGCGTGATTTCAATGGCCTGCCGAACTGGCACCCCGCCATCGCCGAAAGCCGCATCGAGGGCGGCGAGGCCTCCGACAAGATCGGCTGCGTCAGGGATTTCCGCCTGCGCAACGGCGACCGTATCCGCGAGAAGCTTCTCGGGCTCTCCGACTACGACATGTTCTGTACCTATTCGATCCTGGAGTCGCCGATGGGTGTCGAAAACTACGTCGCGACCCTGCGGCTCACGCCGGTCACCGACGGCGACCAGACCTTTGTGGAATGGACCGCGGAGTTCGACTGTGCGCCCGAGCGGGAGACCGAGCTCGTCAACAATATCGGCGGCGGTGTGTTCCAGGGCGGCTTCGACGCCCTCAAGCGCGTGTTCGGAGGCTAGGCGTGCCGCACATCGTCAAGAGCACGATCCTGAACGCACCGACCGACGTGGTGTGGAATGTGCTGCGCGATTTCAACGGGCACGACCGCTGGCATCCCGCGGTTGCGACCTCCTCAATCGAACGCGCGCAGTCCTCCGACAAGATCGGCTGTGTCAGACGATTTAAGCTCAAAGACGGCTCCGAGTTGCGCGAGCAATTGCTGGCGCTGTCCGACCTCGAACAGACCCTCAGCTATTGCCTGCTCGATACCCCAATCCCGATGTTCAACTACGTTGCCCATGTTCGCCTCTTGCCGGTGACCGACGGCGATCGGACCTTCTGGCATTGGGAATCTCGATTCACCACGAAGCCCGAGGACAAGGACCGCATCAGCCACATGGTCGCGGAAGACATCTACCAGGCCGGATTCGAGGCGATCCGCCGGCACCTGAAGGAGGCCGCATAGACATGGCCGTGACAGTGAAGACCTTTGCGAGCTCGAACGAAGCCGCCGCCGCTTTGTCATCGGATCGCGGCGCGCGCTATCTCGGCGGCGGCACGCTGGTGATGCGGGCGCTGAACGAGGGCGACGTCTCGATTTCGACCGTCGTCCGCGCGAGCGACCAGGCGCTGACCCGGATCGACGCATCCGGCCCGCGCATCACGCTGGGCGCCGGCGTCACTTTCGCGAGGATTCTCGGCGAGCGCGATCTTGCCTTCCTGCACGCCCCCGCCCGCTCGATCGGCGGCCCCGCGGTGCGCAACATGGGAACGGTCGGGGGCAACCTCTTTGCGCCCAATCCCTATGGCGATTTCACCGTGGCGCTGCTCGCGCTCGATGCCATGGTCGCGGTGCAAGGAAGCTTCGGCGCCCGCGACATCGCGATCGAGGAATTCCTGCAATCGCGAGAACGGCAATCCGGCGCGTTGGTGTTGTCGGTTTCCTGCACGCGGCCGGCCAGCACGGAGGCGTTTCGCTATCGCAAGGTTGCCCGCATCAAGCCGAAGGGCGGCTCGGTCATCACGCTCGCCGCGCACGTGCCGATCAGCGGCGGGCGCATCGCCGGCGCTCGCATTGCGCTCGGCTCGATGGCGCCGACCCAGATTCGCGCCAGGGCAGCGGAGCGTGCGCTGGAAGGAAGCATCCTCGATGCCGCGACCATCGCTGCGGCCGCCTCCGCGGCAACCGAAGGAACATCGCCCTCCGACAGCGCCCTCGGAAGCGCCTGGTATCGCCGCGAGATCGTGGGCGTGCACCTGCGTCGCCTCTTGTCCGGCCAGGAATAGATAGAGAATAGACAAGGGATAGACCGCCATGTCGAAGACCCCCCTGCAATTTCGTCACAACGGCCGCGACGTCGCGATCTTCGTCGATGGCGGCACCAGCCTGCTGGTTGCGCTGCGTGAGCTGATCGGCGACATGACCCCGAAATTCGGCTGCGGCCAAGGCGGCTGCGGCACATGCAGCGTGCTGATCGACGGCGAACTCCACCTCTCCTGTCTGACGCTTGCCGAGACGGTCGCCGGCCGTTCCGTCGAGACGCTCGACGGTCTCAAGCAGGGGCCGAACCTGCATCCTCTCCAGCGCGCGTTCGCCGACAATTTTGCCGCCCAATGCGGCTATTGCACGCCGGGCATGCTGATGGCCGCAAAAGCGCTGCTCGACCGCAATCCCTCCCCGAGCCGGGACGAGGTCGTCGAGGCCATCTCCGGCAATATCTGCCGCTGCACCGGCTACGAGCCGATCATCAACGCCATCCTCGCCGCCACGGGCGGCCGGGCCAGCGCCTGAGGCCTCACCATGTTGGAACTACGCAAGGACATTTTTGCTGACGAACGCGACGACAATCTCAAGGAGATCGGCAAGGGCACGCAGCGCCAGGACATGCTCGGCCACATCACGGGCACATCGAGCTATTTCAACGACCACAAGCTCCAGGGCATGCTGCACCTCAAGGTCGTTCGTTCGACGCACGCGCATGCGCGGCTCCGCCGCATCGACACCACGGAAGCAGAACGCTCGACCGGCGTGCGGCGAATCATTCGCGGCGCCGACGTGCCGCGCAATCTCAACACGCTGCTCAGCCTCATCAACTTCGGCAAGGACGATGAACCGTCGCTGGCTGTCGACAAGGTCCGCTACAAGGGCGAGCCCATCGTCGCCATCGTCGCCGACAGCGAGCGCGAGGCCTTCGAGGCGATCGCGAAGGTACGGATCGACTACGAGCCGCTACCGACCGTGTTCGATGTCGAAGATGCCCTGAAACCCGGTGCGCCCGTGGTCAACGAGACCTATCCGAAGAACGCTTTCATTTATCACGACGTCTACGATCACCAGAGGCTGCGCTTCGGCGATGCCGATGCGGGGCTCGCGACCGCCGACCACGTGCTCGAACAGCGCTACCAGATGTCGCCGATCGAACACGCGCCGACGGAGACGAATGGCGCGATTGCGGCGCCCGACACCAACGGACGCTATGTCGTCTACACCTCGACGCAGGCGTTATTCTTTTCCGTCGACACCTGCGCTAAGATTCTGGACGTGCCCTCCAATACCTTCCACTTCATCGGCGGCACGGTCGGCGGCGGGTTTGGCGGCAAGGTGGATACCTTGACCGAGCCGCTCGCCATCTTAGGGGCGATGCTGACGGGACGCCCGGTGCGCTACGTGTTCGGACGCGAGGAGGAGATGCAGTACGGTCCGCCGCGCGGCGCCGAGCGCATCTACATCAAGGACGGGGTGATGCGCGACGGCCGCATCGTCGCGCGAAAGATCCGCGCCTATTTCGATAGCGGTGCCTATACGCGGCTGTCCAGCTATGCCGCCGTGAAATGCGCCGCCCATCTGCCGGGCCCCTACACCATCCCGAACGTCTACGGCGACGTCTACTGCGTCTTCACCAACCGGACACCTGCAACCGCAATGCGCGGCTTCGGTGTCACCGCGATGGACTTTGCCATCGAATGCCAGATGGACAAGCTCGCAAATCTCGTCGGCATGGACCCGATGGAGTTCCGCATCGTCAATGCATATCGCGACGGCGACATGAAGGCGCACCGGCGCGAGGCCAAGAACACGGCGCTGATCGAATGCGTTCAGGTCGCGGCCGAAAAGGCCAAGTGGCCGATCCGCGACGAGTTCAGACGCGCTTCCTCGCGCAAGGATGGCGGCGGCAGCCGCGCCGTGATCCCACCGACGCCGACGGAATCGCGCGCGCGGCCGGCGGCGCCCGTCCAGCAGCGCACGACCTATGATCGCGCCCCCGTGACTGCGACGAGAGAGCCGCCGCGCGAGCCGCCTCCGCCGGCACCGCCACCTCCGCCGCCGCGCCCGGCCGCACCATCACACGGCGCGACCCGGTTCTCGTCCGTGTTCGGGACAAGGAGACGCTGAGATGACCAGGCATCGCGGACGCGGCATGGCGTCGATCAATTATCCCATCGGCATGAATCTCGGCGGCGATCCCAGCCAGGCGCTGGTCCACTCCAATCCGAGCGGCAAGTTCACCGTGGCATTGTCGTCGATCGACCTCGGTCAGGGCATGAAATCGGTGACGCGGCAGATCTGCGCCGAGACACTCGGGGTGCCCGTCGAGGACGTCTATGTCGACACCGCGGACTCCGACACCGGCCCGCACTGCATGGGTTCGTTCGCCTCGCGCGGCACACACCGCGTCGGCAATGCGGTCATGGCCGCGGCGCGAGAGGCACGCGGCGTCATGATGGAGGCCGCCGCCGAGGAGCTCGAGGTCAACGCCGCCGATCTCGAGACCGACGGCCGCGGCAACATCCATGTCAAGGGCGCACCGCACCGCTCGATCTCTACCAAGGATGTCGCGATCGCTGCACAATTCAAGCAGGGCAAAACCATTTCCGGCCGCGGCATCTTCCTGGTGCCCCTGTCCGACGTCGACCCCGAAACCGGCGAGATGTCGCCGGCGACCTGCTACGCCCATGCCTGCCTGGTCGCCGAGGTCGAGGTCGATGACGAGACCGGCGAGGTCGCTATGGTGCGCATGGACTCCGCCTATGAGCTCGGCCGCGCGCTCAACCCGCGGCTCGTCGAGCAGCAGCTCGTCGGCGGCGCCTGGATGGGTATCAGCCACGCGCTCTACGAGACGCCCGAGCCCTATTATCCTGACCCCGCTCACGGGCCGCGCGATTTCGTCGAGTATCTCATGCCCGGCCCCGGCGACATCTGTCCGCACGATATCGCCGTGCTGGAGCGTCCTGCGCCCGATGGTCCCTACGGCGCCAAGGGTCCCGGCGAGATGTGCGCCAACCCCGTGCTGCCGGCGGTTGCCAATGCGATCTTCAATGCGGTCGGCGTGCGCATCGACGATCTCCCGATCACCCCCGAAAAGGTGCTGCGCGCAATCAAGGCCCAGGGCGGCGCGCGGCCGCAGGCGCGGCGCTAGAGGTTTCGTCGTGGCGGTTCGCGGCAACATCGTTGGCATCGACAGCCCCGAGGCGCTGGAGAAGGCGCTTCGGGCGGCCTATTACCTCGCAGACGAGGGACTGGCGACCGCGGCCTATCTCGGCCTCGCGCTCGGCAAGCCGCTGCTGCTGGAAGGCGCGCCCGGTGTCGGCAAGACCGAGGCCGCGAAAGCCATTGCGGCCGTGCTCGGCCGCCGCCTCATCCGCCTGCAATGCTACGAGGGAATCGACGCCGCCGCCGCGCTCTACGAGTGGAACTACCCGCGCCAGATGCTCGCGATTCGCCAGGCCGGCGACGAGAGCATCGACATCTATGGCGAGACGTTCTTGATCGAGCGGCCGATGCTGGCGGCGCTTCGCGCGCCCGACTCCACCGTGCTGCTGATCGACGAAATCGACCGCGCCGACCAGGAGTTCGAGGCCTTCCTGCTCGAATTCCTCTCCGACTTCCAGATCTCGATTCCCGAGCGCGGCACGGTGCGCGCCGCCGAGCGTCCCGTCGTCGTGCTGACGTCGAACCGGACGCGCGACCTGCATGAAGCCCTGCGCCGCCGCTGCGTCTATCACTGGATCGATTACCCCACCGCCGAGCGCGAGGCGCGGATCATCATGATGCGCGCCTCCAGCGTGGCCGAAGCCACGGCACGCGCCGTCGTCGCAGCCGTCGAAAGGCTCCGGCGCGAACCGCTGAGCAAGGCGCCGGGGATCGCCGAGGCGGTCGACTGGGCCGAGGCCGCGACGTTGCTGCACAAGGGCGGCGCGCGCTGGCCGGATGCGTTCAAGCGCTCGATCGGCGTAGCGCTGAAGGACGAGGAGGACCTGCATTTCATCTCGCCGCGGCTCGACGCAATGCTCGCAGAGGCGACCGCATGAGCACTGAGCCGCAGCTTCCACGCGCCGCCCGCACCTTCGTCGCCTTCGTTTCGCTGCTGCGCGCGAACGGCTTTGCCGTAGCGCCGGAACAAACGACGACGTTCTTGGCGGCGATCGGGCTACTCGGCCCAGGCAACATTGACGATGTCCGGCAGGCGGCCCTGGCGACGCTGGCTCCACCGCCCGAACGCCGCGCGACCTTTGACCGGCTGTTCGATCTCCACTTCCGCGGCAGCGAGGCGATCGAGCGCGACGATGAGGGCGAAGACGACGAGACGGTCCGTCTCCAGGAAGAAGGCCGCGGCGACGAGGAGCCCATGCTCTCCGACGAGGCTAGCGAGTCAGGCCTGACCGCGAGCCGAACCGAGGCACTGGTCGAGCGCCGCCTTGCCGTGACCTCGATCACCGGCGCCCTGCGCCGCCTCGCCCGCGAGGCGCCGCGACGCCTGCCGCGACGACGCGGCCACCGCCGCATGCGCGCGCGGCGCGGGCCGTTTGCGGATCTGCGCCGCACCTTGCGCGAGACCGTCCGCAACGACGGCGAAATCCTGCGGCTGGGGCACCTGAAGCGACGGCAGCGCCCGCGCAAGATGCTGCTGCTGATCGACGTCTCCGGTTCGATGAAGAGCCGCACCGAAGAGAACATGAAGCTCGCGCATGCACTGGTGCAGGCCGCGTCCAATGTCGAGGTCTTCACCTTCGGCACACGGCTGACCCGCGTCACCCGTCCGTTGCGGCTGAAGCGCCGCGAGCAGGCATTGAACGCCGCCGCGCATCTGGTCAGCGATTGGGACGGTGGCACCCGTATCGGCGACGCGCTGCAGGCGTTCCTGGCGGTGCCGCGATTCGGCGGCTATGCGCGCGGCGCCGCCGTGGTCGTCGTCTCCGACGGACTCGAGCGCGGCGAACCCGACGCACTTCGCGGCGCCGTCGCAAGATTGTCGCGGCGGGCCTGGCGTTTGAGCTGGCTGACGCCGCTCGCGACGAGCCCCGGCTTCCGCCCGCAGACTGAAGCGCTCATCGCCATCGAGCGCTTCGTCGATGATCTCGTGGATGGCGGATCGAGCGCGTCGATCGTCGCGCACATTCTGGCGTTGGGACGAAGGAGAGCGGCGTGACCGAAATTGTCGATGGCCATCATCACATCTGGCGGCAAGCCGACCTGCCCTGGCTGACCGGTCCGATGCAGCCACGGATCTTCGGCCCTTACGAGCCGATTCGGCGCGACTATCCGATCCAGGAGTATCTCGACGACCTCAAGGGCACCGGCTTCACTCGCTCGGTCTATGTGCAGACCAACTGGGCCAATGAGCGCTTCGAGGACGAGGCGGCCTGGGTGCAGCAGACCGCCGATGAACACGGCTGGCCGCACGCGATCATCGCCTATGCCAATTTTGCCGTCGAGGACGTCCGGCCGCAGCTCGATCGCCTGAGCCGCTATTCCCTCGTGCGCGGCGTTCGCATGCAGCTCCACTGGCACGAGAATCCGCTCTACCGCTTTGCAGCCCGCCCGGATCTTTGCGTCGACCCCATGATCCGCCGCAACGTCGCGCGTCTTTCCGACTATGGCTGGAGTTTCGATCTGCAGGTGTTCACGCCGCAAATGCCGGATGCTGCAGAACTTGCCGAGGCTTGCCCCAAGGTGACCTTCATCCTCCAGCACGCCGGCATGCTCGAAGACCTCTCGCCGGCGGGACGAGCCGCCTGGCGCGCCGGCATGGCCCGGCTTGCGACATGTCCGAACGTAGTCTCGAAGCTCTCCGGGCTAGGCACCTTCATCCATCGCAACGATCCCGCACATATCGCCGCCGTGCTCGCCGACACGGTGGCGATCTTCGGCGCGGAGCGCTGCCTGTTTGGCTCCAATTTCCCGATCGAGAAGTTGTGGACCAGCTATCGCGAGCTCGTCGGCGCGTTTCGCGCGGCGGGCTCGCCGTTCAGTGCAGAGCAGCAGGATGCGATCTTCAACGCGACCGCGACGCGCGTCTACCGGCTCGGGCCGTAGCGATCACAGACAAGAAGCGGAAACAGGGAGGGAAACGAATGGCGCTGGAGATCAAGATCCTGGACTATGGCGATATCGAGTTGGAATCGAGCTTTCTGGTTCTCGGCCGCGACTGCGGCCGCACTCGCCGCGTCCTCACCCTCGGCTTCCTGATCCTCGGCGGCCCCTATCCGGTGGTGGTCGATACCGGGTACCGCTCCAACCAGATCATGGAAACGCTGGGCATGCGCGGACTTCAGTACCATGAGAACATGATCGAAAACCAACTCGCGCGTCACGGCGTACGCATGGGCGACGTCCGCTTCGTCTGCCACACCCATTTGCACATCGACCACGCCGGCAAAGACGATCTGTTCCCGATGAACACCACCGTCGTGGTCAACCGCCGCGAGCTCGAATATTCCGTCTCCGGCCTGATGCATCCGCAATATCCGGCACCCGACGTCAAGCACCTGATCGATCGCCTACACACCAGGAGCGCGCTACGCTTCCTGGATCTCGAGATCACGGGGCCGATCGAGCTGATGCCCGGCGTCTATTGCGACGCCGCCAACGCCCACACCGAGGGCTCGATGAACATCATCGTCCACACCGCCGACGGCATCGCGACCATCTGCGGCGACGTGATCTATGACATCAACGACCAAATCGTCACGCCGTTCAACGAAATCCACGATTGGGAGCCGCGCACCACCGGCAACCACGGCACCACCAAGCGTGCGGAGAAGGCGGCGATCAAGAAGCTGTTGAGCAACTCGCGCTACCTCCTCCCCGTGCACGATCGTCCCGCGAAGATCGAAGGCGGCAACGTCGTCGGACGCCTGCACGACCAGGTGCCCGGCCCGATCGTCCAATCCCTGCCGCAGCGGAACTGGTTCCCGGCCTGAGGATCGACCGATGACGCATGTCACTTTGCGAAGTGAATTCGAGGCCCTGATCGATCCATACGCACCGGTCGCGCAGGTCGGCACCGGCTTCGACTTCACGGAAGGACCGATCTGGCATCCGGTCGATCACTATCTCCTGTTCTCGGACATGCCGGGCGACGTGCGACGGCGCTGGGATGCACGGCGCGGCGTCGTGGAGGTCAAGCGTCCCTCGAACAAGTGCAACGGCATGACCTACGATGCCGAGCTCAATCTGATCGTCTGCGAGCACGCGACGTCATCGCTGATCCGCGAACGGCCGGACGGGCGGCGCGAGGTGCTCGCCTCGCATTTCCATGGCCAGGAGCTCAACAGCCCCAACGACGTCTGCGTTCATTCGTCCGGCGCGATCTATTTCTCCGATCCCTGGTATGGCCGCATGCCGGTCTATGGCGTCGAGCGGCCGCGCCAGCTCGGCTTCCAGGGCGTCTATCGCCTCGTGCCAGGCGGCGAACCGAAGCTCGTGGTCGATCGCAACCTGTTCGACCAGCCGAACGGGCTGTGCTTCTCGCCGGACGAGAAGCTGCTCTATGTCAACGACACCGTGCAGACGCTGATCCGCGTCTTCGACGTCGATGCGGACGGCGCGCTCGCCAATCAACGCGTGTTCGCAAGCGGCATCCGCTCCGAGCTCGAACCAGGTGTGCCCGACGGCATGAAGTGCGACCAGCACGGCAATGTCTGGGTTACCGCGCCTGGCGGCGTGTGGGTCTACTCACCGAGGGGCGAGCTGCTCGGCAAGGTCCGCGTGCCCGAGCTGGTCGCCAATCTCGCCTGGGGCGGGCCGGATTTCCGCACGCTTTATCTGACGTCGACCCGCTCGGTCTACGCGATCCCCACCAAAGTCGGTCCGCGCCATGAGCCCTATATGAGCGGCAAGCGCAGAGGCGGCACCGACGCGAGCGCCGCGCCTGCGGCACCGATCCTTAACCAGGACGAGATGCGGCTCGATCCCCATCGCTGCGCCATGATCATCCAGGACCTGCAGAACGACGTCATCATGGACGGCGGCGCCTTTGCCGATTCCGGCTCACCGGTTCACGCGCGCCAGCAGCACGTCGTGGACAACGTCCGCCGCCTGGCCGAGACCGCGCGGGCCCGCGGCGTCGCGATCATCCATGTCTGGTTCATCGTCGAACCCGGCGCGCCCGGCGTGACGCTGAATGCGCCGTTGTTCGAGGGATTGGTCGACAGCAAGGCGATGGTGCGCGGAAGCTGGGGCGCCGCGCCCGTGTCCGGGCTCGAGCCGCGGCCCGGCGATTTCGTGGTCGAGAAGATGCGCATGAGCGCCTGGGAAGGCACACGGCTGGAGACGATCCTGAAAGCCACCGGCCGCGACATGATCATCAACACCGGTGCGTGGACCAACATGTCGGTCGAACACACCGCGCGCACCGGCGCGGACAAAGGCTACTTCATGATCGTGCCCGAGGATTGCTGCTCGACGATGAATGCCGACTGGCACAACGCCTCGATCAACTTCGCCATGCAGAACGTCGCGGTCGTGACCAGTGCGGATACCGTCATCAGAGCGCTGGGATGACGGCCGGTGCCAAAACTTCTGCATTTGTCTTGCTCGCCACGCCCCGACTCCGAATCGAGCGCGGGCGCGCGCACCTTCCTTGAAGCCTTCCGCCGAGCGCATCCCGATTGGGACATCGATCTCATGGACCTCTGGCGGGAGCGGATGCCGGAGTTCGCTGGCCCCATCGTCGAGGCCAAGTACGCCCGCATGAAGGGGCAGGCCTTCAACGATCCGCAGCGCGACAGCTTTGCCGAGGCCGAGCGCATGGCGATGCGCATCTCGCTCGCCGATCGGGTGTTGATCTCGACGCCGATGTGGAATTTCGCCATTCCCTACAAGCTCAAGCAGTGGTTCGACATCATCGTCCAGCCCGGGCTCACCTTTCGGTTCGCCCCCTCGGAAGGATACCTCCCGCTGCTGAAGGACCGGCCGACACTGGTGATCCTCGCCAGCGGCAGCGATTTCGCCACCGGAATGAATCGCGGTCGCATCGATATGGCAACGCCCTACCTGCGGGAGATCTTACGCTTTATAGGAATCAACAATGTACGTTTCGTCCTGATCGGGCCAACCACCGGACCGCAGCAACCCATCGAGGCTGCCCGTGAAAGGGCGCATCAGCGCCTTGCCACAATTGCTGCGAACTTCTGACGCGCCTACGACCACTTCTCTTGCCCCAAGTGATCTGCGCAAGTTGACGATTACTTGGCAGCAGTTGTCCGTCCCGCGGGCAAGGGTTGCACCGAGTCCGCCAAATCGATGAAGACTGGCTGATGATCGGAGGCGTCAGTCGTGCCGTTGACACCAACGCAGCGGACGCGATCCGCCAGATCCTCCGTCACGAAAATGAAGTCGCGACAGTCGGGCCCCTCCGTCCACTGCGCATGATCGTATAGTCCGCAAGTCGGTTCGCGCGGCCGGTCGGGACGACCGATCGTCCAGGCATCGCGATAATTGAGGCCACGCCGGCCCGATCGATCGATCAACGCATGTTGCGGGTCGCTGACGTCGAAGTTGAAATCGCCGCACATCACGCTCGACGCCGCGACCGTCTGACTCCCGTACGGCTCCTCATGTTCGGCGGTTGCCACCTTGGGGCTGGTCGACGACTTCTCCTGCAAATCCAGGAGACGCCCGATCTGCGCTTCTCGCTGACCGGCTGAATGATACTCGAGATGCGTATTGACGATGCGCACCGCGCCGAAGGCCGCCTGCACCGTCACCTCCAAGGCATGGCGTCGCATGCTGCGCACGGTGCCCGCTCCCGGCCAGGGCAGTAGGTGATTGGCGATCTGCATGACCGGCAAGCGCGACAAGGTCATGTTGCCGAACCGATGCGGCCGGCCCGCCCGATCTACCGTTTCGATCGCCGGCCGAAATATAGGGGTGTAGCCGGGAAGCAGAGTGGCGAGTTGCGCGCTTTGATCGGCGTTCCCGTCGAGCTCGGAGAAGTTCGAGCTCACCTCCTGGAAGCATAGGACGTCCGCGTCGACAGTCTGCTTTGCAACCGCGACGATTCTCGCAAGATCCGTCGCGCCGTCGCAGCCTTTGCCACACTGAATGTTCCAAGTCAGAAGCCGCATTAGCGGATACCTGCACGCATGAATGATTGAACGAACTGCCGCTGGAAGAGAAGAAAGGCAATCAGCAACGGCGCCATCGTCATGACGGTCGCTGCGGTGATGACCGACCAGTCCACTCCGGTCTCCGGCGCCCCGAACACCGCAAGACCCACGGTGAGTGGCCGAGCTTCCACGGAGTTCGTGACGATCAGCGGCCACAGGAAGTTATTCCAATGGTAGCTGACGGAAACAAGGCCGAAGGCCACATAGGTCGGACGCGCCAGCGGAACATAGACCCGCCAGAGAATCCCGAGCGGCCCTGCCCCCTCGACTCGGGCCGCCTCGACCAATTCCTGCGGGACGCTCTTGAAGGTCTGCCTCAGGAGGAAAATGCCAAACGCGCTTGCAAGGTAAGGAAGCGCGATCGCGGGGATCGCGTCCAGCAGCCCCAGCTTTGCGATCGCGCGATAGTTTTCGACGATCAGCACGTCAGGCATGATCATCAGTTGGAGCAGAACGAGAGCAAAAGCGATACCGCTGCCCCGGAATTTGAAGCGCGCAAAGGCATAGGCGGCGAGCGTCGACAGGATGAGCTGCCCGATCAGGATCAGCGTGACGAGGACGACCGTGTTGAGATAATAGCGGGCGAACGGCGCCTGCTTCCACGCCCGGGCGAAATTCTCCAACGTCCACGGCGCGGACAGGCTGAACGACGTTGCGTAAGCGGCGGGATGCAGCGCACTCCAGAATGCATAGGCCAGCGGCGCGAGCCAGATCAAAGCCAAGAACCACGCTGCGACTGCCTCGAAGGGATGTGTCCGCCCTCTCATTGATAGTGGATCCTGCGATCGAGGTAGCCGAACTTGATCAGCGCAAGCGTGCTCAGCAGCACGAGAAGCACGACCGTTAGCGTTGCCGCGTAGGACGAATCCTGGAATGTGAAGGCGACTTCATAGATATAGTAGAGCAGTAGCGTACTGGCGTTGTTCGGACCACCCTTGGTCATGATCACAAGGTGATCTACCAGCTTGAACGAGTTGATGACCGCGTTTATCGCCACGAACAGCGTGGTCGGCATCAGCAGAGGGAACGTAATCCGGCGGAAAGTATACCATCGGCTCGCGCCTTCGATCGCCGCGGCTTCATCGAGATCAGGTGAGAGCTGCTGAAGGGCTGCAAGGTAGAAGATCATGAAGAAGCCTGCCTCCTTCCAGATCACCATGACGATCAGGCATCCCATCACCGTCGAGGGATCGCCAAGCCAATTCCAACCGGCGAGACCGAAAAGTGCACGCAACTGATCAAGCAGGCCATAATCCGGAGTGTAGAAAAACAGCCAGATGTTGGCGACCGCGATCATCGGCAGCACGGTCGGCGTGAAGTAGGCCAGGCGCAGGAAGCCGCGGCCGCGCATGTTGCGATTGACCCAGATCGCCATCATCAGGGCCAGGGCAATCGACGTCGGAATGGTGCCGAGCGCGAACCAGAAATTGTTGACCAGTGCCCTCCAGAAGATCGGATCGGCCATCATGGCCTGGTAGCTCTCGAGGCCGACGAAGACCTCGGTGCCGTTCCGGCGCGTGATGAAGAGCGAATGCCGGATCGTCGCCAGGATCGGAAAATGGGTGAACGCGATCAACAGGACGGCCGCCGGCAACAGCAGCAGCCAAGCGTTCACGGCATTCCACCACGCCTGCGATCCGGCGCGGCGCGTCGCAATGGGCGATGAGGCGGCGTAATCCGACATTCGTGAGCCGGCGGGCTGGCGGCTGCCCCGCCATCCCGCCATTTCCCTATTTGTAGGCGCGCAAGACGCGGTCGGCCTGCTGCTGCGCGGCGGCCAGCGCCTCCTGCGGCTTCTGCGCGCCGGTGACGGCGGCCTGTACGGCATCTCCGACAAACTTGTAGATGCGGCCGTTTTCGTGGACGGAGAGCTCCGGCACCGCATGCTCGAGCTGATCGCGCGCGACCGTGGCCTGTGGGAAGCCCTTCGCGTACTCCTGCATCGCGGGCGTCTTATAGGCGGCCGGCGACACGGCCACGTAGCCGGTCTTCATGCTCCATTCGGCCGCGCGTTCCGGAGCCGTCATCCATTGAATGAACTTGACGGCCGCCTTCTGCTGTTCGGGTGACGCACTCTTGAAGATGTAGAAGTTGCCACCACCGGTCGGCGAGCCCCGCTTCTCCTTGGCCGGCAGCATGGCAACGCCGAACTGGAATTTCGCGGCGTCCTTGACTGCCGTCAGATTCCCGGTCGTGTGCCACATCATCGCCGTCTTGCCCTCGAGAAAATCGGTGCGCAGCGTGGCCCAGTCGATGCTGCCCGCCGGCGCCACATTATGCTTGCGCGACAGGTCGACCCAGTATTCGAGGGCGGCGACTGTTTTCGGTGCGGTCAGATAAACCTCGTTGCCGGGCTCGTTCATCATCTTCTGGCCGTTCTCGATGGCGAGCGCCTGCAGCATCCAGTAGGCGTAGCCGGTCGAGGGAATTTCGACGCCCCAGCGCGTGGTGTTTCCGGCGCCGTCTTTCTTGACGAGCTTCTTCGATATCTCGACCATTTCGTCCCAGGACGCCGGCGCCTTCTCGGGATCAAGACCGGCCTCCTTGAAGGCCTCCTTGTTCCAATAGAGCACGATCGTCGAACGCTGGAACGGCACGCTCCAGGTCTTGCCGTCGATCTGTCCGTTCGCTATGAACGCCGGATAGAATTCCTTGAACCACGATTTGTCACTGACGAGACCGTCGATCGGCACAATGGCGTTCTCGTCCATGAGCGTGAACACGTCAGTGGACAGCAGCACCGACAGTTGCGGCGGCTGCCCGCCCTTCATGGCCGTCATCGCCTTGGTCATCGTATCCGTGTAGTTGCCGGCATAGACCGCCGTAACCTTGATGTCCGGGTTGTCCTTCTCGAAGCGCGAGACCATATCGTCGATGATCTTCGTGACCGGCCCGCCGACGGCGACCGGATAGTACATCGTCAGATCGACCGCAGCGGCAGGACGGGCACCCACGGACAGCGCAGCGAGTGCGGCCGCCATCAATATCGTTCGTCGCGCAATCATCTTGTCAATCTCCCTCGTTATCCCGTTTTGGCTGAAACAGTCGCTGCTATTGGCCGGATGCCGCCAGCTTGCCCTCTTTGACGATGGTCTCGAATCGGCGCTCCGAATTCGGCTCGAAGCGATGCTCGTGCTCGGGTTCCCACGCTATCCGGATGTCCTCGCCTGGCTGAACCTTGCTGAAACCGTCGAGTCGCACCGAGATCGGCTGACCATCGATCTCGCACAGAACGATGCTGTCGGCGCCGAGATGCTCGACGGCCTTTACGCGCGCGACATGATTCCCACCCGGCACGATGCGGATGTGCTCCGGCCGGATACCGATGAGATGATCGCTCCGGCGCAACAGATTCATCGGAGGCGTGCCAATGAACCGCGCCGTGAACGCCGTCGCCGGACGGTTATAGAGCTCCTCCGGTGAGCCGTTCTGCTCGATACGACCGTCGCGCATCAGTACGACGCGGTCTGCCATTGTCATGGCTTCCGTCTGGTCGTGGGTCACGTAGACCATCGTCATTCCGAGACGCTGTTGCAGCGCCCGGATCTCCGTCCGCATCTCGTGCCGCAGCTTGGCGTCCAGATTCGAAAGCGGCTCGTCCATGAGGCAGACTCGCGCTTCCGCGATGATGGCCCGTCCCAGCGCAACGCGCTGGCGCTGCCCCCCGGAAAGCTGCGACGGCTTGCGCTCAAGCAGATGCGCGAGGCCAACGATGTCGGCCACACGGCGGAGCCGTTCGTCTCGCTCGGCGCGCGACACGCGCCGCACACGCAAGCCGAAAACGATATTCTCGGCCACGCTCAAATGCGGAAACAGCGCATAGGATTGAAAGACCATGGAGATCTTCCGTTGCGCCGGAGTGAGATGGGTCACGTCGACGCCGCCGATGGCAATCGTGCCGGCATCGGCCTCCTCAAGGCCGGCAATCAATCGAAGCGTGGTCGATTTGCCGCATCCGGAAGGCCCAAGAAGCACCAGCAACGAACCCTCGTCCGCCGTCAGACTCACGTCATCGACGGCGCGCATCGCTCCCCAGGACTTGGAGACGTGACTCAGCGTAATCGCCGACATGGCTCGTTCGCTCTTGGCTGCGGAGGTCTGTGCAGGGTGCGGGCGTAACTACGTATGCGGGCCGCGTCTTGCTCCGGCAGAGCAGCCCAAGTCCGGTCATCACAAGCAGACCGATTCATGCCGTCCCTCCCATGACCACGCAATTCATCGGCGCGGCGATTATTATGTTCATATGAACATAGTGTGACGACATATGAAACAGAAAATTGCGCGTTCGGTGTTCAAATGATACTTTCGTTGAAACGGACAGCTCATGCTCAATACCGCCACGTCACGTCAGGCCCACATATTGGAGATCGTGCGCGAGGAAGGCTTCGCCTCGATCGAGCACCTTGCGACGCGTTTCGACGTCACGCAGCAGACCATCCGGCGCCTCGTGAACGCACTGTGCGATCAAGGACTGCTCCGGCGAATCCACGGCGGCGTCAGCCTCCCCGTCCAGAACCAGAATCTCGCCTACGGAAGCAGACAGGGGTTGAACGCCAACGCCAAACGGCGCATCGCGCATGCGACTGCCAGGTTCATTCCCGACGGGGCCTCGCTCATGATCGGGCTTGGCACGACGCCTGAATATGTCGCGCAGGCGCTATCCCGCCGTCAGGATCTGCGCGTGATCACCAATAATCTGAACGTGGCCGCAGCGTTCGCACAAAATCCCGACGTGGAAATCACGATCGCCGGCGGCACGCTCCGCCCGCTCGATCGGGATATCGTCGGCGAAGCGGCCGCACGCTTCTTCTCGGGCTTTCGAGCCGATTACGGGATATTCGGCGTCGGAGGCGTCGATCAAGACGGCACGCTGCTCGACTTTCACGTCGACGAAGTTCAGGCGCGGCAATCCATCGTCGCCAATTCGCGAACAGCCGTGCTTGTCGCCGACACAACCAAATTCGGCCGCAATGCCACGGTGCGAGGCGGTCATCTCGAAGACTGTCACCACCTCTTCACCGATGGCCCGTTACCGCCGGCCTTTCAGCCGATCGCCGCCAGCTTCGCCGATCGCATTCACGCAACGGGCGAGGCTCGCGCTGATTCCGAGCGACTTCGCGACACCTAGCCGACCTCGGCAGATCCTACGCTCTTGCCCAGATCGATCGCCCGCTCTCATGCAAGTGGGTGCTCGTCATCGGCCCCGCGCCCTTGCCGATGATCGCGCGGAACGGGCTCCGCATGGTCCACTTTGCCACGGTTGACTGGGGCTTTCCGGTCAACGCCGGCGCTGCCGGAGAAGAAAAAGAAGGCGACTTGGCTGTTATCCAGTGAGCTCGAACGCCGAAACCAGGAACTGTGTTTCCGGTGAGGCCACCGCGCTAGGGGCGAAGATCCATGTCGATCCGCACGAAGTCGCCCCGATAGGTCACTTCGCCGAGATAGATGACGGTGCGGTCCTTGGTCGTGAAAACCCGGCGGACTTCAGCAACCGGCGAATTCAGGGGAACGCGGAGCAGCCGTGCCGCCTCGATATCCGCGGTGCCGATCGTAAGCGTCTGACGTGCGCTGGCGATCGCCGGATCCTTGAGGTCATTGAGGATCGGGATCACGGTCTGGTTGCGAAAGCGCTTTGGATATCTGCGGAAGATCTTCTCATCGAGATAGATGGAAATCACGCAATAGGGCTGCTTCTCGCGCGAATGAAGACGCCGCATGAAGACGTATTTCTCGGCGGGCCTGCCGTCTTCCGGAAACAGCGGCGCATCGCTGCGACTCTCCGAGATATTGATGATCTCCGGCGACGTGTCGCGGTACATGTCGGCGAGGTCGGACAGGGTCGTCTCGACCTTGAGCCACCGGTCCTGCCGCACGGTCCCGGTCACGAACGTGCCGCGCCCCTGCTGCGCCTCGATGACTCCATCGCGCGAGAGCAGGTCGACGGCCTGCCTGATCGTGACGCGCGAAACGCCAAACTCGGCCGCCAAGTCCTCATTGGCCGGTAGGCGAAAGCCCTTGGTCCAGATGCCACGTGCGATCCGCTGTCGGAAGATATCGGCAATCTGCGCGTATTTTGGGACGTGACTGTCGGAACTCAATTCCATCTCGCCCTCCCAGGATCAGGCCGCCCGGTCACGACATGACAAGCGCGGCGCCGCGCTCGCCAATCATCAGGCTGGTCGCATTGGTATTCGCCGAGGTGATCTGCGGCATCACCGAGGCATCGATCACACGCAGTCGCTCGACGCCGCGCACCCGAAGCTGAGGATCGAGCACCGCCCGCGCGTCGCGGCCCATGCGACAGGTGCCCACGCAATGAAACACCGTGCCACCGGTGTTGCGCGCAAACTCCCATAAGGCGGCGTCATCGCGCGCGGCTTCGCCGGGGACCATTTCAACGTCCCAGAGCGGACGAAATGCCCTCTGGCTATAGATCTCGCGCAGGATCTTCAGGCCGGCAACGATCGTCTTGCGATCCAGCTCCTCGGCAAAATAGTTGGGCGCGATCCGGGGCTGGTCGAAGGGATCGACCGAGCGGATCGCAAGTTGTCCCCGCGATCGGCCGTGGCACTGCCAGACCGAAGCCGTGAAGCCGGAATAGCGGTGCAGGGGATCGCCCGGCTTGTCGACCGAGAGCGGCATGACATTGAACTGCACGTCGGGACGGCCATCGACCGCGTACTCCGTGCAAGCCGCGCCCCCCACCTGTCCTGCGCCGACCGTCAGCGGGCCGCTGCCGGCCAGCATCCATTGCAGCCCCATCTTCGCTAGCTCGACGGGATGGCGGACCTGGTCATTGAGCGAAATCCGTTCCTTCAGGCGCACGATCAACCGCGCCTGATAGTGATCCTGCAGATTGGCGCCGACTTCAGGAGAATCCACAACGACGGGAATACCGAGTTCACGAAGCAGACCGGCCGGACCAACACCAGAGAGCTGGAGGATCTGCGGCGATTGCAGCGCACCTCCGGACAGGATGACCTCGCGATCGGCCCTCGCACCGTGCATCTGTCCCTTGCTGACCCACTCGACGCCGGTTGCCACCCGTCCCTCGAACGTGACCTTGCTGACTTGTGCCTGCGTGATCATCGTGAGGTTGCGACGGTCTGCGATCGGGCGAAGGAAGGCAGATGCCGAGCTGGTCCGCCAATGTCGTCCGATGCCGAGTTGATAAGTGCCGACGCCAAAGGTGGTTTCACCATTGAAGTCTGGGTTGCGCGGCAGGCCGAACTGTACGCCGGCCTCCACCCAGGCGGCCGAAGCAAGATTGTCGTTGCGGAGGTCGGAGACCTCGAACTCGCCGAGACCGCCGTGAAACTGGCTCTCGCCGCCCCTGTAGCGCTCGTAGCGCCGGAAGTAAGGCAAGACGTCACGATAGCTCCAGCCATCGGCGCCGAGACGTTGCCAATCGTCAAAATCCTCGTGCTGACCGCGGATGAAGATCAGCCCGTTGATCGACGACGATCCGCCCAGCACGCGGCCGCGCGGCCAGATGATCGCACGACCGCCGCTCCCTTCAGACGGCTCGGTCTCGAACAGACGCGAGAAGCGCTCGTTGTAGATGGTCCGGTAATACCCGACCGGAAGCTTGAGCCAAAAGTTCCGATCCGATCCACCTGCTTCCAGCAACAGCACGCGGCAGGACGGATCCGCCGACAACCGGTTTGCGACCACGCAGCCGGCAGACCCCGCCCCGACGATGATGTAATCGTAGGCGCGACGTGACATCAGGCAGTCCGATATTGCTCGATCGACGCAAGATCAGGCACAATCCCGAGACCCGCCTCGTCGCCAAGCTCGATCATTCCATCCCGGACATTCAGCACGGGACCGCAAAACCGATCCCGCAGCGGATTCTCGTTGCAATCGACCTCCAGCAGCCCGTCTCCCCCGACGCCGGCCAGCAGATGCGCCGATGCCAGCAGGCCGATCCCAGCCCCCAGATAGTGCGGACAGAACATCTTGCCCGACTTCAGGATGTCGCGGGCTATACCTGCGCAAATCGACAGCCCGCCCCACTTCGCAATGTCGGGCTGGACCACACCGAGAACTTGCTCGCCGAGCACCTCGGCAAAGCCGGCACGGCTTGCGATGTTTTCGCCGGCCGCAAGCGGAAAGCGTATGGCCTGACGCAAGGTTTTCCATTCCTGCTGCGGGCGGTCCGCACGGATCGGCTCCTCGAGCCAGGCAAGGCCGAACGGCTCGAGCTGCGGCGCAAGTTCGAGAGCCTGTGCGATCGTCCAACCCTGGTTGACGTCGGTTGCAAGCATCCCTTCGCCCACGAGGCGCCGCAGCGCTGCGAGATTGGAGCGGTCAGCCGCCGGATCGAAGCCGATCTTCAGCTTCAATGCGCGGTAACCGCGGCCAAGGGCTGCTTCCGCCGTTCGCTCTGCGCCGATCGGATTGATGCCACTGGCGTAGACCCTGATCCGGCTCCGCGATCCACCAAGGAGCTTCCACAACGCGACATTCTGCCGCCGTGCGTGAAGGTCCCAGACGGCAAGATCGATTCCAGCGATTGATTGCGCAAACGGTCCCGCTTCACCTGATTGCAGCGCAAGCACCGCGGTGCCTTGCGTGAGGCGCTCGAAGGCGGCTGAAGGCTCGCAGGCTCGAAATCCAGCCAGCGCCGGCGCGAGCACCTCGTTGACAAGCCGAACGCGATGCTCAGCGCCCGGCGCGGGGAAATTGCACCACGCCTCGCCCCAGCCGACATTGCCGTCCATGTCTTCGACGCGGATGAAAACCGCCGGCCTGTCTGCCATTCGCCCGAACGAAGTGATGACGGGCGTCGTCAGGGGGTACCGGTAGCCAAAGGCTTGAACGCTCCGGATCGTGAAGGGCGGCGATGTCATGCGAGGAAAACCTGCGGCTCCGGCGATGGAGCGCGCCTCTTGTATGGTCATCCTATTTATAATATGACTTCCGTAAACATCAACCGTAATCTGGGTGGAAGCGTCGAATGGATGGAGCTGGCGTGAGACGCTTTCTTCTCGGCTTGGCGCCATGGGTTGGTGCCGTCGTGCTATGGTATGCCGTCCGCTGGAGCGGCTTCGTCAACGCCTCGCTGATCCCCGCTCCGCATCAGGTTGCGGCAAAGTTCTTCGAACTTCTGACCCGCGAAAATCTCCTGCTCGACATCTATGCCTCGACGCGGCGCGTCTTTCTCGGCGTCTCGCTCGGAATTCTCGCCGCAGTACC
This sequence comes from Bradyrhizobium sp. ISRA430, assembly GCF_029909975.1. Lineage (NCBI taxonomy): Bacteria > Pseudomonadati > Pseudomonadota > Alphaproteobacteria > Hyphomicrobiales > Nitrobacteraceae > Bradyrhizobium > Bradyrhizobium sp. ISRA430. Next base: position 3,813,216 of record NZ_CP094516.1, read on the forward strand.
GGTCGGCTTCCTGCTGGGCTGGTATCGTCCGGCCCGCACTTTCGCCGATCCCATGATCAACTTCTTCCGCGCCCTGCCGCCGATTGCGCTGATCCCGCTGGTGATCGTCTATTTCGGCGTGGATGAGCTCGCCAAGCTCGTCATCCTGTTTTACGCCGCGTTCTTCTCCGGCGTGATCGTCATGTACGAGGGCGTGTCCCAGATCACGCCGCTCTACATTCGCGTGGCGCAGACGCTCGGCGCCAACCAAGGCGAGATATTCCGGAAGGTCATCATTCCCCTCACCGTCCCGCACATCCTCACCGCGCTTCGCGTCGCCCTGGGGGTGGCCTGGGCAACGCTGGTCGCATCCGAGCTGATCGCGGCCCAGCGCGGACTTGGCGCCATGATACAGAATGCCTCGACCTATTTTCTGCTCGACATCATCTATGTCGGGATCATCTGCATCGGCCTGATCGCACTCATCATGGATATGATCCTGCGCAAGATCACGGCGCGGCTGCTCGTCTGGCAGGATCGGGCGATCGCATGACAAAGCGCGCACAGTTCGACCGGGTTTCGCTTGCCTTCGACACCCCGAAGGGCCGCCTCAACGTCGTCGAGGACGTCAGCTACGACATCAACGATGGCGACTTCATCGCGGTGATCGGTCCGTCCGGCTGCGGCAAGACCACGATGATGAGCATGCTCGCCGGATTCCAGAAGCCGACCACCGGCAAGGTGCTGTTCGATGGAAGTCCCGTGGCTGGTCCCGGCCCCGAGCGCGGCGTCATCTTCCAGGAATATGGCGTATTCCCCTGGCTGACGGTGAAGCAGAACATCGCTTTCGGCCTGACGCTCAGGGCGAACCACGTCGCGGCCGGGGAACGCGACGCGATATGCGATCATTATCTCGGCCTGATGGGACTGTCGGACTTCGCCAACTCCTATCCGAAGCATTTGTCCGGCGGCATGCGCCAACGGCTCGCAATCGCACGGGCTTATGCCGTCAAGCCGCAGTTTTTGCTGATGGATGAGCCGTTCGGCGCACTCGATGCCCAGACCCGGTCCAACATGCAGAACCTGCTGCTCAAGGTGCTCGAGACCGAAGGCAAGACGGTCATGCTGATCACCCATTCGGTGGAGGAAGCGATCTACCTTGCCTCCCGCATCCTGGTGGTTACCGCACGGCCGGCGCGGATCAAGGAGATCATCGACGTGCCGTTCCCCTACCCGCGCGACGAATCGATCCAAGAGCGACCCGAATTCGGCGAGCTGCGAGGCCATATCCGCCAGCTCGTGATGGACGAATACCGCGCCCAACAGGCGCAGATGCGTCCGGTCTCATTCTCGGAATAACAACATGACGGAGGACGACACCATGGATCGCCGACAATTTCTGACGACGACGGCCGGGCTTGCCCTGGGGACCTTCACGGCCGCAGCACCGGCAATCGCGCAGGTCAAAACGAGAGTTCGCGTCGGCTATCTACACACCGTCGCCGTCGACGGCCAGATCTGGACCGGCATGGACCGCGGCTCCTTTGAAAAGCAGGGCCTCGATCTCGAGCTGCGGCAGTTCAACACCGGCCTGGAGATCTTCCAGGCGCTGATCGGCGGCAGCCTCGACGTGCTGGCGACCGGCGCTGTGCTCTCGAACTTCCCCGCCCGCGGCCAGGGCAAGGTGTTCCTCATCAACGATATTGAGGTCGCGACCGCACAGCTTTGGGTCCGCTCGGATCAAGGCATCAAGTCGTTCGAGGACCTGAAGGGCAAGCGCATCGCGACCGCGACCGGCACGACCGCTCATGTGTTCCTTGATCGCGCCCTTCGCGCCAACAAGATCGACCCCAAGGAGGTCGAGCTCGTCAACCAGACCATGCCGGCGGCCGTGACCGCGTTCGTCTCCGGAGCGGTGCCCGCCGTCGCCCTCTGGGTGCCATTCAACGTCACGGTTCGCGACAAGGTGCCGGGCGCAGTCAAGCTTGCCGACGCATCAGCCTACTATCCGCAGGCCGCAATCATCGGCGGTTGGGCGGCGGCCAACGACTATTACGAACCGAACAAGGAAACGCTCGCAAAGCTCATCAAAGGCTGGGCCGATGCGAATGACTACATCATCGCGAACAGCTCCGAAGCGATGGAAAAGCTGCAGAAGGGTCATTACAGTCAGACGCCGCTTGCCGACATCAACGAGTCGTTCAAGGCTCAGAAGATGTTCTCGTCCAAGGACTGGAAGCGCATGTATTCGGACGGGACCGTCACCAACTGGCTGCAGCAATCGACCGATTTCTTCATGGCCAACGCCGGCATCAAGGACTTCACGCCGGCTAATAAATACTTCGATCCGAGCCTTTATCTGAAGACGATTGCCTGACCTCACTCCGCATCGTGCGGAGCTGCGCTCTAGCTGGATGAATTGACGGCGTTCAGGACGGACTTGCCGGATACTCCGTCAAATATGTGGGCTCGCTCCGCATTCACCCTGAGCTTGATCTGCGACCCGGGTGCCGCTGATCCGGACGCACCCGCGCTGTCATTGACGTGCCAAAGACATTGGTGAAGACGCGCCGCAGATCCTGCTCGGCCTGCGCCTTTCGTGCGGCGGGTCGGGCGCGGCCAGAACATCCATGGTTTCGTCATAGGCGGGGTGCACGGCCAGCAACTGGCCGGTGCGCTGCGCCGCGATCTCGCTGACGACTAAGCCCGCTGTCGACATGACGGATTCGATCCGGGCAAGCGCGTCTTGCTCGGGCAGACCCGCCAGATCCTTGAGGCGCGGGTCAGACAGGGGAATTTGCAGTGCCTTGAAGCCGAGCCCCCGCGCCCATTCGGCGAGACCGGAGAGCGTGTCGAAAGGCGGCTGCGCACCGATGAATTGGCTGATGAACAGCCCAGGCCCGCGCATTGTTCTTGGCGTCATGAGCGCTTCCGGCAGTGCATGATGTTCGAAACTGTATATCCCGGCGGTGGAGACGGCTCAACCGGTTGTCCCTCGCGACACTTTGGTCTGCGTCAACTCGCCCCGACCGCCAAATCGATCCGACCGGTGACGCCCAGGCTGCAAGGTTCTGTTGCGATGATGATCTGAAGCAGACGCAGTATCTCGTTCTCGCGGCCGATTTCGCCCGAGCTTTGCTTGATCTCTCCACCCTCTGAGCCATGGTGCGGAAATTGCGCGCCATCAGTCTCGACCGCCTAACGGTAGTCGAACCCGACAGCGCGAATGTCGCCAATCGCAGCTTTGCGCGCGCGTGTCGCGGAATACCATCAATCGTATTGTCTCATTCCGGACACCCACTGCCCAGCAGCCCGGAATCCCAACCTGCCGCGGCCGCGCCAGCGCTGTAGGTGGATTCGAAGAACGTCAACAAGTCGCGGTGGGGATCATCGGATTGGCGCAGGTCATCATAGTCGAGAAGGAACTCGCCCATGTTGGCATCCCATCGTGCGACAGTTGGACTGATCTCTGCGTTCTCGATCCCTGCGGGCTGAGGATAGGTGAACGAGTAGAATGCGGGCTTGAAATAGGAGGCATTGCCTGACCACCATCCCATCTCGATCAATTCCGCGTTCATCGCGTTGCGTCGAATGTAGTCGGCCTTTGCGCCGGGCGAAGCCAGCTTGCCGTTGTAGAACGCTACACGAATGTCCATTGTCCCCCACATCAGGCCGATCGGTTGCGTCTTGCCTGTGAAGCGCCCTTGAAACACCTGCAAGGCGCGCTGCGCGCTGAGCAGGATGCGCCACCACCTGTTGACCAGGTCGCGATCGTACGGGCGGTGCTCCCTGTCCTCGTTGAACGGAATAGGATCCGGCACTTCCTGCGGCTTTGGGTTGATAGACACGTTGATTCCAGCCTGGTGAAGCTGATCGAACAGAGTGTCCACGAATGTGGCAACGGATGTCGGGCCCAAAGGCAAATGTCCCGACGCGCCCGCACTCGTAATCCACTGCACTTCGTGCGAGATGAAGTCGGTACGGAGCTCGTAAACTCCGTCAGCATGGAAAATCGGGCCGGAGGTCAGCCCCCTCGCATTGAGCCACAACGGCACCTCAGCCCACTGCGCTTGAAACGGCTCGGACAATTTGAGCTTGCCTATGGCCTGCAACATCATGTGGAGGAGATATCGCGTGGATTCGAACGCTGTGTAGGAAAGATCCGGCCACTGAGCGGAAAGAGACTTCATGGCGTTTCCTCACAAAATGTAAGTATGCTGACCGACCGAGGAATGCCTCGTGCAGCGCCTACGCATTCGGTGAATGTAACACTTAATCTCCCGAACGGCAGTCCTTCCCGGGCGCCAGGCGATCGTCTGTCCTGTTCCAAACGGAGCAGGCCGACTATCGCGTGGAATCTCGGTCAGCTTGGCCCGAAGCTGTTGCTACTCGCAAACCGTACACTATTCGGGAGATGGTCTGCTTTAGGAGCGTCTTTGTGCGGGGGCACGACGAGCAATCTGGCAACCTACACCACTTAAGGGGGCTACCTAGCCCACGTGCAGTTTCAGTTGGCGCGCCGAGCGCGCGACTGTTTGACGTTGCGCGACACAACCTGATCGTAGGCCTCGAGCGCAGCGTCCGTCGCCAGCTTGACCATTTACCGGTAACAGGCGTCGTTCACCTGCGTGAAGCTGTTGCGGATCGCTCCCGCCAGCTCTTCCTCAGTCACCGACGAGCGTCTCGGGACTGTCCGTCCGGTGAGGTGGGCATAAAGATTGAGGCGGTAGACCTCGGCTGCAAGTTGCCAGGCCCAATCTTCGAGGTTTCGTTCTTCGATCATCGCTCAGCAGAAGGCAGGACGCGAGGGAAACAGTGACGCACCGGATCAGTCAGATAGCCGATGCCGGATGAGGAAGAAAGCAACCCAAGGTCGGGACCTACCTCACTCTGGTTGCGCCCCCTAACCGGTCCGCGTTCTACCGGTCCGAGTATTACTCTTTCCCTGCACGCTCATGAGCATCAGATTTGCCCTGCATCCCGGTCGAGAGCTGTTTCCATCCTTATCTGGCTTCCGATCACCAGTCCGGTGAGAGAGAGCAGAAGGCCCAGCGCCGGCGGCGCGAACAAAGCCTCTTCCTGAAACATCCCATTCAACAGCACGACCATGACGCCGAACCCGGCGAGACCCTGCGTCAGGTCTCCAGAGACGGCGTACAAGCGCCAGGCCTTCAGAGCCACCGCAAAATAGAAGCCGAGAGGTACAAGGGCGGCAATGCCCATTTGGTACAGCAGGACGCCAATCGCACTTTCTACCGCGCCATCGATCGTTCCTGCCTGCTGCGCAGCGCTCCAGTCGATCGAGAAATAGCCCTCTGACAGATTTCCGCCAATTCCCAAACCGCGACCCAGCGGCTTTTCAAGAAATCCGTTCCAGCCTCCCATGAGGCCAATGACGTGATAGTCGCCGATCTGCAAGCCGACATGGATCGCAACGACCGCAAACGCAATCAAGGCCAACAAGCCGAGCAATAGCGTCATCACGGCGCCGAACAGTCGAGTCGACATCCAGGCCGTGGCCACGAATACCACCATGATGAGCGCTCCCTTGACGCTGCAAACAACCAGGAGCGGCAGCGCAGCGAGGGCCAAAAATGGACGCCCAACGGAGAAAAGGAAAAGCCCGAAAAAAGCGATCCCGTACCCGAAGCTGATCGCGCTCATATTCGGCCCGTGAATACGCAGGAGCTTCGAGAGCCCAAACCCCTCGAGCAGAGGAGTATTCAAGAAGTCAAAGCTGAAACGGTCCTTCAGGTCGACGGGTACGTTTCCGGTGGCTCGCATCTCCGCTTCCCACACCCCCGAATGCGTAGCCTTGAGCTCATCAAATCCCCAGAACGTATAGCCATTCGTGATGGCCAGCCAGAAGTCGCGGAATGCAAACTCGATGTAGCCGCAAAGGATCAGAATGGCCGCAAGCGTCACAAGGAAGGGCGTGGTCCGGATCTCGTACGTCGCTGCCGTCAACAATGAGAGCTGAAACAGAAATAGGGGCAAAACGATATTGCGCAGATAGACCGATGCCGCCTGACCGTTCTGGATGAAGCCGATCGCGAAATACAGCGCCGCCACCGTCAGGGTAACGATGCCCCAGCGCATGATTCGATTGACTTCAGTCGACTGATTCCTCCGACCCAGCACGTAAAGCGCAAACATCCCCAGCCACATGACCGAGCAGGCAAGAAAATTGTAGCCCTTGATGAAGTCCAGATCGGACGGGGCAGTCACCAGGGGCGACAGGAGCGAGACGAACAGGTTCTGGAAGAATAGGACGAAAATCGCGATTGCCGGCGCAAGCGTCGGAACCGCCAGGACAATGGCGATGCCGATGAGCGTCTCGACCGCAATGGCCAGAATCGGGCTCGCCATGTGCAAGATGGGAGCAAAGCCGATCGATGCTATGGCGATGCAGATCGTCGGGATCAGTTCGCGCAACGCCTCGGGCAATTGCTCGGCAATTCCAAGCCGCACGGTCGGATACTGCGGCGAAAACCGGACGCTCATACGTGGGACCTTTGGCATCGAGCGTAGATCGAAATAGCGCGGAATGTGTAAAGATCCGTTAACGCTAATGGAGTCTTGCACGGCGCCGGTCCGAGATCATCAACGCGCACTCGCGCCACCCGAGGATAGCCGGCAGGCGGCGCTTGGATGCCGGAAGGGGTGCTCGTTAATACAAACCGCATTCCGTCGGTGTCTGCAGCGCTCCGGCTCTGCTATAGGAAGTCGGCTCCGGCTCGACCGGCTCTTGGCAATTTCCCGGTTGTTTGGTTTCAGGAATGAACAAAGACAAGGACGCGTTCGATGTCAGCATCGACGACGCATTTGACTTTTTGTCTCAGGAGTACGTCGAGCTGTTCGATCGGTCGGCCGCGACTGCATTTCAACATCCGTTCTGGCTGGATTCGCTCTACCGCAAGCTCGCGCCTGCCGCAGCGGCAAAGCGCCTCGTGGTCGTCGTTCGCGATCGAGCGACCAAGAGGCTGGCGATGGTGCTGCCCTTGCTGCGGGTGCGGCGAGGTCCGATCCGGACCGTCGAATTCGCCGACCTTCGCGTCTCGGACTACCTGGCTCCGGTGTGCACCGCCGAGACATTTTCCGACCTGCTGCAGGACGAGAATGCTTGCCTGACGATTCAACGCCTGGTCCGGCCGTTCGATCTACTGCGGATACCCAAGTTACCGGACGGGAAACTCCCGATCGAGTCGCTTCTGGCGACGCCGCGGCGAACGCCGATCGACACCAACGCCTACTCAACCCTCCTGGTTGCGCCCTTCGACCAATGGCGCGCCAGCGCGCTGAATCGCTCCTATCAAAAGGAGCTCAACAAGAAATGGCGTCAGCTCGAGAAGAAGGGCGAGGTTGGATTTTCATGCTGCGACGGCCGCGCATCCGTCGTTGCGGCGATGGAGCAGATGAAGAAGTTTCGCGGCCCGCGGTTTCAAGCTCAAGGCGACGGCGATCTGCTTCAACGCCCCGAATACTTCGATTTCTATTTCGACGTGACGGTCCGCAGCATCGGCGGCTTCGTGCGGCTTTACACGATGACCCTGGACGGCAACGTGATTGCCACCGTGTTGGGACTGTGCCACCGGGACAGCTTCCTCATCATCATGAGCGCATTTGATCTTGCGAGATACAAGAGCCAATCTCTCGGTGCGCTCATGTTTGAACGTGTCGCCAGGGATTGCATCGAGCGCGGGGACAAGATCCTCGACTTCACCATCGGCGACGAACCCTACAAGCGGCTGTTTGGCGCACAACCCTCGCCGATGTGGAGCGTGACGCGGACCGGAAGCGTCGCCGGTTCGTTTGCTTTGCTCGCGTTGAGACAAGCCCCCTGGATCAAGCTGGCCGCCAAGAAGGTGGCCGAATTCAAACTCCTCAAGGTCCGCAGCTCAGCCGGCGCAGGTTGATCGGCAGCCCACCTCTTTGAGGCTGCTGCCGGGTAATCAGGCGCGCAGCGCACCGTGCAGGCGGGCGATCCATCCCGGCTTTATCTGGTCCACCCGATGTGTGAGATTGCGCCGCAAGAAATGCAGGCGACGCTGCACAATCCACCTGACATCGTTGTTCGACGTCAGGGCTTGCCGAAACCGCGCCATATTCAGCGAACGCTGGTCGGCTGCGACCTTGTCGCGGTCGGAATAGAATTGCGAGATCTTTTCTTTGCCCATGCCATCGGTTTCGAGCCAACGCGGCACATACTCGGTGCACAGACGCTCCACGTCCACCAGCAGGCGACTTACGCCGGTCCCTGCTGCAGGGCAGTTGGTCTGAAACGCGTCGCCGATGAGCACGACGCCGGGCTGCAGATGTCCTTCGACGGCGAACAGATCCATAACCCAATTTTGCACCTGATCGACGACGCGGAAATCGCCGAGATGGCGGTGCAATCCAGGCATCAGGCGCAGCAGTGTCGTCTTCGTCTCCCGCCGCAGCTCTCGCATGACCGGGTCGGATGGATCGCGGAACATGAAGAGGTTCGCCCGCATTCCGCCAGGTGTGGGGAACAGACTGAGATAATCGATACCGGAAGCCGGGTCGCCATAGCAGGTCAGCGCCTTGAATGCGAACGGCGCGTCGTCGGAGGGGGCAATGGTAAAGCCGAACGAAACAGAGTGATGTTCGGCCAACACGCGTCGCTTGATTCCGAGATCGTAACCGAGAACGCCGGCCATGCCGGTGGCGAGAATGACGAGACGCGCCGAGACGCGCCTGCCGGATGCCAGCACGACCTCCTGGAGGTCGTCGCTGCAGCTCACGCCGGTAACCCGATCTACGATGAAACTCGAGGGGGCGCGCATCAGACGGCGCGCCATTGCAACAAGGTCGGCATAGGGAAGCCCGTAGGCCTGACCGACGCTGACGTCGACGACCTTTCCTGCCCTGATGTTGGTCACGCGGTCATACGAACAAGCGACGGCCGCGAGCTCGCCGATGAATCCCAACCGCCGAAGAATATCGAGCTGCTGGCCAGCGATCTTCTCGACGCGGAATTCGTCCGGATGGACGGCGCGCCGATCGATCAGGGCGATGCGACATCCTGCCCGTGCGAGGACTGCCGCCGCCAGCGATCCTGCCAGGCCGCCGCCGACGATTGCGACGTCTGCGACGATCACTTCGGGCGCATGGGCTGCGATCGGTTCAGCCACGCTCTCTTCAATTGGCATCTGTCGACTCCGGCGGCTAATCCCAGCGGAACTGCAATTTTCCTGCCTGATATCCACTTCCCGAAGCAGGAACGATCATTTCCGGAGATCGCGGTTAACCGCTGACTGCGCGGCCTAGACGGAGCAAGCGCGGACCGATGCCTTTCAAAGAGGACGGCGGCGATCCCGGCACACGCTTTACACGGCGTCGTAGTGCTCTCCCCCAATAGCTCGGCGGTAGCGTGAACGATTGATTACCGTCGGCGATTGTTTCGTTCGGGGACACCCGAGACAAATCGCCCCAGTAAGAACCAGGGCCTGTTCGCCTGGTCGACATTCACATCGAGCGGATGCCCAGCCGCAAGCAGCACAAGCCAGCATTAACACACCTGGTGCGCGGGCGTGTTACGCTGGGCACCATGTTGCTGCGAGCATCTTGGAAGGATAGATGCGTTGTAGGTGTCATGATCGATTTAGTTCTTCAGTTGCTACAGCGTGACGTAACGCGCGGCGTTGCCGGAACCATTTTCCTGAAGGTCGGCAGCGGCGGTCTTGCGTTCGCAATGTTTTCGCTGGCGGCACATGCGATGTTGCCCGACGCGTTTGGCAATTTCGCCACATGGCTTTCCGTTGCCCAGATCGCATCGGTGGTGGGTCTGCTCGGCCAGGAATTGCTTCTGGTTCGGTTCCTGAATGAGTACCAGGTGAAGGGGCGAACCGGCCTCACCAAGGGAGTCTTGCTCTCCAGTCTGAAAATCTCCTCCATTGCGATGTCGATCGCAATCTGCGCAATCGCAGCAGTGGCGAGCGTCAGGGGCGAGTGGTGGCTGTTGACAGTCGCGGTGTGCGCCTTCACCGCCGTGAATGCCGGATTGATGCTCGGCAGCCAGATCGCGCGATCGCTGGTGGGCATTCTGATGGGAGAGGGCAACCGGGAATTTTTCTGGCGTATCGCTGTCGTCCTGATCCTGCTCGCAGTGGTGTTTGGTCATGGACGTATCGAGCCGGCCGAACTGTTCGGATTGATGGCGATTGCGATGGGGCTCGCGCTGGTCGTGCAGATCGTTTCGATTGTGCGGGCCTTGCCGAACTTGCGCGATGTGCCGTCCAGGTCCGAGCCTGCCCGTTGGCGGTCGAGCGCGCTTCGTTTCTGGCTCGCCTCGATCCTCGAAGCGGCAAACCAGTATTTCGACGTTATCCTGGTCTACTGGATGTTGGATCCGGCGACCGCCGGTGTCTATTTTGCCGCCTCGCGTTTGGCCAATATCTTCGCGATGCTGTCCGCGGCTCTCTATACCTTTGCGGCGCGCCGCCTGCCTTCGCTTTACTTCAGCAAGAACCACCGGGAATTCGAGCGCACCCTGCAGCTCATGGCCGAGGTCACTGCGGTGTGCGTCATCGGCGGGCTTGTTGTCATCTGGGTCGGCGCTCCCTATCTGCTCGGCTTGTTTGGCCCCCATTTCGCCGACCAGCAATGGGTGCTGGTCGTATTGTCGATCGGCACGGCTTTCCAGGCGGCTGGCGGTCCGGCTGCGGCCATCCTCCAATTGACCGGTCACGAAGGCAAATACGTGCCCGTGGTCGCCGCCAATGTGGTGCTTCGCCTGCTCGGCTTTGTCGTTCTCATTCCCTGGCTGGGTGTACTCGGCGCCGCCATTTCGGCGACCGCTTCGCTTGCACTTGCCACGATCGTTCTCAATGTGCTTTGCAGCCGGCGAACCGGTGTTGATCCTTCGATCCTCGTGCTGGCCCGTTCTTTCAGATCACCCAAATCCGCAACCTATGCGGTCCGGATAGCCGACACGAACGACTGAGGACATCTTGTCCCGCAGGCCGCGGCCAGGCGCAGTCTCGTTGTTGAACGCCGGGCTCTCTAAGGAGAACCTAATAGCGCCCGCAAGACGTCGGCATCGGGCCTGCCCGTGTTGTTGTCGAGCAGACCGAACCCTTGCGCCAGCTCCCAATGCGCCCAGCCCCAGCAATGCTCGCGGGCATAGGCGGTCACCAGCGAGAGCCAGCGCAACCGGCTCTCCTTGGGAGCGCTGGCTTTCAACACGCCAAATTCGTTGACGATGATCGGTCGCGAGAACCGCTGCTGCCATGCAACAGCGGGGTTAAGCCATCGGTCGATACTCGATTCCTCATTGCCGATGACAATCGCCTTGTCGAGCATACCGAGCGCCGCCGTCGCGTTCCCCTCTTTGAGCTCCCGGCGGATCGCCTGAACCCGGGGATCCCTTGCCCTGATTGGGTAAGGCAGCCCCTTGATCCGATGAAGTGGCTCTTGTGCATCCCAGTGACCCTGATGGGTAAACACCATCGGATCATAGAAGTGGATGGCGTACACTATATTTGGATCGGGCAACGGACGGAGTTCCGGAAGCGAGTCGGCCCGCTGCCAGTTAACCGGTCCCACAATCAGGGTGGTGGCAGGAAGCAATCGGCGCACGAAGGCTGCGAGCGCTTCGACTTCGATTTGCCACCTGTCGGCTTCCAGATTGGGCTCGTTGAGCAACTCGGCGAAGACACGATCAACCGGATATGATTGAATGACCCCGGCGAGAGCGCTCCACGCATCCTCAATCTCGTGCAACGACGCGTCCGGATCCTCCCGATGCAGGCGATTGAAACGCTCGCCGGGATGAAGATCGACGGAGATGGAGTAACCAAGCGATGTGAGTTGCTTCAACGCCTGATCAAGCGACCGCAGTGCCTCGTCCCGCTGCGCCTGCGAGGCGAAATGACGCATCACCTGCTCTGCGGGCACCGGCAGCCGGACATGGCTCATTCCCGCCTTGCGAAGCTGTCGAAGCAAGTCCGAGCCTGGAGGTGCGGACTTCGGACCGTTGATCCAACCGTCGGCATTGAACCCGCGAGACAATGCGACAAGTCTGTCCTCTGGGACCGTATGCGGCAAAGCCACACAGGTGCGCGCCGATGCCGACTGGCCGAGCGAAATCGATAGGAAGATCGCAGCAACGAGCAATTTTCGCCTGTCGGCCACGGCAATCCACCAAGGTTGAAGACCGGCATGATGTTGCCGGCCTGAGCCAATATGCGCCTGTCGGCGACGAGCTTGTGATCGTCAACCCGCCAATTCGGTGAGTTGGGCCGCTGAGCCCGCGGGTACATGATTGATGACCAGACCGCTCGGCACACCGTCAAACCTGCCCAGCGCCGCGGTTATCCTTCGCATTGCCGCCGAACCAAGCTCGGCATCGCGCACCACCAGCATGACCAGATCCGCGTGCGCGGCCAGCGCAAGAGCGTCGGGCTGCAAGGCGAGAGATGTCGCATGTACGATGATGAGGTCGAACTCCGAACGAATATCGTCCGCAGGCCTTGAACCGGCTGTTCTGCCTGCACCCAGGAGCTCGTTTACGGACTGAACCCCTGCGATGGTGGCGCCCCCCTGCCAATCGGTCACTGCGGACGCGGCGCCGCCGAGTTCCGGCTTCACTTGTATCAGGACGCTCAGCATTCCCTTGTTCACGGCCGAGCGATTCAGTGAGCGCGCAACGGTATTGCCGCCGGCACTCTTGCCGACCGATATGACGAGCGCGACCTTGCCGCCAAGTCCGGGCGCGCCATCGATCTTTTCGAGAAGCGGACGGAGGTAAGGTCCCAAGTCGATCTCGGCGGCCGCAGTTGTCGGCTTCTGCCATACGGATTTGGCAAATTCGGGTGCCAGGTCTGGGATGCGGACCCACACAGGGACGCTCGGCAGCGCGGCCGGTTGCGGCAAAACGGAAACCCGGCGCAGAGGTTGCTGATCAGGTGTGCCGCCCGTGGCGGCATCCGCGGGAGAACGGGCGGGAGCAGGCTTCTCTGACACGCTCTTCGTCACCGCAACAGCGGCTGTCGACGTCAATATCGAGGCGATTGCAAGAGCCGCGAGGAGCAAAGCGAGCGGTGGACGCGTTGAGCGAAGCGGAGGAATGGCGGGCGAAGCGATCTTGGTCTGGGAGTTCTGCAGCAGGCGCTGTTCATTGGTCGACTTGAACCGGGACAGGAACTGCTCATAAATGTTCTTGTTGGCCTCGGCATCCCGCTGCAGCTCCTGCAGCCTGACGACCGCCTGACCGTCGACCAGCATCTGCGTCTCGACCGCCTTGAGCTGCTTTTCCAGCGAGTTTTGTTGCTCGAGCTGCGCCTCGTATTCGGATTTCGCAGTGTCGATGTTCTTCTTTCGCTCAACCTCGATTTGCCTGTTGAGGTCGCTTAGCTGGCTGTAAGATATCATCAGGTCAGGATGGCGTTCGCCGAACACCGCTTTTTTTTGCGCGATTTGATCGTTCAACGCCGAGCGCTGCGCTCGCAGGACGCTGAGAAGGTCCTGCTTGACCGGCCCGTCGACATTGGCCTTGAGATCGCGTTGCGCTTGCTCATAGCGAGACTTTGCTTCCGCGGTGCGCGCGCGGGCGGCTGAGACCTGCTGCGTGAGATCGGTCACACGCAGTTGCTGGGTCGTGGAATCCTTGCCGGCATTGACGATCTTGTGCTCGAGCCGGAAGGCGGCGACGGCGTCTTCCGATGCCCGCAGGCGCTCGTTCAATGTCTTCAGACGGTCCTTGAGCCAATCGGCCGCCTCATCGGTAGCCTCGGTGCGGACGCGGCCTTGATTGGCGACGAACGCCTCAGCGACGGCATTGGCGTAATACGCGGCTCGCTCCGGGCTGTTCGACGTGAATGAAATGGCAATGACGTAAGTGAGCCCGCGGCGTGAAATGTCGAGACGACCACGGAATTTTTCGAGCAGACGCGTCGTGTCGGTTTGACCACCCGCGACATCTTCATCGCTCGCGATCTTGAGCTGCTCGATCAAGGGCCGGAGAAAACCGTCCGACTTGGCGATTTCAATCAAGCTCTGAAGCGCTGCGGCATCCTGGCCGATGCCTGGAAGCACATCTTGATCCGTGGTCACACGCTGCTCTCGAGGATCAACGACGACCAGCGCGGTCGCGGCAAACCGGACCGGGAGAACCATCAGAACTGCGATACCCAAGGCGAACATTGCCAACGCCAGTATTGCAATGCGTCGGCCATTCTCCCGCAGGAAAGACATTGCACCGGAGACGGTCAGCGATCCCTTGATAAAAGCTGTGCTGGTGCGACCCGGCAGTGCCGGCGCGACCCGCGGCGCCTCCCACGAGGCCATGGGCTCTGTCGGAGCGGAATTTCGCGGTGATGCGCGGCTACCGAACGTCATGGATGGACTCAAATTCAACTGGCAGTCACTGTTCAGTGGCCTGCCCGATCGTAAATATCCATGGTTAACCTAGGGTTGACGCCTGTCTCGCCGTTGCCGAGAAAGAAATTTTAACCATTCGGCTATCGCCTGGGTCATCATCTCACTGCTTTGCGAGAAATCCGGTCGCAACGTCTGTATTAACTCCGTTGCCAGCTAGTCGATGTCCGTAGGACCGTCGCGTGATAGGTGATTAAGAAATGGGTAAGCATCCCCCGCGCACAGACGGCGAAGAATGCCTGCTCTATTTCAGCTAAGCACCAAATCCCGCGGAGCAGCGATGAGGTCGTCCACCGCCACACATCTGACAAACAGAGATGCGCCCAAGCGGCGAGTGGTTCTGTTGCAGACCCAGGCCGAGAATGCCGGCGCCCAGGAGATCACACGACTCCTGGGAAAAGGTCTAAACGCGCGTGGTTACGAAGTCCTTAATCTGTTCTTTTACCGCAAGTCGGATTCCTTCGAGGAGCCGCTGAATACGCTCTATTGCTCCTCCGGCCGGCCGGAGACCCCGTTGGCGCTGCTGCGGATGCTATGGACCCTCGGCCGCCATCTGGCAAAGGCAAAGCCGGATGCGGTCCTTACGTTTCAACATTTCGGCAACGTGATCGGCGGCGGTGTCGCGCGCCTTGCTTGCCGAGCCCCCGTCATCGCAAATCAGGTGTCGTCTGCGATGTCGATGAGCTGGCCCGTCCGCGCAGCCGACATCGTCATGGGCAGCCTCGGGTTCTTCAATTTCATAACCCTCAACTCCCAGCATATGCAGGGCGAATATGCGCGCTACCCCGCCTCCTATCGCTCGCGCATGAAGCACGTCGCGCATGGCTTCGACGACAAATCGCTCGATCTGCCGAAGAGAATTGCGCGGCAACGGTTCAGTTTGCCCCTCGATCATGCCCTTCTTGGCTGCGCCGCAAGATTGCATCCTCACAAGCGGCTCGATGCCGCGATCCGTCTCCTGGCCGGCGAGCCGTCCTGGCATCTTGCGCTGGCCGGTCAGGGCCCGGACGAGGAGCGGCTGAGACTTCTGGCGGATGAATTGAAAGTATCCGACAGGCTGCATTTCGTCGGCGAGATTTCCCCGCAAGAGATGGCGGGCTTCCTCGCCTGCCTGGATGTCTTCGTGTTCCCCACGCAAGCCGAAACCTTCGGCCTTGCGGCAGTCGAGGCGGCGAGCGCCGGCGTCCCTTCGGTCGTCAGTGATCTGGCGGTCTTGCGCGAGGTCCTGTCGGTTGACGGAAAGCCGGCGGCACTCTTCGTCGATGCCGCGGACAATGCGAAGCTGTCGGCCGCCGTTTCGAGGATCCTGACAGACAAGGCTCTGAGCAACGAGCTGCGGCAAAACGCCAAAGGCCTGAGGTCGCGTTATTCGGTAGAGACCATGGTTGATGAATACGTTCAAATTCTCGAACAGGCGATTTGATCGTGAATAGCGATGGACGGACGCGCGAACATGATTATCGAGTTCCGTTGCGAAACTGAACATGCTCGGCTCTGGATGAACTGCGAGAGCCTGCCCGTCAACGGCCGGGATATTCCAGTTCAGATTGAATGGTCGGCCACGACTGACGCTCGGCCCGCTGGCCTTGAGGTGCTGTTCGAGCTTGAGCGTCTGATATTGCGCAAGGGAAAACGCGGTGCCGCTGACAGACTGACGGCCATCCCGCAACGATTACGCCAGCGTATCGGCACGGCAGACGTGATCGTTGATTTTACAGGTGCCGAGCGGGATCCTCACTGCTCCGCCCGGCTTTATCTGCGGCCGTTGTTTAACGGGGTCGCGGGAGAAAATGCCGCATTGGCAGCTATCCTGGCGGGAGACCTGCCGGTGATCGAAATCGTCAACGAACTCGACGGCGCGGTGCTGGATCGCGGTCATCCTTCCGCAGAAGCTGCCGCGGGCCTGAGCGGCGCGCTTGAAACCGTCATGGCGCGCACTCTGACCATGCTGACTGCAGTTCTGACGGGAGCCCCGAGGATACTTCCCCAATTGGCGTATTCCGTTGCAAGGAGGGCGCAATCACAGCCGGCAAGTTACGTGCTGCGCGGCTTGACCGTCTCGATCGCGAAGGAAATATATCGACTGTGCTGCTACGCGCCGCATTGGCACGTCGGATGGCGCTATAGTCCGACGACCAATGTTTGGCAGACAGGGAATTTGTCAGGGCCCGGCTGGAACGTGCTTGGAGACCCCGGACATCGGTTCTACGCGGATCCATTTCCGGTCGAGTGGCAGGGACGTACATTCGTCTTCTTTGAGGATCTCGACCATCATGTGGGCAAGGGGATCATTTCCGCAATCGAGTTCGATGGAACGGGGCCGGTTGGAGAGGCCGTACCCGTGCTGGAAGAGCCTTGGCATCTGTCTTATCCGTTCCTGATCGAGGATGGCGGCCAACTGTGGATGATCCCGGAAAGTACGGGGCATCGGGACGTGGCGCTGTACAGGTGCGTTCGATTTCCAGACAAGTGGGAGCGTCACTGCACGCTGCTGTCGGGGCTCGAGCTGGCTGACGTCACCATCACGCGGCACAACAGCGTGAATTATCTGTTCGGAGCCTGGCGGGACGGCACCGGCGGATACTCCGATACATTGTCGATCTTCCATGCCGACAGCCTGTTCGGTCCCTGGTTGCCCCATGCGAGCAATCCGGTACTGATGGATCGCGCAAGCGCGCGGCCGGCGGGACACTTCGTGCGAATCGACGGGAAGCTGTGGCGTCCGGTCCAGGATTGCACGCACGGATATGGCTGCGCGCTTGGGCTTGCGGAAATTCTCGAGCTGTCGCCGACGACGTTCAGGCAAGTCGTTCGGCAGGTCTTGAAGCCCGGACCGGCATGGCTTGGCAGAAAGCTTCACACCCTCAATCGTTGCGGCCATCTCGAGGTCATAGACGGATCGCGAGTTCAGCCAAAGAACGCTTTTCTGCGCAGGCCCGCATCGGCCATGTCCCCCGCCGGAATGTCTCCCGCTGTGTCGCGGTGAGCCTTCAGGGAGTCCGGTTCGCATGTCAGACAGCGCACAACTTCGCGTTCTCGCGGCGCAATCCACCCGAGCTTTGGTTCGTCTCTCCACCCTCTTCTAGTCAAGAGGGCGCAGGGAAGGCCGGGTGCCCGGCTGGCACCTATAGGTCCGCTGTGCGCCTGTAGCGCAAAAAAGAACTGCACAGCGGCAGACAGGTGAAGCCCAACACACGGCCTTCCCTGCGCAGTGGTTTGACGGCGTATGCCGTGCTCTCCCGGGAGCCGATTTCCCTCTGGCCTCCCTCGCTCCCTGCGAATTGACGGTGCCGTCCGCCCGGTTGGGCTCGCATGCACCTTCGCTAGAGCTTGACCGTAGCAACGACGGCCAGGACCACACGTCTATATTTTGGCATTCGGTGAAACACGCCGAAACTAAGAAAACCCTTTGAAATAAGCACTTTCTGCATAGGCTTGTTTCGGGCTGTTTCTGCGCAGTTCGCCAAATCTAGGGCCGGGACCTAAACGCTTCAGCGTCCGCACGACAAACTGAAAGCTCAAATCCCGGCCCTTTGGTCTCAAGCTTAGGAGCCGAAACCATATGGAGACTACCATTGCCGCCGCCCCCTCAGGCAAGCGGGGCCGCAAGAGCAGCGTCATCCTGACCGACCGCATGTGCGAGAAGCGGGTGACCGAACGCACCAAAATCTACGACCGTAAATGCCCCGGCCTCTACGTCAGCATCACCGCCGCCGGGGTCGCCACTTTCTCGTTCAAATTCACCGACCGGCAGACCGGCAAGCAACGCACCGGCTGGCTGGGCGCCTACAGCCCCGAGACCTTCACGGTCGAGGACGCCCGCAGCAAGGTCTACGGTCTCAAGGGCATGGGCGGCAATGCGCTCGCCGAGACCTTCCGCGACCAGAAGGCGAAGGCCGCGCAGAACGGCAAGACCGTCTCCGAGATCATCGAGGAGCGGATCAACTGGATGAAGACGCCCGTCCGCAAGCCGGACGGCGAGATGCGGCCCCGGCTGGAGGCGTGGGAGAACACCGCCAGCCATCTGCGGCGGTTCCTTGGTGCCCGGCTCGGCAAGAAACTCGCGCGAGAGGTCACCAAGAATGACATCGCGACGCTCTCGAACGACATCGTCACGGGCAAGTTCGGCAAGCCCTCCGTCAGCAATGCGCGGCATATGCGGAAGGCGGCCAGTGCCCTGTTCAATTGGGCGGCCGAGGCGGGCCGCGATTACGTCAGCGCGTCGCCTTGCATCAATCTGCCGAAGCTCGATGCGGAACATGCCCGCACCCGCGTCCTTTCCGAGGACGAGATCAAGATATTCTGGCACGGCCTCGACGATGAGAATTTGATGCGGTCATGGGATCGCAGAACGCGGCTGGCGCTGAAGTTCGAGCTTGTGACCATGCTGCGGTCGAGCGAGTTGCTTGGCGCGCATCGCGACGAACTGTTCGACCTCGATGGCGAAAACCCGCGCTTCGACGTGCCGCTCAAACGGGTCAAGAAGCGGCGCGTGATCCAGCAGCCGCTGTCCGATCTCGCGGTCGAGATCATCAAGGAAGCCTTGCGAGGATCGAATAAGCAGTTCGTCTTCGCCTCCCCGCTCGGCGACCAGCCGCTGCATCGGAAGGCCATGGCGGACGCCCTGCGCGGCGACAAGCGCAAGGGCAACGTGAGGACGCCCGGCATCTGCGCGCTGCTCGGCCTCAAGCCGTTCACGCCGCACGATCTGCGCCGGACGGCGGCGACCTTGGCCGGTGATCTCGGCTTCGACGATGCGTGGATCGCGAAATGCCTCGACCATGCAGCGAGCACGAAGGCTGAGATCGTCGTGCCGACCGTCACCGGCAAGGTCTATAACCACTCCAAACGCATGAAGGAAAAGCGCGCGGTGCTCGACGGGGTGGCCGCAGAGCTGCGGCGGATCATTGGGAGGCAGCAAGACGGGCTGCGGCTCGCGGCCTGATCAACTGCATCAGATGTACACATTGGACCCGGTCAGCTCATCGCTGGCCGGGTTTGCATTTTTACCATGTGGTGCGCGTTAACTCTCGGGCCAAGTCTTATCCGACAGGTAGCTCTCGTGGGCCTCGTCTACCGACCTAATCCGCGCCAAGGGCGTGCAACTGTGGGCGAAGCTGATCAAACGCAGCCGCAAAGCCGCGACTGAGAGGCTTGGTCATCGTAGGCACACATGATAGCTAACCGTAACTTCATGGGGGGAACATCGTGGGAATCTCAACTGATGCGCACTGCTTTGCCTGCGGATATAACACATTCCTGATGCTCGGAGGGGGCATGGCAAACCACACCACCTACACAGCGTGGCCCGTAAGCTGCAAGGTGTGCGCTGGAGTTACGACCGCCAACTTCAAGCAGTCGCCGCTAATCTGCCAGATATGCAAGAGCAGCGACGTCACTCCACCCACCGACCCTGGGTGGTGGAACGGTGACGGCAATGTCATTGAGAGTTGGCCTATGAGTAGACGTATGGGGGGGAGACGCCCTGACGTTGACCAACGGCCACTATCGCTGTCCCAAGTGCGGCGAATTTGAACTTCGTTTCGGTACAAATGCCGGTGGACATGCATTGGTAATGTCGGACTGACATTATCCTGCTTCTCACCGCACGCTGAGCAAAGATAGGTCAAATGTTCGAGAAAACGTGTACCCGCTGTGGTGATGCAAAGCCCGCAACGCGAGAGTTTTTCGGGTCAACCCCATCGGGCGGCCTGCGCGGATACTGTCGTAGCTGTATGAACAAGGCTTCCACCGAATATGAAGCCAAAAACAAGGACGCACGACGCGAGCGTGACGCAAAGCGAGCAAGAGCGGTTGGTGGAATCCGCCGCAGCTTCGACGCGAAGACTAAGCAAGATTTATTCGCGAAACAGAATGGTCATTGCGCGTGCTGCTTCAAGCTGATCGAAAGTCCTGCAAGTGGAGAAGTAGACCATGTCGTCCCGCTTGAGAGAGGCGGCCGTGATGAAGGAGATAATCTCCTTCTTGCACATGCTCAATGCAATAAAGAAAAGCACAACAAGACCCTTCACGAACATTGGGAGTGGAGGGTTAGGGTCGGACTCGACACGGAAAACTTGGGGCGCAAACACGGCCTCATACGCTGAGCAACTGCTGCCATTACACTCAGCGAATGCTGCGGAGCAGACAATGTGCAGGCTCGTGCCGTGGGTTCCTCACTCTGGGTGTCCAGCTAGTGAGGGATAATTCGGATGGGGTCGCCTTCGGCCATGGATGAATTGCTACCATTCAGGCAGGACGAGACAACGGCGGCGACGTTGTGCGCAATGCGACTCCAATCGCATGAAGGAGAAGCGCGCGGCGCTAGATGGCATCGCAGCCGAGTTGCGGCGCATCATCGGCAAGCATCAACTATTCGTCAGCGACTTTGTACCAATCGCCCTTGTCATCCTTCATATCACGATGCTTTGTGAGCTTATCCCAATCGAAGCACACACGAATATCACCTTGCGCATTGAATGAGCAAAGTTCACGAGAAACTATAGCTTCCTTCATGTCTTTGACGACCTTTAAGGACATGTCCGTACCTTTATTGTCTCGATACGCTATTCCGGTGTTGCAGACTTTCAGCTCCGGTTGACAGGTCCGAAAGTACCTTGGCCGTCCGTTGTTTTGGCTCGCCGACATGGCGGTGACCGCATCAACTAATTCGTTCCAAGTTGGCGGCTTTGATGCCTTGGCGTTGGGAGTGATGTTCGTTGGATCGCCCGGTGGCAATTGCTGGATATTCTTCGCTTGGGGTGGCGCAGCAATTTGCGACGGCTTTCCGACCATTGTTGTGCCCATCGACTGGAGTTCTGATGGACTAAGCCAAACCATTTCGCTTGGCGGAGTAACTACCATTCGCCCGATGATAGCGGCGGGGACGCCGAGTTCTTTGGCGACCCGTGCCATCGAGACGGTAGCGGCTCCCGATTGAATTGTTTCGGCACCTGTCTGGTCGGATGCGCCGTGAACACCAACCTGCGCAGTGTAATTTGCGAACTTCGTTTCTCCCGCTGCAAATATCAGGAAACACGCTGAGGCACACGTTGCGCCTTGAGCAACGTTGGTCGCCATCTTGGCAAATTTCACTGTCTCCGAAAGCTTTACGCCTTCAAGCAAGTTCCCGCCGATAGAGTTTAGTCGAATTCCTGATACGAATTTTCCAGCATCGTTAGCTGCCTTGATGGCGGCTTTCAAAGCGTCGGCATCTCCCTCTACGATTTCGCCGGAGATCGAAATAAGAATGTGCCCTTCTTTGGTCGCTATCGACTTCAATGTCGCTGCGGTGGAAGTATCGCTAAAGGATGCCGCGACCGACACCGCGGCAAAAAAACAGGCCCATTTAATAAAATTCATTGTCCCGCCCCCGTCGGACTTGGTCTGTTTTGAGGAAACCTGCGGCTGATATCAAGAAGTGTTTGGCGCTATTGGCATTTACCATCGTCGAATTGCGGCAATGGTTTCATTTCGCTACTATTTTGTGGGGAGTTTTCAGGTCACGCGGTGCCGTTTTCTCGCCGGGCTGGTAAGCAGCGCACGGTGCGACAAAACGGCCGGTTAGATCGGCCGGTGCTGCATGGGTGCAGGTGTGCTTGACCCGATCCTGCAATCAGACCGGAGACCAAGAAGCGCCTCAGGGCAATTCAGAGAGACTGACGGCGCTTGACGATGGAGACGATACGATCGCGCAGGCGCTCAAGCAGGCCGCCTGCGTACCAACCGCAGATTGAAGCCGCCAAAAATAACAGGCTGATCTCAAAGTATCGCAAAAACTCATCGGTAGACAAAACCACCCCCAACCCCCGTCAGGACTTCTGGACATAAGTCAGAAACGGCGGACTGCATTCTCTTGCACTCGGCCGTGACATCGGCGCCAACCGAGCCGCATCGCGCTCGCCATCCCAGCAGCGCGACAGTCGTTCGTGTGATGTCGTTGCTAGTACCCTTCCCGGGAAGAACGCTCGGTTGGTACCGAATACGAGCCAGAGTAGTTGGCCGCAAGTCGGTACCTGTTTGTACACACACAACTAAGGTCTAATGAAATTGCGGCTGCCCCCATTGATCTCGCGCGCTGGTTGCGCTTTTATCCCGGTGGGCTGGGAGGAAGTAATGCGTGCATGGAGGGTCGTGGCGCTGTGCGTCACGTTGGGCGGCTGCGTAACAAATGCCGAGACGGTACAATTTCGGCCATCCAATCCACAACAACAGGCGATGATGCGAGATGGGCAAGCAGCCCTAGTTTCTCGTCAGAAAAGTTCGCTCATCTTGGTCCGTCCTGCCTCGCGGCAAGTGCGCGCGAACGGTCGGCCCGTCTTCGTCGTCGCCATCAACAACCTGAGCAAAGGCCCCGTTGATTTTCGCGTTGCACAAGTCGAGGCGACGCAACACGTCGCCGGTTCCGACCACGGCATGCAGGTCGTCACATATGAGATGCTCGTCCAAGAGGAAAAGAACCGGCAGGTAGCAGCGGCTGTATTCACCGGGCTCGCCGCTGCAGGGAACGCTTATAGCGCATCTCAAGCCGGTTATGGCCATTACACGACGCCGAGCGGCCGCACAGGAACGTTCTACAGCCCTACCGCTGCCGCAATCGCTCAAGGCAATGCGACCGCCCAGAATGAAGCGATGATCGCTGCCACGGTGGAGGCGGGCCAGCGCAACATGACCGTCCTTGAGCAGTCGGTCATCAAGGACAACACACTCATGCCGGGCGAGTGGTACGGCGGGCAATTGCATCTGGCGCCACCCGTTTCCAGCGAAGGCGGAGGGCCGAAAAACTACACCATCGTCATAACCATTGGCACCGACCGGCACGTGATCGACATCGCACAGGGAGCCGCAGGGGCGTGAGCAAATGCGGAGCGGACTGCGCGCCTTAGCGATTGGACTTGCATATCTCGCGACGAGCGGAAGCTCCTTCGCTCTCGACGGCCCCAGCTTCGATTGCAGCAAGGCGAAAGGCAGTGCGGAGCTCTCAATCTGCTCCGATACTGATCTGAGCCGGCTGGACCGACGACTCGCCCGCCTGTTCCAAATGGCGCTTTCGAAACAACCTCAGCCGCGCTCGTTGAGTGCCGATGAGGCTCGCTGGGTGGCCGACCGCAACAGGTGCGGCGAACAGCCATCGGCGCAGGTGAAACCCTGCCTTGTACGCAGCTACGACGAGAGGCTGAACTATCTTGCGGGCCTGGCTCGAGTTGATCGCAACGCCTTCGTCTCGATAGAGGATGGCCTCGAATTAGCATCGCCAAGCGCTTCGGCGGCTCTCCCGCCATCGCAGCAAAATGACGACCAGCCTGACCAGCCGAAGGACGCTGGCGTCCCGCCAGACAAGCCGAAAGGCACCGTGACCGCCAGCACTCAAACCGGACGCGAAGACGGCCTCTTCATCAGCGTCATCGATAGCGGCCTGTCGGCCAATCCGCTGTGCGAAGGCGGCCCGAGAGTATGCCAGTCCGGCCGCTTTCTGATGGTGGTCATTCTCAACATGTCGAACCGCACTTACGACAAGGCGGCACTTACGTGCTCAATCTTCCGCAAAGGCGGGAAGGACCTGATCGAGAAGTCGACGAGGGAGATTTCGGGGCCGATATTGCCGAGACGCGTCAACGCTCCTCGACAGCGATCACAAAAGTCGTCCGCTTTGATTGACCGTGCCCTTGCCGACGCTGTCGCGCTTGTCGAGTTCTCCGCCCGTATTCCAGCGGACGCTGGAGCTGACTGCGACCTGAGGCCGATCGGTGACGGGCACGTCGTCGCTGAGCCAGCCGCAATCGAACTGCGCAGAGCCGACCTAGTCAAGTCGGGCTATTCGGCCGAGATCAGGATGGAATTCGTCTCGCGATACTTTACGGTCACCCCCACTCAGTTCGTTCGCGTAGTTTGTGACGTGCGCGATGACCGAAAGCAGACGATCGGAACATTCTCGCGGGACTACCACGCAAATAGTCCCAGACGTCCGTTCATGCTCTACCTGGGACAATACTGGCGTCCAGTCATGCAGATTGAGATCGACGAAAGGGCTGATCACGCCTCGTGCCGCTTCGCCACCCAGGACGATCCCTTGCCGACCGTGCGGCCCGACGACATCGATCTCACCCTGTCGGCAACCCACTCGGTGCGGACGACTAACCTCTCTGCCTATTTCGTGGACAAGGTGAAATTTACCTGCAAAGGGCAAAACACAACGACCTACTACACCAATCACCCGGCGCTCGGAATTGCGCCAGGCGAGACGATGCACGAGCAGTACCTGAAAAACTACGCCGAGCAATGCTTTGCAACTTCAGTTGAGGCAAAACCAGCGCCCGACATGAGCGCGTGGTGGTGGCGCTGACAGGAGTCGTGGCGACGCGCTGTTGCTAGAGGTTTCACAGATGGAGGACCGAATGAACGCTAGGTCGCAAATCTGGGTACCATTCATTTCCATGGCGAGAGCGCTGGCCTATTCGTTCTGCGTTGCGTTCCTATTCCTGGTTGACTTGCGATTTTGTCCGGCCCCCGCCGAGGTGTTCTTCGACAATTGGACAATGACGGGAGGGATCTCGGACTTCGACAATCAGGTCAGCTATGGGATATCCGTCGGGCAGTCGAAAGAGCTCTACAACCTCGGTGATTGCACTGAGGCGAACATTGTTCGCAAAACCGAGACGGGCCTTCCGTTCAAATTCCGAAACGGCGCCAGTGGCACCCCCTACGAGTGCCTCATGAAGCTCAGCATCCAATGCACCGCCGGTCGCTACGAGGTGGCGTTTATCGGCGCTCCCATCGCAAGCAGCATTGATATCGGCCTCTCCGTTGACGGCAAACAACCGCTCCATCTGATCGGCCAATCGAAGTTATCGGGTACTTCAGGTGAGTCAACCATCATTGCCGCGCCCCTGTCGGCCGAGCATGTCAAAACTCTTTCGGAAGCGACCCGCTCCGTCACGCTTCTTGCGCAAAACAGGTCTGTAGCCTTCCAGGAAATCCGAGGGACCAAAAGGGCATTCGCAACCCTTGCAAGCGCCTGCAGCGCGGAGTGACGCCCTCAGCCAGACGGCGCTCGTTCGGCACAGGTCGAGTAGGCGTGGTCCGCGTTGGGGTCACAACCCGTAAGGCTCTCATCAAGCATATGATTTTTGCTTCGTACCTAACAGCGGCATCTCCGCATTGAGAAGCACCTCAAAACAATGGCCCCGACGGTGTTGGACGTCGGGGCCCTTCAAGATCATCGGGCCGGTTACATCCGCCGTGCCTACCGATCTAGATATTCATGATTACTGCCCCCAATCTCGTGCAGATGATGACCACCGTGCGGTATCAAGCGGGTCACATTGCGCACGAAACCAGTCAGCGGCTTGCTCACACCGCTTCCACTCGGCGCGTCGCCGATGTTCCGTAGCCAACGCCTTCTGCGCTTCCAAGCCCCGGATGATCTCATCGATCTCAGCACCGCTCAGCGTGCGCTTGATGCGCAAGACCGTGGACAGCACGATCACGACGTCGCCATAGGGCATCAGCAAATCTCGGGCAGCAAGATCGCAGTGCCCGAGAAACGTTTCGATTGCCTCTTCGCTCTTACAGATCAGCAAGGCCAGTTCGCGCGCCTGCCGGAGATCATCAGCAGGCACAGCAGGTTCACCGTCGAGCACCATACGCTCCGCGGCCCGACCAGCAAGGAACTCAATACATTTCGTATAGACATTCTCAAAAACGTCGGCCACAGCGCGACGATCTTCGCCAGCTCGCGGCATCTGCTGAGCGAGCGCATCGTGAACGTCGGAAGCGTCGCCACGACCTTCCGCGAACGCCTCGGCATGTCCGACACCCCAGCACAAACCCTCGTAACCGCGGGTCGCGTCCGGGATCAGCGTGACGCCGCCGACATCGTGCCCAAGCAACCGCGCACAGACAGCATGCCCCGCCTCGTGAATGGCGATGCGATGATCCTGCTCGCGCGTGCGACCAAGCCCAATCAGGAGTTCGTCATATTCGTCGATTTCCTCGTCGAGGCCGCTGCCGTTACCGTTGCTGCGCGGCTCACCGGCAGCGGCCTGCATTCCGGCGAGCGCGGGAAAGGACTTAAACCGCTCTTCAGCCGAAAACTCTTTAGTCATGACCGAAAGACTCCTCATGGCGGGCTTGCATTCGTGCACGGATGGCGGCGACGACTGGATTGCGAGCGCCGGCGTGCCGCGAGATCAGCTCCGCAATGGAGGCGGGCATACGATCTGCGGTGCCGACCCAGCCGTCGATGCGCGTCGTGATCGTATCAGGTGGCATCATAATCTTGTGCTTGCGCATCATCACACCCGCGGAACCGCGATCTGAATGGTGCGCGCGTCGGCGCTGCGATCGATTTTCGTGAAGTTGGCCGAACGGAGAAGTGGATCGACGTGCTGCGAGACAGCCTTAGGCTTCTCCGCAGCATCGAGATCAATCACGTCCGGAGCGTTCGGGGTGAAGTCGCCGCCGCGAGCGCCACGAAGCTGAGCGCGACGGGGGTCAGTGGTCGGGGCGGCAATCCCCTTGCGCAGTGCCCGCTGTGCCGTCGCAACCGGCATCAGCGCATCCTCATACTGGCCGGCAAACCTCTTGCGACCGTCATGGTCGCAATAGCGCGCGGAGCGCAACATGAATACCGTTTGCGTCGGCGGCGCCGGTTCGCTCGGGACGACGGGTGCCGGCGCCGGCTTCGGCGAAGGGATCGCAACGGAGCCTTCGGCGATGGCGGTCACCATGCCGCGCAGTTCCGGAAGCACAAACCCCGCTGCGATCTCAATCTGCGAAGAGGTGTTGGCCACCAAGGCGGCCATCTGCGTCAGCTCGAAATGATGGTGGATTGGCTCCACCATGGAAACAAGGCGGCGAGAACCCTCCAAAAAGGGCTTCAGTGCGCGCTCAACTTCATCAAGCTCACGCGACAGCTTTTCGGCGGCCACAGCCCGTTCGGCTGCAGCGCGCTCGTTCTCGACCTTATGCTCGATCTCGGTGACTTTGGCATTCACAGACGCCAGTGCCTCCTCCAAGCCGACGACCTGCGAAGCCGCGATATTGACCGCGTCTTGCAATGCACGCGCCGCTTTGTTGTCCTCAAGATCACCCTCGACAAGGTGCTGCTGACGGGCCTCAGTAGCCGTCGTCAGCTCAGCCTCGGCCGCCGCGAGCTTCTGCTTCAACGCAGCGGCGCGCTTGCGCATCACCTCCAATTCGCTCTGAAGTTTCGCCATAGGGTTATTTCGTCCGCGAAAAATTGTCTTCATCATGTGAACGATCTTAGCCGCAGTTGCTGATTTGCCGTGCGCGCGGGCGCGCAGCTTGGTTCGGGTTTTGCCCGCCGGCGCGCGTTTCGATCAACTTTCTGAGCCGGGTCTCGGCTTCTCGTCGGCCGTAGAGCCCGGATGCGCGCTCGATATAGTCAAGCAGCCGGCTCGTCACGAAAAGCCAAGATGTGCCGACTTTGATTGCGATAGGCTCGCCCTCGTCTTCGGCTGCGGCGGCCCAGCGGGCAAGCGTTGATGCATCGCGCCCGCCAACCAAAGCGGCATCTTCGCTGCGCAGGAGTTCGAGCCGAGCGAGCTGATCGATGGCGTCGCCACCGCTCGCTATCTGGCTGACCCGCTCAACTAAGGCCGCCAATTCGGCCGCGAGTACTTCCGGGCTGTCAGTCATCGTACTGCTCCGGCCGGAGCTGCTTCAGCGCATCACTCCAGAAGCACGCGAGCAGATAATCGACTTCCTCGACAGTCATCACTTCCACATGACCGTCTTCACACACGCGAAAGCCGGCCGGCTGGTGACCGCCATCAATCATAGCCAAATTCCTCATTATCGGGAGCGCCAGCGGCTTCGGTGTTGGTATCGTCATCGAGCCGGCCCCGAGGCGGATCGAGGGGGAGGATCGGACGGCTCAGCTCATCCAATGCCTCGTAAACCTCATCGCGAACGATCTCCTCGACCTCGCCGCGCGAGCGCATCTCGCAAGACACTGCGACTTTTCCGGGGATCGACAGGCAGCGCTCCCGGAAAGCCATGAACACGATTTCCAAGCTCTTCTTGACGAGCGCGACCGGGACGTTCTCACGGCGTGCGCTGGCGTTCTTCAGAGCGACCGCGTCCGCCTGCTCACGGGCAAGGCGCGCGCGTTCGGCGGCAAGCCGGGCCTCGTCGCCATTGCCGCGACGGCCGTCCGGCTTGGTTTCGTGAGCGATCAACGCCGTCACGACGCTCGCCAGCCGATAGAGAGGGCGCGAGGCCGTGCCGCCGTCGGGCGGAACCTTCCGCAGCGCCCGGGCGATCGTTGCCCGGTCGCGTTCAATCATCTCCGCGCACTTGTTGATCGTATATTCGTGCATCATTTCACCTCAAAAACAGATGTGGGCCTTGGATAATTCTGGGGCTGAGCATCCCGAAGGCTCGGGCGGACCCCGCCCCCTCGGGGTGAGGGGAAGAACCTAAGGTTGTGTTTCCGCATTCCGTCTCTTCATTTTGCGTGAACGTCTTTGCCGCTGAGGGGGAAAGATGGGAAAATGGGGGATGATTTCATCGCCTTCTGCGCGCCAAGCACTATGACGCACACAGGGGGGTGCTGAATGCTCTGAGCCCTCGCGCGCGACGAATGAAACATTCCCCCATTTTCCCATCTTTCCCCCACGTCACGACCGCTCGCGCTGTCGTTTGGCCGAGTTGAAGTCGATGCCTTCCTTCTGCGGGTCATTAACCGGCTGCTGCGGCTCCGCAGCCTTCTGCGCTCCCTCGACCCACCACTGAGCGCCATTCTTCGGATCGGGCAGGTTCATGAATTTCTTGCCGCCGGCAGGACGTCCCTTGAACCGTTGCAGCCATTTGCCGAGCAATCGGGCATCGGGCAGCGCGGGCTTACCAAGGTAACGCTGCCCGACGACCTTGAGCGCAGCGTTCAGGCGCGGATAGGTCGGCACCAACTCGCCGTCCTCGCTCTCACGTGACATCGCGCCACAACGCACCAAAACGTCGGCCAGCTTAGCGCGGCTGTCGGCACCCACCCCCATGACCTCGCTCCACGCCTCCAGCATCTCACCGAGTTCGACGAGTTCGGGATCTTCTTGGCGGGCAAGCTCCATCGACCGCACCGGGTCTTCCTTGCCAAGCCAGATCAAGGCCGAACGCACAGTGTCGCTCCAGCCCTCGAACGACGCCAGTTTCGGCGCCTTGTCGGGCCGGCCCGCAAGGAAGTAAGCGCGGCAGATGGTCAGCGCAGCCGCTATGTACTTCCCACGATCCGCAAGCACGCGCTCGATCGGGTCGAAGTCGAACTGGCGCAGTTCCGGCCGCTCCATGCCCGCGTCGAGGTTGATCGTGATCACGCGCCGGCAAACATCACCAACCAGCGTGAAGTTGTTTCCGGTTGCATAAAGCGATGTCCCGCGCGCTTCGATCCGCATGTTCTTGGACTGGCCGAGCACGCGAATGTCCACCACGGGACGTTCGATGATCTGGCACAGTGCGTCGCCGCCAAGCTCGCCGCTGATATTGTCAATCGAGATCAACGGCTGGCCCGTCATCAGGGCTGCGCCGAGACGCTTCTCCATCTCGATCTCGTCTTTGCCCGTCGAGATGACGGGCATCGGGTGGCCGATGATGATGGCCGCAACGATATCCCACAGAAAGCTCTTGCCCGATCCGGCCGTTGGCGCCCGGCTGGCGTGGAGTGGCGTCACCGGGAACGCGCCACGAGCCACTGCCGTGATGAGGGCTGACAAGGCGCCGGCGCGCGCAACGTCATCAACGAAGGGAAAGCCGACCAGCAGTTCTTCGAGGAGCTTCAAGGCGGCTTCGGCATCAGACTTCGTCGGCACGTCGGGCACCGCGGGCATCGGTGGCGGCTCGACCAGCAACAGCCCCGTCTGGGGATCGAAACCCTGTTCTGTCACCAACGAACCGTCAGGCCGCATCGTCGGCGCAGAAGTCACCCCGCAAACGGCGGGGAACAGGCGCCACTCCCCGGTGCGCGCCAGCATCGTCGCAGCGATGCCGCGCGGCGGGTCGATCGTCACGTGCTTCTTGCCAGCAAGAATTTCCCACCGTGCGTGACGGCACAGCAGATCGCGCAAGTAGTCCGGCACGATCGGGATGAGCTGGCAAATTTTGGTTTTCCGACCCCGCGTCGCGTCAACTTCCTCGACCACGGGGCGGACCAACTGCCGACTGCGCTGGAAAATTTGAGCACCGGCCGCGCTCAAAACCTCTTCGCCCCGGCTGGCCAAGTTGGAAAGCTCGCCACCCCGGACCTCAATAGTAGGGAGCGATGCCCCTTGCGTTGCCTCCTCGTTGGTCTTGGCCGCACTATCATCTGACGCGCGCTCGCTCGCGCGTGCATCATCATCGCTCGGTCCGCTATAGCGGAGCCATTCAGCAACCTTGGAGGCAACCTTCTCGCCGAAGGTCTCCTTGAGCTTAGGATAGCCGCGGGTCTTGTCCCCCTTCTTATAAGCGAGCGCCGCATCGTGGGCGGCCTTGATCCGATCGCGCCATTCTTCGTCCCGCGCGCCGCGGGCGATCCATTCGGCGCACAGCTTGACCTCGCTTGGCTTGAAGCCGCAGCGCGCCAAAAAGCCGCCAATGGTGAGGGCCGCATCGTGGCGGCCGCCGCTTTCGCCCGGCTCGGGCTTCCGGGGCCAGTAGCGTGCAAGCAGGCAAAGCGCGCCAAGCTGTCCAGCTCGACGCAGCAATTCATCAGGATCGACCTGTGTTGGCTCACCCTCCGTTTCCCACTTGATCGGCTCACCGCACTGGTGAACGGAACCGGGAAACACGGTTTGCGCGCCCTTATCCCCGCCCCCAATGCGCAGCTCCAGCAACATGCCCTTGCTCTCAGGGTCCTTGAACGGCAACGAACCCCGCTCAGACGTCGATGCGAGCGACGTGTTGTACAAGTAGTGGCTGTGGCGCTTCGAGGCGCGACCGAAGATCGCGTGTGTCTTCGGCAGCACAGCCGACGCGATCTCGATTGCCTCCGCGCAGTCGAGGTCAACGTCGGTCAACCCGCCCGACTTCGGTCCGAGCTGCACACCAATGTTCTGCGGCGCATCGCCAAAAAACTGATGCGCATTTTCTTGTGTGATGGTGCGGCGTTGCCAGCCTTCGTCCTTCGGCGCTTTCTTCCGATACGGAAGAGGCAGCACATTCCAGCCGCGCTTGATGTAGCCGAGCGCAATGGCAAGCGGCGATGCTTGCGCGCGGGCATCGGCGTTGGTAAATTGACCGTGCATTGAATGAGTTCCTGAACGTAAGAAAGCCCGGCGACGCGCGAACGTCCCGGGCTTTTGCATGCTTTAGGCGTTGATCAGGCCGACCGGCTCGTCGTTCGAGCCAATGCGGGCCGGACGGCGAGCGATGGCAGCGGCGACGTGATGATCGATCTCGTCGGCAAGCCAGCCAACGCGACCGGGGCTGATTTGCACGCGGCGGGGAAACTTGCCCGCGGCTTCGAGGCGGTCGATCTGCCGGCGGCTAAGACGGACGCCGCGAGGCTTCAATTCAGGGAAAATGAGAATTTCCGACACAAGGCGCTCCATTTGACTTCGGATGGCGCGACAGTGCCGGACAAATCGGGGGGCGAGTAATGCACGTTTGGCCCCGACTTGAGCGCGAAAAAATCAGGAAGTCCGCTTGCCCCAAGGCTTTCTGAGCTCTGTTAGCTCTTCGGCAGAAAGGTTCATCTTGGCTTCTTTCTTGCGCAAACGAGACACGGTCAGAACCTTGGTCCCGAACTGCCCGTCGATATCATTTGCCAGCGCGATCAGGCCGGCTTCTGCGAAACCGCCCTTTGGATCGAGGGTCGAGGTATCATTTAGCTCGCGATATGTCAGACCCTTTTTGCCCGCAAGCGCGCGGTAAGCGTCGCGCACCCGCAGCACGAAGATGTCGGTCAGCTTGTCGGCTTCACGCTTGCTTGAGAACCCGCCTTTGGCAAGGGCGGCCTCGATGCGTGGGATGCTGTCTTGAGCTTTCGGGATGACGGCGCTCAGACCGCCGACGTTGACCAGCTTCATATTCCGCGTGTCGAGCGTTGCGCGGTGTCCATGAGTACGGCGAGGTGTCGGAGGCTTGATCATAGACCGAGCCGCGCCGGAGACGCCCAACCATGCTGTCTGCCACTCTTTCGCCGAGCCACCCCGCGCTGCTTTCAATAGCCGCTGCAGATCGTCCTTCAGCCCCCGCGTTGCCGGGACAGGCTCTGCCCGCCTCCTGATGTCTCCTTTGAGCTTGAAGCCGCGCTTGTCGGGGCGTCCGCGCAAGAATTGATAGGCCGTATTGATTTTGCGCGCATGCTCGACGATGAGCCGGGCATCGGCCGACGGATTGATCGCCCTCAACCGATTGACAAGATAATCCAGCTCGGGCGGGACAGGCTCGCCCATTATTACGTTCTCGACCCAAGCAGCGGCAGATTGGCCCTTCATTGCGAGCTACCCAATACACGTTAACCGGCGACGCGGAACGCCATAATCGGACACCGCGATCGAGTTTCACAAGCAGAAACTTGAAAATTTTGCACGCCGGGCGGCGGCGCACCTTGGGGAGAAGCAACGCTCTGGCCGAGCCGCGGCGCGTCGCTTTCGTGCTCAAGACGGGACCAAACGTGCATTACCCAACCCATGGTCCGTCAGGTTAGGAGCCGTTGTTGTTTTAAGGTGTTTCGGCGAGTTGCCCCGCATTCCAGTCAGCGGCGGCAGGCGCTGGCTAGGGGTTCGCGATGATCACGGCAAAGGGAGTAGGAGCGGAAACGGACGACGGCACGGCAGCGGCCAGCGCCGACGGCAGCGCGGATAAATCCCGTCCTCGCCGTATGCTCAACGAGAAGCAAGTCTTGGAGATCGTCCCGGTGTCGAGGACCACGCTTTTTCGGCTGGAAAAGGCGGGCAAATTTCCGCGAGCGACATACATTTCGCCGAACCGCCGCGTCTGGTTTGAGGACGAGATCATCGCTTGGCAGCATGCCGTCGATGAATTCAATCCCCATCGCGCTCGGGGCAAAGGACGCCGCGCGCATACGATCGCTGCGGTTGGGGGCAAACCGGACGCACGCTGACGAACGCGAGACAGTGCGACTGCGCATCGCCGACATGCAGGGCGACGCCATCAAGATCGTGCCGCGCGGCGGGCTTGCGGCGAAGAAGGCGATCCGAACGATGCGGGCTGGGTGGCAATCCGTCAGCCGCATGTTTTTCTCGCCGCGCTAGACAAAGTCGGTCCATTGTCGCTGTGGCGGTGCGGCGGTGACCGGATACGGCGACGGCTTAACGCGGGCCCGGCCGCCAGCGCTGGCGCAGTGACCGCGCCCGCCCAATCACCTAGCGCACGTTTCTTTTCGGAGCCCAGCGCTTCGCGATTTTCTCCATCTCCGCATAGACGTTCTGACTGTTCTTGAGCTTTTGAACGTATTTGATCAGAGGGAGCGCGTTGTTGTGCGCGAGCACCAGCTCTCCCGACCAGAAGTCGTAACACACGCCTTCATCGAAGACGCCGTTGAGAATCCCGACAGCGCATAACTCATGGAGATTCAAATAGTTTCGGATCGCCCAGTAATCCGGCGTATTCGCGAAACTATCCGACACTTCGCCTTTTTCGGTCTCAATCATTTTCAGCTTGTCGATCGCATCGAGGTACTTCTCATGCAGTTGCAGTAGAGCGGTATCCATTTCAGTCTTAAGGAAGAAATCAGTCGCAGCGCGCTTGCGCGCAACTTCGCGCTGGCTCCGGATCGACACGATCGCCGCGATGAATGCGCAGAGCGCAATCAGCACTGTCGCCCATTGCGGAACAGTGCCCCAGTCGGGAGCGCTCCTGACCCACTGCCAAGCCTGAGGAAACCAATTCAACTCACTATGTTCCATTGTAGCTTGCCGCTCTTTACTTACATCCACGTCGCGGCGTAATGTTTGAACAGCGACTTGCAACCGTTGCTGTACGGCTCAATCGACTTAGCCGGTCTCTTCTCGCCAAGCATCTTCGCTATGCGCTGTTCTATCATGCTGACTTCAGGCCCGGAGCGATCAAACGAATTCGCGATGACGGCCGGTCTGGGCGCTACTGCAATATCGGAAACCGTCATCAGGTCCATGTTCTGCTTGTGATAGTGGAAGCCCAAAAAGACGATCCTCTCAGCCGCGTTGATGGTTCCTCGTATGTGCTGAAGAATAACTTGGTCTTCAATTTGCTCATTGAACGTCTTGATCTCTTCGGCCAGAGCTTCAATCTCCCGATAATCTGAACCGCCGAACGCGACCTTTGTCCTTCCCTTCTGTTCCCAATTTAGGGAGCCGACCTGACCGTATGGTCGAAAAATTTCGAGCGAAGCCATTATCTCGGCAGCCTCTCGTTCGTCGAGCCGGTAGAGTCCCATGATGGTGTGATAAAGATAATGTTCGAGGCATCGGTCGTAGTTGAACGTGATGAAGGTCAGGCTCGAGAAAATCTTCCGGATGTCGTCGGCCCTACCAACCCCATCCTGCATGATGTAAAATAGTTCGGGAAACCAAGAACTGGCGACCTTGCTGTTGTTCCTCCAGTTGCCATTATCTCGGAACAGGTCGCAGTCCTTTTCCGCTTCCAAAATACTTTGCACGATGGCCAGCTTCCCGGCGATCTTTACCGCTTCATTCTCCTTATGGGTGTTGAGGTACGCATCGATCGATCGCGTTTCAAAAATCCCTTCGCGGATCGCGCAAGCCTCGGCACGCCAAGCGTTATAATCCAGCCCACGAGCCTTCGTTATTCGCTTCAAGGCGTTAGAGACGGCATAGTCGCCTGTTTGTAGCTCGGCGCCAAAGTCCTTATGCCGGATGTACGTCTTGTCCGCGATGGTGTGGCTGAGCTGGGTACCAACCGGCATGTTTATCTCGACACCCGCTCCTGCCCCGATAATGAAGACCGTCTTCTTGTCGAACATCGCTCCCCCAATCTCCTGCGATTCGCTTATGCCGCAAATTGTAACAGCTCGCACCTTGCGGACGCGCTGATCGCCGTCGCACCTTCGGGTTACGGGCGTTTTCCACAGCGTGCGGCTTCTATCCTGGCACCGATCCCGGCGGTCTGTTCACTTTTGCACAGAACCGTTGCGGCGCGTTCGCCTCAGCCCGCCTCGTCCGAGCACGTCGCCGGTCGCTTGCCGGGCTGTCGCAAGCAGGTGCGATAGCGCCACGGCTCTGCGAAGCTACCCTGCCAGATACCGCGCTTGTGTCGTTGGGCTTCCTGCTGTGCCTCGGCATAAGCCCGCTGGCTGTATTGCGGCCAATCCAGCGCGAGCCCCTGACGTACCATCCAGTCGGCCAGATCGACGCTGCCGACCGAACACACTGAGACACTGCGGCGATACCGATCGCGGTCGACCTCAACGCAATTGACGATGAGGCCACTGATGAAATCGTGAAGCGAATTCGCCGCCTTTGCGCCGCAGCGATAGTGCGCAGCATCCGCATCGCGACAAAGCTGGTTGCTCTCGGGCGCGTCGATGCCCCACAGCCGAAAGCGCGTTCCGTGGATTTCGATCGTGTCACCGTCGATAACGCCGGCACGGCCAGTCTCATCGACCGCCACCGCCGAGGTCGCCGGTAGCGACAGGATCGCGGCCGCAAGCCATTTCAGCAGGGGCTTGTACAGGGGGCGACTCCGCATTAATGAATTCCACCACATAGCTAGTTCCCCCGGTCTATCACGGGCTCTACTTTTCAAGCGATGCCGCCTATGCAATGCCGTAGCGAAGCGCGGGAGCGCTAGGCACAAGCGGCGCGATGCGAATTGATCCATTGAGGGGCAGGCTAATGAATTCCAAATTGGCGCTAGGCGTCGTGGCGTTGCTATGGGTTGGGATCACGTTTGCAGAGGCAACAGCGCAGCCAGAACGCTCACCGGGGGCCACCGAGAAGACCGCCCGGGTCGCGCTTGTTCGCGAGTTCATTCGGGAGATGGAAGTCCTCTACGCCCTGCAGGAAAATGCAAAGAAGGAATTTGCTGAGGACAGTTCGACGACTGGAAAACTAACTACGACCATCAGGGTCGGAGCCAGAACTCTTTTCGAAATGAAAGATGCCGTGAGTCGCCTCGATATGATCGGTCTCGATGCTCGCTGGGGTGAGTTCAGGGACATGCTCAAGGTGTTCCACAGCGATCGAATTGCACTTGTGCAAGAGGTGACCCAAACGTCCAAGGCGATGCTGAGCGGTCCAGCACCCGGTGTGAACTACGGCGCAATGATCGCTCGCGCACCAGAACTCACAGCTCAGGTCGAACAAATCGACAAGAGCATGTTTAAGATGTCGCAGGCCTTGTTCTTTGCGCTCATAGATGAGGGACGAGTGGGAGCCGACGGTAATCTCCATCATCTTGTGTTGAGCAAGAAGGATCGGGCAGACATGATCCGTACAATCGACACTGGCTTCGGCCAGTCGCTAGATGATGCCAAAAACTCCACCAGCTTCGTGAACGCAGCTTGGTCCATAAAGTACGGATTGACGAGGCCGAATTACAAAGCTGCGGATGAACCGTAGCTAGTCGCTAGTGCAAGCAGGCCCTCAGGCCAGCGCATCGAGTGCACACTCCCGTACTTTGGGAAGGCGCCAAAACCATACCAGAAGGATCGATTGCTTGATTTGATTTGATTACGCGCATGTTCTTCTGAACCGTAAGCAAACCAATTGGCGTGCCGTCGGTATTCAGTTCAACAAATGCGACCGCCCCCATGCGGTCGGCGACAACAAAGGCTCGGTCGCCGATGCCGGGCGAGAGGCCGATCCGGGCGTACTGACCGTCGTTTTGATTGGTGTCGGGTGCGGTAGTGATGAAAATGTCTTCGTTGGCGCCTTCGATTTTACATCTCAGCACATCGGCAAGCGAAGGGGTCGACGCGAGCGAGGCGAAGAAAAAGACCGCACCAGCCATCAGCGCGGCGACAACCATTTTCATCGAGGCCCCCAACCTTTGAAGCGAAAAGCATATACGGACCTGACAATGCGTCACAAGGACGGGTACCGGCTGATACACAGGTTGAGGTCGGCTGGCAGCACACCGGCCACCTCACCGAGCGCGCTCCTTGTGAAACTAGGGCCTATTGGGGCCCGCCGGTTTTGCCGAAGGTTGTTGCCGGCGGAGTCAACACAGCGCAAGCCATTGAAAAAACACGGCATTTCGCCATTCTCACGCAGCCTAAAATAGCGCTTGCAGCAAGGACCACACGGTTTTGCCGTACGCACGGCTCGCTTGCTCGCCACAAGTCACCGGCAGTGTGCACACGCGCCGGAGAGTGTTGGCGAGACGAACCTTGCAGCGCCGCTCGTCTGCACGCGGCCTCGGGCTCACAGGGACTACCCGCCCTGCCCGAACCTCTCGTGCCGACGCTGCCGCGTCCACCGCAACCCGGTCCGCGAAACGTGACGACGTACGATCGCCCCTCTTGGTGGACCAAGATGGGCAAACACATACGACAAATCCGAAGTTCGGTAAAGTAGAATATTTTTGTAGGGAGGGATTGACCGGACGGTGGAACGGTGCGTGTTTTGCCCGACGGGCAAATCCTTTGACTCCACGGGGTCCGACGTCGCAAGCTGGAGTGCATGTAAATCACAGCCGGTGGCAGCTTTTCTTTGTGAGGGTGGAGGTCATCTGATGAACGAAAACGACATCCGCGGTTTGATCGCGGAGGTGAAGAAAGGCACGCTATCGCGACGCTCGTTCATCCAGAAAGTGGCTGCGGTCGGAATCGCAGCGCCAGTCGCGAGCCAGCTCCTGGTCTGGAACGACGTGGCGATGGCGGACGCCACGCTGCAATACAAGCCGACCAAGGCCGGCGGCGGCGGCCCGCTCAAGATCCTGCTCTGGCAGGCCCCCACCCTGCTCAATCCGCATTTCGCGCTCGGCACCAAGGATCAGATCGCCTCGCGGATCTTCTTCGAGCCGCTCGCCGGCTGGGACAAGGAAGGTAACCTCATTCCCTGCCTCGCCGCTGAGGTCCCGACCAAGAAGAATGGTGGCCTCTCGGCGGACGGCATGGGCGTGACCTGGAAGCTGAAGCAGGGCGTGAGGTGGCATGACGGCAAGCCCTTCACCGCCGACGACGTCGTCTTCACCTGGACATACGCCGCAGACCTGGCAACCGCGGCCTACACCACGGGATCCTACAAGGATATCAAGGTCGAGAAGATCGACGACCACACCGTCAAGGTGAACTTCAGGGCCCCGACGCCGTTCTGGGCCGACCCTTTCGTCGGCTCGGTCGGCCAGATCCTGCCAAAGCATCATTTCGGCGACTATGTCGGCGCGAACTCGCGCGAAGCGCCCGGCAATCTGAAGCCGGTCGGCACCGGCCCGTACAGGTTCGTCGAGTTCAAGCCGGGCGACATGATCCGGGCCGAACGCAACCCCGACTATCACGTCAGGAACCAGCCGCATTTCGACACGCTCGAAGTCAAGGGCGGCGGCGACGCCGTCTCCGCGGCGCGCGCCGTGCTGCAGACCGGCGAATACGACTATGCCTGGAACCTGCAGGTGGAGGAGGAGGTCCTCAAGCGCATGGAGACCGGCGGGAAGGGCAAGGTCGATGTCACGCCCTCCGGCAACGTCGAGTTCATCATCCTCAACACGACGGACCCTTGGACCGAGGTCGACGGCGAGCGTTCGAGCATCAAGACCAAGCACCCGACGCTCTCCGATCCGGCCGTTCGCCAGGCGATCAACCTCCTGATCGATCGCGAGGCGATCCAGAAATTCATCTACGGCCGCGGCGGCATCGCGACGGCGAGCTTCGTCAACCAGCCCAGGCAATTCAAGTCGAGCAAGCTGACATACGCGTTCGACATCGACAAAGCGAACAAGATCCTCGACGAGGCCGGCTGGAAGAAAGGCGCGGACGGCATCCGCGAGAAGGACGGCAAGAAGCTCAAATACGTCTTTCAGACCTCGATCAACGCCCCGCGCCAGAAGACGCAGGCCATCATCAAGCAGGCTTGCCAGCGCGCCGGTATCGAGATCGAGCTCAAGTCGGTCACCGCGTCGGTGTTCTTCTCGTCGGATGTTGCCAACCCCGACACTTACTCGAAACTCTATTGCGACATGGAGATGTACAATACGACGCAGCCGCAGCCCGATCCGGAACGGTTTTTGAACCAGTGCGTCTCCTGGGAAATCGCCACGAAGGACAATAAATGGCTAGGCCGAAACGTCTCGCGCTATTCCGATCCCGAGGCTGACAAGGCCTACAAGGCTGCGCAGAACGAGCTCGATCCGGTCAAGCGTGCCGCATTGCTGATCAAGGTCGGCGAGATATTCTGCGAGGCCCATGTGTTCCTGCCGCTCCTCTCGCGCCACATCGTCGGCGCCGGCGTCAATAACCTCATGGCCGACATTTCGGGATGGGACGTCACGACGTGGAATCTGGCGAGCTGGTATCGGAGCTGACGGCGGAAGAGCTGACAACCAAGCATCGCGGTCAGTGCAATTCGCGCTGGCGGGCTCCGCCATCTTCAGGCGTGTGGAAAGGCCCAACTGCCAAGAGCGACCGTTAAGGTCAGCCCGGCCTCGTTGGACCCATCATCCTTACTTGCGCGGGGCAGGATCGTGAGCGGCTCTTGGTCAATCTGGCATTCTTGAACTTCGACTCAAAGACACAAGCTCTGGCATTCCAGGAATGACGATTTAGGCGAGGTTGCCGCGAAGACCGCAATTTGCCACGTCACAATCCGTGCGTTGATCTATGTCAAACAACCGCGTCGTTGATCAAAGGTCATCGCTGGCGCGCTCTTTTGCGGCATTTGCCGGAGTAAGTGTCGGCCACAATTGTGTCGCAAACACCACATTGATCAGGGGTAGTGGTGGCGCTAGAGTGCTACGTCCTAAGAATGGGCTTGATCCACGCCGTTCTATGAAAAGCTGACGAATTCATTTTGACGAACTGATTGTGTGTAACCGTTACGTGTAGCAGCGCACTTTTTCGCCTCGGGGGAGGCCGAAATGCCCTGGAGTAGAGTTCTTTCCTTTTCAGATCCGTTGGATTGCCAGGCGGCGATCCTAGCTGCCGATGTCGAGATACTACCAACCACGAAAGATGATTTTGAAGTCGAGATCACGCAGATCGGCGCCAACCGGCTCTGGGTGCAAGGTCTTCACGCATCCGCGCCAACAGTCTGCACTGTCGCCTGCAAACCCGAGCGGCGGTCGATCGGTTTTCTGACCGAATCTAATTCGTCGCCGCTCCAGCACTGCGGGTTGGACGTCTCGCCCGGCGACATCATCGTCAACAGGTCCGACGTCGTCCATCGGCGATCAGGCCACGATTTCAACTACGGCTCGCTCTCTCTACCAACCGACGAGCTGAATCAAGCAATCGAAGCGATCATAGGCCGAGAGCTCGTAGAACAATCAGATCCGCGCATTGTTCATCCACATCCTCAATTGATGTCACGGCTTTTGAAGCGGCATTGGGCGATCAGACAGCTCGCCCATCACACTCCAGATGTACTCCAAATCCCGGAGGTGCTTCGCGCACTGGAGAATGAACTCATCCACGTCATGGTCCGATGTCTCGCCGACGGCATCGCCCTAGAACCCACAACGGGTGACCGCCACCACGATGCGATCGTCGCGCGTTTCGAAGAGTTCTTGGCGGCAAATCCCGACCGGCCGCTTTATCTCACCGAAATCTGCGGCGCGATAGGCGTCGCGGAGCGAACACTTCGCGCCTCCTGCGAAGAGCATCTGGGCATGGGGCCGATCCGTTTTCTCACCCTGCGCCGGATGCACCTCGCGCGTTACGCGTTGCTGCGGGCAGATCCGTTGAAGTCGACCGTCACGCGCATTGTCGCCGATCATGGATTTTGGGAGCTTGGCCGCTTTTCGGTCGCCTATCGCGCGCTGTTCGGTGAATCGCCATCCGAGACGTTGCGGCGCCCGGCGGAGAGGATTGCCGTCCACCTTAATCGGCCATCGTCGCTTGCGGTCACCGAACCTGGATTCGCCTGAGTTCATGGGGCGCAAGCAAGCCCCCGTATGGGAGCTTCCGTAGCTTCCCGATGCCTACCGCGCTCTCTTTTGACGAGTCGCCGTCTGAGACATTGCGCAGCCCACCCGTCCGGCTGCAACGCAGCCCCGTCGTCTCTCGCCCCTGCCGCCGGCTACCGGTAAGCGCGTCTTGTCGTCACCCCCCTGGCCTACTTGAACCTTGCGCAGGAACCAGTGGGCGACGACCAGCTTCAATCGCCAGTCCCGTGGATAGCGCGCCATCAACTTAGGAACGCCGTGACTTTCCTGGCGTTACTCGAGCAGATTGCAAACCGGAATAGGTTGCTCCGGCTGGCTGCTGACACGGGAGATTCTCGACGCCTGTGATAAAGGCGCGACACCGGCCGCGAAACTTTCCGCGCCTTGGAAAAAGCTCCGGATAAGTCGGTCCGCTCTGTTGCCCGGCTACAGAGTCGCTCGTCCACTGCGGCGGGATGCGGAGATTCGTCAACATGCATGGACGTGCCCATCGTCTGGTGTTCGTTTCTTTCCTTCTGTTTGCGACCACCCAGCATGCTCGTGCCGCCTGCATCGATCCCGCACAGCTCGCGCACTCGACCGTCAGCATCATGCGCCATTTCGACGACGCCGAGCGCGAAGCGCGTCCGGATCTCATCGGCGTGCGAGGCACCGGTTGGTTCCTGTCTCCAACGACGATCGTCACCGCCGAGCACGTGGCCGCGGGAATGAAGCTCGCGAAGGAGGAGTGGAAGCCGCTTGAGATCGCGGACGGAGATGGCAGCCAGTCCATTGCTGCTCGGATTCAGCGCCTGGCGGGAGTCCAGGCGGAAAAGCTCGCAGTCATCGAGCTCGAACATGCCGCTTCCGCCGCGCGGAGCGTCGCCATCCGGAGGAAGCCGCTCGTGCCGGACGAGCAGGTCATGACGCTGGCGTATCCGGCCGGCAGCCTACATCCCGTGGGAGGACGGTTCGTTCGTTTCGGGGATGACGGGAAGCTCGCCGGCATGGCACTCCTGGAATTCTATGAAGGCGAGAACCGCTTGGTCATCGACCATGGCGCTTCGGGGGCACCAGTGATCGATTGCGACGGCCGGGTCGCGGCAGTCATCAGCAACGTGCTCACGCAGACTATCGTATGGGCGTCCCGTCAAATACGGATCTCGACGGCGTGGGGAATGCCCAACGTCGTCTCCGTGCCGGTCCAAGCGCTGGATGAATTTGCCCAAGCCAACTAAGACCAAAGTGCAGAACCAACCTTGTTCGCTCGTCTTGGGCGGGACGTAGCGACGAGCGACACCCGTCGTCCGCACGCGCAAGCTACGCAATGCTGTTGATCGCGTGATAAGCTGGGAGCACCCGCCGCAAGCAACCCCGCGTTCGGTCGGTTTGGTAGTCTCCTCTCACCGTCGACCGTTCAGCAAACAATTGCGTATCCTTGCCGTAATTGCATAGCCGCTCCCGCTCCGCCCCCAATATCGTTTCACAGGCGGGCTGACACCTCTCCGGGCACCGCTCGGCGTGCCGGCGAGTTGCCTAGTGTTCGTCGAGGAGGCAAATATGTTCTGGATGCGAACGGCCTTTGCTATCGCTTTACTCGTTCCATGTCTTTCAACCTCACTGCAGGCGCAAACGGCAAAAAAGATGGACGTCAGAGCGGCACGTGCTGAATGCTTCAGGCAGGCTAATGCCGCAGCAAACAACGTGTCGGTCGGTTTTTCCGGCGCGACTGCCGACAGGCAGGCTCTTGGAATGGACGCCTATCGTGATTGTTGCCGCAAAATGGGGATACGGCCATAAACATTCGGTCGTTCTCTGAAAGACCGCCCCTTCAGGGCGGTCTTTCAATTGATCGCCGCGCCTCGTCGAGATCCTTCCCGCCTGCCGAACTTGCATAGTCATCGGACTCCGCAATGCACCTTCGAAGTTCCGAAGGCGCATAGCCGAAAGGCGTCAATTGCCCAATGCTGGCTCCCTCGGTGCGACCTAAGAAGTTTCAACCGGTCGCAAGAACTGTTCCGCCGATCCGACGGGGCATGGGATATGGCCGAAGGCGGTACACGCACATTTTGCGATCCGGATGGTTACGCGGCCGCGTTTGGCAACGTAGGCGTCAACCTCACGATTGCAGGCGCCGGAGACTTCAGGGCCCGGCTGACACGGTTGAAACTGAATCATCTGGAAATTTATCGGTGTTGCGAGAGTCTCCCCCGCATAGCCTATATCTCGCTGCTCCCCGGACGGACCTTCCTGTCGTTTCCAGTCGCCAACGCATCCCTCAGATGCGGCGGATTGGCCTTGCGAAACGGCGACATGGTCCTTCACAGCGGCGGCGAGCGCGTGCATCAACGCTCCAACGGTGAGTGCCAGTGGGGCTTGCTCTCGTTACCGTCCGAGCAACTCGCCGATGGCGGCAAGGCATTGACCGGACGGCTGATCGCGTCGCCACGCCTCAACAGGATACTCCGTCCTTCGCGCGCGACAACGTCAAGATTCCAGAGCCTGTTCAGGCAAGCCTGCCATCTCGCGGAAACCCGAAAGGAGTTGACCGAGCGCCCCGAGATCGCAAGAGCGCT
Source organism: Bradyrhizobium sp. ISRA430 (assembly GCF_029909975.1). Lineage (NCBI taxonomy): Bacteria > Pseudomonadati > Pseudomonadota > Alphaproteobacteria > Hyphomicrobiales > Nitrobacteraceae > Bradyrhizobium > Bradyrhizobium sp. ISRA430. Next base: position 3,857,147 of record NZ_CP094516.1, read on the forward strand.
GGAGCAAGAAATGCTTCACGCTGTCACCCATTGCCTGGCTGCCAACGAGGCGGACGACCATCCCAGGAGAAGACATCATCATGCCGCTGTCATGGTTCGCCTCGAAGAAACACTGCGCAAACGCATTGATCAGAAGCTCAACATGCCAACGCTTTGTGCGGAGATCGGTGTAGCCGAACGAACCTTGCGGATGTGTTGCGCCGAGTTTCTTGGCGTGAGCCCTACACGATATCTTTTGTTGCAGCGCTTGAACAAGGCCCGCGCCGCGCTGCGGTCTGCCGATCCTTCAAAATCGAGCGTTGCTGAAGTCGCCCGAAATCATCAGTTCCTGGAGCTTGGCCGCTTTTCGGTGACGTATCGCACCACTTTCGGTGAATCGCCCTCGACCACACTGCAACGCGCTCGGCAGCCTGGAGCACAGGATTCTGCCGCATCGTCCTGACGCATTCACCATTCCGGAGGCCGGACCGTCGGTCCAATGTCTGCGGGCGAAGGAAGACCCGGGGCCGGCGGCTGCGGCTGGCTGGCCGGCGGCAGCAGTTCTCCCCAGTTGGTCCGCGCCCGCATTTGGTCGCGCGTCGCAGCGGTCACGAAATAGCTGTCCTCCCGTATCTGCCATCCGCCCCCGAGCGCGCGGTAGATGGCGGTGGCACCGAGTGCGACATTGGCCAAGGCTGTCGCCACGCTGCTCTCCGCCTGAAACAAATTCTGCTCGGCAGTGAGCACGGTCGTGAAATCTGTAGCCCCTTGCTCGTACTGTTCCGTACCAATTCTCAAGGCGCCGCGTGCAGCGTCGGCGCTCTTGCGCAAGTATCCGACCTGCAGGCGCGACTGCCGGAAGGCGGAAATGCCGTCGTCGACCTGCTGCTGAGCTTTGAGGACCGTGTTTTGATAGTCGACCAACAACTGTTGCAGCTTGGCATCTTGCAGACGCACGTTGTTGGTGATCTGCCCGTAGTTCAGGATATTCCATTGAAACGACGGACCGGCGGCATAGGTCACGCCCCTGGAGCTGACGAGTTGGCCCAGGTTATGGCCGTTGGCAGTACTGGCCGCGCCTCCGAACGTGCCGGTGATACTGATGGCCGGATAGAGCTGCGCCTCGGCCACGCCGATCTGGGCGTTCTGCGCCAGTGCGGCAAGCTCCGCGGCGCGAACGTCCGGCCGGCGACGGAGCAGATCCGCCGGGATGCCGACGGCGATCGTGCTGGGCGGTACTGGTATCCTGCCTCTCGACCGGGCGAGTAGCGCCGCCAGCGAGACGGGTGGGAGGCCGAGCAGCACACGGAGCGCGTTCTCTCCCTGTTGCAACTGGATGGTGAGCTGTGGAATCGCCGCTCGCGTCTGCTCGAGAACGTTAGTCGCCTGAAAGACGTCGCGTTCGCTGCTGCCGCCCCCGGTGTATTTTGCCTTCGCGATCTTGAGGCTTTGCTCCTGTTTGCTGATGTTGGAATGGGCGATCGCGATCAACTGCTCCGTGGTGCGGATACCGATATACGTTGCCGCGACATCACCCAGAAGGGTCACCAGAACGTCGTCGTAGCTCGCGATCGAAGCAAGATAGGCGCCATCAGCCGATTCAACACCACGCCGAAACCTGCCCCAGAAGTCCAACTCCCAGGCAGCCTGTGCGGCAAGCGAATCGGTCCAGAACTGCGTGGGTGTTGCGTTCGGAAGGGCAAGTGGCGTAGCAGCGCTGGGCTGGGTATAGATCAACGATCCCGTCCCCTGTTGCACCTGCGGATAGAACGAGCCGATGGCGATGCCCAGCACAGCACGGGCCTGGAGCACGCGGGTCCCCGCACTCAACAAAGTGAGGTTCTGGCCGTAGGCAATCCGGACCAACTCGTTCAGCGTAGGATCGCGGAACGTCTTCCACCAATCGCGATAATCCTGGTGACCCGATCTGATCGAGCCGCTCTTCGCGCTGAGAAACTCGTCGGCGATCGGGGCTGCCGGCGGAATGAAGTCCGGACCGACCGCGCAGCCAGCCAGCGGTAGAACTAGCGCTGCCGACAGGGCGCGACGTCTTGCTCCGCGTCGGACGAGGCGGAGAATCTCCATTGACGCAACCTCCCCCCAGTTGCTCACATGCCCCCTCTCAACCCTATCAATTTTGACAATCGCCCGTGCCGGACGTTCACGGCGTTGACTACAAAATCGCGCGCTGAGGCATTAATGTCACATGCAAATTCGGCAAATCCATCCCGGGCCGCCAAACAGGCTCGGCCTAACTCTTGGCCACGGTCGGCACGACGTACAGCAGCCACTTCTTCATCCGAATTGCGACCTTGGAGATGATGTGGGTTGGCTTGCCCACGTGGGTGTAGATGGCGGCACTTCCCCCAGAGCCGATGGACAGATTGCGTGAGACGGCCGGATCATCGAAAAGAATCTTGACCGCATAGGCGCCGGTCGATCCGACCCTCGCCGCTGTCGGGATGTCTCCGCTGGTTGTGAATTGACCGCCACCGGAGGCAGGTATGACGGCGTCCACCTTTCCGGTGAACAATCGGCCTGGATAAGGATCGAGCACCAATTCCACGTCGTCACCTGGCTTTACATTCACGAGCCAGTTCTGAGGATATACGGCCCCAACGGCGATGCTTGAGGTGTCGACGAAGGTCCCGGCTGCTGCGAGCGGCATAGGCACCAGCATGGTCCCCGCTTGGACCTGCCAGTTCACCACGTATCCATCAGCCGGCGCCGTCATCCGGCACTGCGCGAGGTTGAAGCGCGCGTCCCCCAATTGCGCCTCTACAGCGGGTACGCCGCTCTGGGCCACGACCACGGCGAAGGCGGCCTGACGCGCCGCTGCTTCCGCCTGCTGCAGCGTAGACTGAGCAGCGGCCAATGCGGCCACCGCCTGTTGCTCGGCAGCCTGTGCCTGCGTGACGCCAGCCGCGGCCTGCTGAACGGCGGCATCCGCCTCCTGGCGCTGCTGCTTGGCCTCGGCCACCTTAAGCTGGCTGATTGCGGCGACGTCAGCTCGCTGAATGTTCAAGGCGATCTGTTCCTGCGTCTTGGCCAGCTCAGCAGCCGCCTTTGTTTTGTTGAGGGCGGCTTGCGCGTTGGCGACGGCCGCTTTGGCTTGTTCAACCGCGGCTTGCGCCTGAGCGACTCCGTCCTTGGATTTCGCAATATTGGCATCCGCCGCTTCCGCACTGGCCTGCGCCTGCTCGACGTTCGCCTTCGATGCCTTGAGCTGCGCCTCAAGCTGATCAACCGTATATTGGTACGGCGCCGGATCGATCTCGAGGAGCAAGTCGCCTTTCTTCATCGGCTTGTTCGCCTCGGCATGCACGGCTCGGACCTGTCCTTTCACATAGGGGACGAGTTGGACGACGTATTGCGTCGTCACCAACCGTCCCGTCAGCGGCGCCGACACCGTCCATGCCACCACCACGCCGCCGATCAGGAGGACGCCGGCTAGGATCATGCCTGCGATGAGGTAAGGCCGCGGCTTCAGGCGCAATACCTTGAAGAGCACCAGCACGACCGCGGCATAGACGATGATCAGAAATGCAATCATTGCCGCATCTCCTCGTGGGCAGGGAGGCTGCGCAGTTGAGATTGCTGTTTGGTGGCCGCCTCTGGTTCGGCCACGTCCGGTGCATTCTGATCGTTTTGGGCTCTCGAAGCGGCCGATCCGGATGGCGTGATGAAGGCCCAGATCAATGCCAGCGGCCACAGCAATCCGCCCGTCGCGATGCCGATCCAGCCGGCGACGTTGACGGCAGAAGCCTGCGGATGCCCCCATTTCCGAGCGAGTCGACCCGGTAGTTGCCCCAAGCTGACGAAGATGATCACCGCCACCACGATCAGAACGGCAAACACCACAAATGCGAATGCGTCCAATACGCCAAATGAGGCATCCATTGTTGATCCACCTTCTGCCGCGACACGACCGTCAGCGGACGAATGGCGCTTAAGGCAACCCCTCGACGTTAGCAGCGCGCCAGCTCCTTCTTGTGCCTGCTGCAGTGCATCGGCGCGCGGAGGGTGCTCCGCTGCGAAGCGAACTCGACATCTCCCTGCTCTCGATTCTGAAGTTCACCGGAGCCAGGGACGGTGGCTATGCAACTTCGGCAAATTCGTTCCCCGGCTGCCCCTCCGGGCAAAATCCTAACTGCGCCAAAGGCGATCGAGAACCGCAGCCCTGACAAAGTTCGCGAGACGGGACCGACGGCCAACGCGCGACTTACTGATCAAAGTGGAGTGCTCAACATCGGGGCTCTCGACGAAGATCTTTCGAGCTTTCATGAATCGCCAGCTAAGCGGATTTCGCTTCTGAAAAATCATCTCAACATCCTGTTGCAGGTATCCGGACAGGACGATGGGCGGCCGAGCAAACACCTCCGGCAGCACCGAGGACAGATTGCTATCGGTCAAAACCTTCCATCGCGAGTGGCCACCCATGAGCGGTGACCGCAAGCTGAACACCACGCGTCCGATCCTGGTTTCGCGGATGGCATAGGAGCACATCGCACAAGGCTCAATGGTCGAATAGAGCGTGCAATCATCGAGGCTTGTCGCGCGGAGCTTCTTCTGAGCCGAAGCAATTGCAACCATTTCGGCGTGTCGCGTAACGTCTCCTTCGACTTTGACCATATTGAGGGATTCGCAAATGAATTCGCCCCGGCGCGCAATGACGGCCGCAAACGGGTACTCCCCGCTTTTGCCTGCGCATTGCGCGAGAGCAACGCAGCGACGCATCATGATCGCATCTGATTCTGAGTCAGACATTCTCATGGCGCGAACAGGCCTTTGCGCAATCGGAGCTGTGGGCGACGCTCGTTTGGTTGCGTGCCCGCGCTACGGGGAAATGCTCCGGCTCTCGATTGCATAATCGCACTCAAAAGTACGTCAGGACAATTTTCCTTCCGATAAATGATGCAAAGCTAGTTTTGGTTCGCAGTGCTGACTATGCAGATTCGGAATCTCGAAGGCCCGCAGCGAGGCGGGAAGCGCGAGTGGCTGAGCGGAAGTTTGTTGAAGAGGGATAAGCGAATTCCGCCGGAATCGCATAGCCGGATGCTAGGCTCGCGCCCAGAATGCCGGCTCTGTGTCCTCGCGAACCACACAGTTCAAAGCGGGGCGCAAGGTCGGCTGTGCCATCCTAGGCCGGAGCGACTGGCTAAGCGCGAACGCGTGGCGAAAACCGATGCGGATTTGCGGGGCCGTTGTTTCAGTGCAGTTCTAGCAAGGGAGAATGGCCAATGTTGCGAAAGGCTTTGATTGGCTTTGCAGCCACCGTCCTTGTAAGCGCAACCTTTGTCCCCGACGACGCGTTGGCCCGCGGTGGTTTCCGTGGCGGCGGATTTCACGGTGGCGGGGTTCGCGCGGCACATTTCCGAGGGGGCGCTGTAGCCGGGCGTAGCGTGGCTTATCGCGGCGGCGCCTATCGCGGGGCGGCTTATCGTGGAGCGGCTTATCGTGGCGTCGCCTGGCGCGGAGGATATTATCCCTATCGTGGAGCGGCGGTAGGAGCGGCGGCGGTGGGTGCGGCGGCGGCCGGTTATTACGGCGCCTACGGCTACAACAGCGGCTGCTATCGTAATGCCTACGGCGCTTGGGTCTGCCCAAATCAGTACTGACGCGCCCTCAATACGCTTCGGACGACGGCACTACCATCGGCAGTTGCCGCCGCCACATCCGTCATCTTCGGTCGTTTGCGCCCGGAGTGACGCATTGTGGCACGCTCGATACCTAGTCTAACATAGGCGTAGCGTTCTATCTGCGTTGGGGCGGCGGCAAGCCTCGTTGCCAGATGGTCCCATTGTCGAACTGAATGACCATACCATTCGGTGAATAGACCGCGCCTTCGTTGAAGGCATCAATCCAGATCCGGCTTGTCGGCGAAAACCAGTCCGGCCATGCCTGGGCGGGGACGCCTCCTTCGGTCAAGAGATTGAGCGCAGCTCCGTTCTGCGTGATATGGGCAGGTAGGTTTCCCCGGCATCTGTCGACGCAAGTATAGATGCCGGTGAGATTGATCGATTGTGCCGACGCCCCCGCGCTGGCAAGGGCGGGCAGGATTGCAATAGCTAGCCACAAATGCCTCATAACTCACTCCATTGGTCAAATCGTGAGACTGGCCTAACTGCGGCGCTAGGCTCTCGTCCGGCCCCACTCCCGCCGCCGTCCATCGTTTTCAGTCCGTGTGCAGCGTTAGCGCAAAAGCCAAAAGTACTCTTGTTTGTCAGCAGGAGGCCTCAACTTACGAAATATCTAGTATCCAGCTTGCAGCGCCGTCTATGCAGATTCGGAAGCGTCAGGTGCCGATTTACTGTCGTTTGATTGCGCTCCTACTGGCTGCCAGCGGAGCCAGCCTGCGTTGGGATCGTGGCGCGCACAATGCAGATTCGGCACGTAGCCGCTGAACGAGCCGCCGCTAAGTAGACGTTCGGAGTGGGAAACGAGCTAATCCCGACGGCGCCAACTTTGGTGTTGGCCCCTCCCCCGCGAAAATCGGAATGCCTCGGGTCGCCCAGTATTTTTTGGAAGACTGCTTCTGAGACGCCGCATTGCGCTTGCCGGAATCGCATAGCGCATCGAGGCCCCTTCAGCCAATTTCGTGCGTGCATGGCGACTGAGTGCTCGCCTGATCCTGTATGGATCGGCAAAGACCGTCAGTGGGTGGATGGGGGGCGAAGGCTGCGGCCCGGTTTCGGCAGCCGACATCAAGGAAGCCAACTATGAGCCTGTTCAGAGCAATCTGGGGCGCTATTGTCCTGGCGTGTACGGCCACGACAATGGCGAGCATTCCTGCTTCCGCCCAGCAGGGGCAGAAGCCCAACATCCTCTTTATCATGGGCGACGACATCGGTTGGATGCAGCCCAGCATCTATCACCGCGGCCTGATGGTCGGCGAAACGCCGAACATTGATCGCATCGCCAACGAAGGCGCGATGTTCACGGACTATTACGCCGAGCAGAGCTGCACGGCGGGGCGTACAGCCTTCTTCACCGGCATGCAGCCGGTCCGCGTCGGCATGACGTTGCCAGAAATTCCCGGCAGTCCATCCTATCTGCGGCCTGGGACCCCGACGCTTGCCAGGTTTCTGCTCGATCTCGGCTACACCACCGGCGAGTTCGGCAAAAATCATCTCGGCGACCACACAGAATCGCTGCCGACGGCGCACGGCTTCCAGGAATACTGGGGTTACCTCTATCACCTCGACGCCATGCAGGGGGTGAGCTTCCCCGATATCAACAAAACCCCGACCCAGCAGACCCTCGCGCCGCCATGCAAGAACACGCCGATCCCTGGATTGTCCGAGGTCCCCGGCGCGGTGGATCCCAAGACCACGGTTTGCCTGACGCCGCCGCGTCCGGTGCTCGCGTGCACGTCATCCGACGGCAGTAGCGCCAAGCAAATGTGCAAGGACGAGGGACCGCTGACACTTGAGCGTTCGAAGACGGTGGACGAGGAAATCTCGGCCAAGGTCGTTGACTTCCTCGACCGCAACGATCCGAAGAAGACCAACAAGCCATTCTTCGTCTGGTACAACCCGGCGCGCATGCACATCACGACCGTGCTTTCGGACAAATACTTGGCGATGGTTGGCGAAGCTGGCGGCAAGGACTGGGGCGTCAACGAAGCCGGCATGAAGCAGATGGATGACAATATCGGCGTGGTGCTGAAGAAGCTCGAAGACATGGGCCAAGTCAACAACACGATCGTCGTGTTCACCACCGACAATGGCGCCGAGACCATCACCTTTCCGGACGGTGGCACCACTCCGTTCAAGGGCGGCAAGCTGAGCACCTGGGAGGGCGGCATGCGGGCTCCGATGGTGATCCGCTGGCCGGGCGTCATCAAGCCCGGCACGGTCAAGAACGAAATGTTCGCCGCCCTCGACTGGCTCCCGACGCTTGTCGAGGCCGCCGGCGGACCAAAAGGCAACGCCCTGAAGCAGCGGATTGAGGCCGGCCAGTATCCCGGTATCGTCAAGACCACACTCGATGGCGTCAATCAGATCGACTATCTGAGCGGCAAGTCTGACAAGTCGGCACGCGACCACTTCTTGTATTATTCCGGCAAGGAGCCGTCGGCCGTCCGCTACAAGAACTGGAAGATGTACTTCGCAATGGTGTCCGATGCACCGTCGGGCTTCATTTCCGGAGTGCTGCCCTTCCACTGGACCCAGGTCGTCAACGTCAAGCGCGATCCCTTCGAGACTTCCATTGGCCAACAGCAGAAGACGCTGTTCGGTATGGGCGGGGCGATTGCTTCTCCGTCTACCGCGTATGTCTATGACTGGAACATGCTGCCTATCGGGCAGCAGTTGTGGCTGATGCACCTTGAGACTTTCGTCAAATTCCCGCCGCTGCAGAATCCAGCGAGCTACAATCTGGAACAGGTCATGCAGCAGGTCAGGGAGATGAAGACGAGCAGTCACGCTGGTGAATAGAGGCGTGAGCAGACGCGACGACCATGCGGACGCCCCCACGGGCGTCCGCCCACCACCGGTGAAGCGATGCGTTTCCCATGCAATCCCTGAGAGACCACCAATCTGACCGATGTGAACGTTAGGAGTCGCTCATGACCAGAAGAAATCGAGCCGGTCACATGATCATCGCTCTCCTGCTCTGCGGAGTAGCGCCCGCGCTGGCTCAGACAACGCCTTCGACACCGCAGCACGTGCCGCTGCAGAAGACGATCGGCCAGGCCAGCCCGGACATCGTGCCGTCGTTGATCGTCATGAACGCCCGCGGCGCCAGCCTGCAGGGCGGGAAGCTGACGCTGACGGGCGTTGCGCCCAACTCCATCGTTTTTGCGGACCGCCCGGTGCGGGCGGCCGGGCATGCGCTGACGACGCACCTCTTGGAGGAATGGTCGCCCAGCAATGAAAGCGATGAGAGCTTCACCAAGGATCCGCCGAACGGCACCATCTCGGTATTCAACACGGACGGATCGAAAATCCGCGATGCCGTCGTCACGCTGAAGACTGCGAAGCTCGAGGGCGACAAGCTGACCTTCGACGTTGACGTGCTCGAAGGCGAGCTCACAGGCGGCGATGGGCCTGCGGCGCTCTTCATCGATCGTTTCGGCTTCGGTGGCTTCCATGCTGGCGGCTTCCACGCCGGCGGGTTCGGTGGCTTCCATGCCGGTGGATTCCGTGCCGGCGGCTTCGATCGCGTCGGGTATGGTCACGTCGGCGCTGTCGGCTACCATCCCTACGTCGCTCGCGGTGCCTGGTATCGCGGGGCTCCGTATGCAGCCGCCGCAGTTGGTGGGGCCGCGCTGGGTGCAGCGGCATTAGGCGCCGCGGCGGCCAATCCGTATTGCGGCTATTACCCCTACCCGCCTTGCTACTGAGGCAACGCGAAATGTGCCGGCTCTGCGGCACGTTCACGCCGGTGCTCTACGATAAGGCGAGGAAGAACGGTTGGAACGTGATCAGCATGAACGATTGGAAGCGCATCTTCGCGTTCGAATAGTACGCTTGGCGGCCCACCTGCGCTCTTCTTTCGTGCAACGAGGAAAATGTCTTAGAGGAGGATCGCAATGAGTGATCTCGTCGTAATCGCATTCCCAACTGAGGCGAAGGCGGAGGAAGTCAGACAGAAATTACTGGCCATGCAGAAGGAATACTTGCTCGAATTGGGTGATGCAGTGGTCGCCGTGAAGGACGCCAAGGGCCATATCAAACTGAACCAGATGATCAACACTACCGCCGCAGGAGCCGTCGGTGGCGCTTTTTGGGGTACGCTGATTGGCCTGATCTTTTTGATGCCGCTCGCTGGCGCGGCCTTGGGCGCCGCCTCCGGGGCTGTGGGCGGTGCTTTGACCGATGCTGGCATCAATGACAAATTCATGAAAGATACGGCGGCCGCCATCCAGCCCGGGACAGCGGCGCTATTCGTCCTGGCGCGGAAGGTCACAGCAGATAAGGTGCTCGAAGGCCTCAAGGGCGAAGGCGGTACAGTGCTGAGAACCTCGCTCGATCATACGAAGGAAGCGGCCCTGCAGACGGCTCTGGCCGGCGTCCAAGCGGCCGTGCCTGCTCCGCCCTCCTGAGTTCGACCTGTTCACGAACTAACTGGGTTCCCCTTGGGCCACATGAGGGCTTCGCGTCGAAGACTTTGGCGCCACCGTCAGATGGCGCGTGCCTTAGGCCCGCGCACAGATTCCCGGGATCTGACGAGGCGAAGGTCGGCTGGACGGTGATCAGCATGAAGAATGATTGGAAGCGAGCGTTGCCGTTCGAGCAGCAGCACCGTCTCCGCAAGTACGTTTCGAGAGCGGCCCTGTCATTTGGAATGCTTCATTGGCTTCGCGTGCCACAATTCGCGCTGTCGCGCTCATCACGGCTCAATGCAAATGCCGGCGGCGCTGCCTCGGATTTGTGCTCGCGCTCGTCATGCTCCTTTGTTGCTCAGCGGGGCAAAGCTACAGTTCCGACACTCTCGAATGTCCGGAAATCGGTCCGGGATCGGTTCCCAGTCTCATCGGAGACGCTTCCGGTGGCGCGCTCTTCACCACCGAAAACCGCGTCGATCTCGCCAACGAGATCAACGAGCAGATCAACAGGCTGCAAATCGCCAGCCCCGATATCTCGTGGTCCGAGGTGCAGAATGTCCTGATCGCCGCCTATTGTCGCGTCGTCGCCCGCGAGCCGGGCTCACCGCTGCCGAGAAATGGGACCGCATGCGCCGGTTCGACAGCATCCTGGAACGCCAGATCGCGGCGAACATGATGCCGGCGGGTACGCTGATCATTGCGAACGTTCCTCTTCCTCCCGACGTCTATCGAGAACTCAAGAGGCAAGCTGTTGTCTCCAGCCAGACGGCCGCTCAGTTGATGGCAGCCATCCTGACACGTGCTGCAGGCAGGTAGTCGATCACCAAGCAACAGCCGGTGCCGGGATCATCCACCTTGGCACTTCAGCTTTGCGAGATCGACGTTGACGTTGCATTGCTCGGCGATCGTCTTGACCGCTCGCGTGAAATCGGGGTCGTGCAGCAGATCCTGGTAGCTCATTCCGCGGACGGCCGCCCTGGAAGGCTGCGAAAGATTGACGACAAGCGCAATCGCGTTCATCGCGCCCAACAAACACAACAGTGCAATCAAGGCATTCTTGATTCTGTCTGACATTACCGATCTCCCGATTTCACATCGCCGCCGAGGGCAGCGAGACGCCACGCCTGCCCGCCGGCTGAGTGGGCAGATTAACATTTGCGATGCCAGCTCGATATTGCCCATCGGCGCCAATCCCCGCGGATCGCCCGCCATGGGGAGATCGTCACGCTCGGCCTGCTCGCTTGTGATGATGTGGGTCTAGCTTCACTGCGTATGCTAACATGGCGCACAAGAGCTTGGTCGCGCATCTCACCGCGCTGAATTCAGCCGAAATCGCATAGCCCGTCGGGAAAGTTTAGGCCAGCTTTCAGAATTCGCTGTCTGAGGCAACGCGAAGACGCGGGCTCGTTGGACAACGGCGCCAGCGGCGCCGGCCGATCGGCGGAGCTGGAGTCTGATTTGGAGGACCGAAAGAACAGGAGTGCCTGCAATGCGCAACAAGAGATGCACGATTCTCATTGGTGTCGCGATCGCCGCATCAATGCTGGCGCTGACCGCGGATCCTGCAGCAGCAAGAGGAGGCTTCGGCGGCGGCGGATTCCATGGCGGCGGCTTTCATGGCGGCGGATTTGCGGGAAGAGGTTTCGGCGGCGGTTTTAGAGGCGCCGGATTCACAGGAAGCCGCGCCATGGCCGTTGGTGGCTTTCGCGGCGGCGCTCTGGTCGCGCGCCCCGGCTGGGGCGGTGGATGGCGCGGCGGATGGCGCCCGGGCTGGGGCGGAGGCTGGGCTGGATGGCGGCCCGGCTGGCGCGGTGGCTGGGGCGGATGGGGCTGGCCGATTGCGGCTGGCGTCGTCGCCGCCGGTGTCGCCGCGAGTAGCTGGGACTACGGCTATCCATATGCGGGCTACGACCAGTGCTTGTTCTGGGACGGCTTCACCTGGGTGAACGGCTGCGATCAACCTTCTGGCTACTGGTGGTGAAGCAAGCCTGAGGGAGCGCGTAATACGCATCACAATCACCTAGGGGCGGCAAAACATGAAGCTTCTCAGCGGAATGTTCGCGGCAGCGCTCTTGATCGCGTGCATAGGAGCGTGCCAGGCAGCGGTTCGGATTGCAAATGACCGTGGGGGACTGATCGACAGCTACCTGGACAGTTATGAGGAGCTGGGTGCTTCCGGCCAAAGGGTGATGATCGATGGCCTTTGCGCGTCGGCTTGCACCATCGTGCTTGCAGCGATTCCGCGCGATAAGATTTGCGTAACCTCAAGGGCCAACCTCGCCTTCCACGCCGCCTGGGAATTCGGTGCTCACCGACGCGCCATCACGAGCCTCGAAGCAACCCGGATGCTCTTTGCGATGTATCCGGTACAGGTGCGGCGCTGGATCGCGCGTCACGGCGGGTTGACTCCGAGAACAATCTTCCTCCGAGGCAGACAGCTTCAGGCGATGTATCGCCCGTGCTGACTTGATGCAGAGATCTCCGCGCGGCGCTGAGCAAGCCATCGCCCAGCGCTGGGCCTGGAGCAAAACGAGCGAAGCCTGCTGTCATGCCGATTTCTGCGTGAGAATGGTCCTGCCGAAAGTGCATAGCGCATCCAGGGCGTTTCGACCAATTTCCTGTCCGCGAGGCGTCCGACCGATTGCCGACATGTGATCCTCCATTGATCACGATGCAAATCGGTTGGTGGGTGGAGTTGGGCGAAGGCTGCGGCCCGGGTTTCTGCAGTCGGCATCAAGGAAGGCTTCCATGAGAATGTTCAGAACGATCTGGGCTGCCATTGTCGTGTTGTGTAGCGTCACGACAATGGCGAGCATTCCCGCCTTTGCCCAGCAGGAGCGAAAACCAAACATCGTTGTGATCATGGGTGACGACGTTGGCTGGTTCAACATCGGCGCCTACCACCGCGGAATGATGTCGGGCAAGACGCCAAACCTCGACAAGCTGGCGTCTGAAGGCATGATGTTCACCGACTACTACGCCGAAGCGAGCTGCACGGCGGGACGCGCCAACTTCATCACTGGCGAGTTGCCGATCCGCACGGGGCTGACGACTGTCGGTCAGGCCGGTGCCGATGTTGGCATACCGGACCAGGCCGTGACACTCGCCACCGCCCTCAGATCGCTCGGCTACGCCACCGGACAGTTCGGCAAGAACCACCTCGGCGATCTCAACAAATATCTGCCGACGGTGCACGGCTTCGACGAATTCTTCGGCTACCTGTATCACCTCGACGCGATGTCCGACCCCTACTGGTACTCGTTCCCAGTCAACCAGGACTACTACAACAAGTACGGGCCGCGCAGCCTGATCCACAGCTACGCGACGGACAAGGACGACCCCACCGAGATGCCGCGCTGGGGCAAGATCGGCAAGCAGCGGATCGTCGACGAGGGGCCGCTGCCGCCGTTTCCCGACATGCAGAACGTGCCGAATATGCATGACCTACCGTTCCTGAAGGCGAAGTACGACATGACCACCTTCGACGAGGTGTTGGTCAAGGCGTCCAGCGACTTCATGGATAAGGCCAAGCGCGACGGCAAACCCTTCTTCGTCTGGCACAACACGACGCGCATGCACGTCTGGACATTCCTGTCGAAGAAGTACAGCGCGATGCAGAACCACGAGTCGAATTACGGTCTCGAGGAAGCCGGCATGGCCCAGCTCGACGACAGCGTTGGTGCCCTGCTCAAGCATATCGACGACATCGGCGAAACCAACAACACCATCGTCATCTTCACGACGGACAACGGCGCCGAGGTGTTTACCTGGCCGGACGGCGGCATGACGCCGTTCAAGTCCACCAAAGGGACCGCCTTTGAAGGCGGCTTCCGCGTGCCGGCCATCATTCGCTGGCCCGGCCACATCAAGCCCGGTTCGGTCGAGAATGGAATCGTCTCCGGGCTCGATTGGTTCCCGACATTGACCGCTGCAGCCGGAAACCCGAACGTTACCGACCAGCTTCTCAAGGGCGTGACGCTGGAAGGCCGCACCTACAAGAATCATCTCGACGGCTACAATCAGATGGATCTTCTGACGGGCAAGGGTCCCTCCGCTCGCCATGAGATCTTCTATTTTGCCGGTCCGCATTTGGGCGCAGTTCGCCACGATGATTTCAAGTTCCAGTTCTTCCAGCAGCCATACGGGTGGCCCGGCGAGAAGGACACGACCGACATGCCAGCCATCATCAACATCCGCCAGGATCCGTTTGAGAGGCTGCCCATCCTCCGAGGCGAGACGCTGAACACCGGGTCGCCCGGCTACTTCAACGACTTCATGGCCCGCGAATTCTGGCGCTTCGTGGTTGTTCAACAGGAGGTCGCCAAATTGGCGCAAACTGCGATCGAGTTTCCTCCCATGCAGGCGCCAGCGAGCTTCAACCTTGAAACCGTAAAACGGGAGATTGAGGAGAAGATCAAACAACATCAAGGGCAGTAATCGGCCCGGTCTTTCAACACGCGGGCGCTCTCAAAAAGAGCGCTCGCCCCATAGCGAACCGGCAGGGGCAGCCGGGAGCGAACTCGCGCTGGAAGCTTCCGATCCGTGCTTCAGCGCACTCGAAGGAGGCCGCAATGAACGGGGCATTCTTGTCACTCGTACTGGTCACTCAGCTTGGAAGTCCATTGGTGGTGCCCGTCGGAGATGTGGTGCCCGTTATCGACGTCGAAAGGACATGCAAAGAAACGGCGGCCACGGACAAGGCCATGAACCTCGATCTTCCCCAATCTGTCGAGAATTGCATGCGCGACGAGAACGCCGCGCGACAGCAGCTTGCTACTATCTGGTCAAATTATTCCGCGTCCATTCGTGACCGCTGCGCCGCCGAAGCGACGCTATTGGGAACGGGCAGCTACGTTGATCTATTGACCTGCATGCAGATGAACGACCCCGCGACGTTGTCGCCAGCGACGGCGTTGAAGGGCGCGAGCAAGAATCGAAACAGGAACTGACACCAAGCCGCCACGCATGCCGACGCAGTCCGCGGCGATCACTGGTTCACCGCGCGGCGGATGCCGAGCCAAATCTGATCCTTCAATGCTGTCAGCGGCGGCGGAGGCATCGTCACCGGCGTTCCTCCCATCCGGCTTCTCGTGGGCGAGCTCATCCTTTTTCCCGTGCGAGATGTGCCAAAGCTCATCGCTTGGTTCAGCATTCAATTCAACCAGATGCTCAATTCGTCACAAAGATGGGCGTCACCTGCGCTTCTATTTTGTGAACCTCGGCCTCGGGGACGTAGGCGGTGTTGCCGCCGTAGGCTGAAGATTGAACGTCAGCCAGACATTCCAGCCTGCTGGCCGATTTTCATTGGCGAATTCGCCATAGGCCTTCAGGTTCAGGTATCCCTGCATGTCTCCGACCGGAAAAATATAACCAACCTGCGGTCCGACGCCGGCCACTCGCGAGCGGAAGCAGCCGACGCGATCACCGGAGCCGCTGTCGCAGCCAAGCTGCTGATAAAGGTAACCTACGAGGCCGACCTGCCACTGCTTGGTCAGGAATTGCGACGCACCCCAGTCGAGATGCATGTCGACGCCGCTTTGATATTGGGTGGAGGGGTTGACGAAGTTGTATGTGAATCCCAGCACCGCCGAAGCTTCATGCCCGGTCTTTGGGTCGAAATAGGTGTAGCCGCCGCCGGCGTCGATCGCCCAGTGCCCAAGCCCCAAATTCGCAAGGCGGGTCGACTGGTAGGCGCCGACCGGGAGGTCGGCGGTAATGTAGGTCATGTAGTTGTTGACACCGGCATTCCAGCGCAGCGCGAACTGCGGGACCAGATCGCCAAATGCAATGAGCGAGCTGTCGATGCTGTCGAAGCGCGAGAAGGGGATCGTGCCGCCGCCCGGGAGCGTCAAAGCTCCAGTCAGAGATCCCGCCAGCGACGTGGAGTTGGAGCCGTAGGCCGTCAGCAAGCTGGCGGAGGCCTGACCACCGAGCACCGGCGTCTCGAAAGTGTAGGTCCCGGCCAGAAGGCCAAGATTCACGTTTGCATTGACGTTCGCGCTCGCGTTGACGCTCAGATTTGCGGGAATTCGGCCAATCGTGATCTCGCGTGCCCGCGCCACATCGCCGCCGGCAGAAACCGAGGTGTGATAATAGACCGAAGTTACCGACCAGCCCGGCGCCTGCTGGGGAACAGCCGCGAGGCTGCCAAAAAATCCGGGTATCCAAAAGCTGATGCCGTCTTCATCGGCTCGCGCTGCATCATTGGGGAACGCGAGCAAAGCGGCAATTGCTGCCGCGCCTAACCGCCAAACGAAACCAGCCGTCGATAGCGATTTCCCGCCCTTTATCTGCATCTGCCGATCCCCATTCTTCGCCCTCCTGTCACAACCGAAGAACAATCGGGTCGTGCGAGGAGCCGGAAAATGAGCAGATGCTACTACAGCGCGGCTATGCAGAATCGGCACATTCTCAGCTTGTGCATATTTTGCGGGAGACTGTACCTTCCTTGCCACAATTTCCGGATGTGTAGCTCGACGTTCTTGCCGTTTTTGCATGGCACATCTTGCCGACAGAGACGTTCGACCAAAGCGACCAGTTTTGCCGTTTTTGCGAAGGCACACCGAAATCGATTATCTTACGTTTGAGAGGCGGGGTCGGCGCCTTTCGACCTGACGACGCGCTACACCATCGAGGCCATTGCCGAGCGCGACCGCATCAGGTTTGAGGTCGAAGGCGTGGACTTACTCGACAAACGTCATCCCGCCGTGATCGAGGAGATCAGCCTGCGCCACTTCGCACCGCTGTTTCGTCGCCAAGGCGGAATCACGTCCGTGACATGGATCGAGGAAGCTCGCGTCGATGCCGCTAGGCGCCTACGTGAGTTTGGGCATGAAGCAGGCGGCCAGTCATTGCGGATTTGGATTTACTGACGTGCTCGTCGTGCCGGCGTTGACGCCGCTGAGTATCCCAAATGTTTCCGAAGCGCTTCATTGGCACGAGAGTCCGCTCTCGCGAGGCACGGACTGTCACGTCCCTCTGGCAACACAACGCCAGCGGGCTCCGACCGCTACTCGCAGAAAGTACAAAATCGCGGGAAAATCGGAGTCTGGCGTGCAAAATCGCAGGATTGGTAGCGGGGGAGCGCTACCGCCTTTCCCCACACTCACCGGAGCTGCGATACCTCATCCAATCTTTCGCATGACGCAGTCGAACACCCCTTAAGCCCGTGGTGAGCGCGGCAGCTCGACTTGAAAACCTTTGACTAGCCAGTCGAACAATAGGCCATAGACCACGGCAAGCGGGAGGCCGACAATGGCGGTCGCCGCCATCAGTGCCTGCCAGTAATAGATGTCGCCGCGGATCAATTCGGTCGGCACCCCTGCGCTCACGGTGCGACTCCCGGTCGAACTGACGAACACAGCCGCATAGATGTAGTCGCTCAGCGACAGCGCGAAGGCGAAGACGACGCAAGTCGTGATGCCCGGGATGGCAAGGGGCAGCGCCACCCGGAAGAAGACGCCGACGCGGCTCCAACCGTCGGTCAAGGCCGCCTCCTCGATCTCGCGCGGGATCGAGCGGAAGAAGCTGAGCAGAAGCCAGGTGCAGAACGGAACCGTAATCGTCGGATAGACAAGGATCAACGACCACACTGTATTGGCGAGGTCGAGCAGGGTCACGACCTCGTACAGCGGGATGAAAAGCAGCGTGGGAGGAATGAGATAGACGAGGAAGATTGCGATGCTCGAATGCTCACCCCAATGCCCCATCAGCCGCGCCAGACTGTAGGCCGCAGGCACCGCGAGCACCAGCGTGATGGCGACGACGATGACGCCGATGAACAACGAATTCCAGAGAAAGACCGGATAATTCGTCTCTGTGAACAGGAAGCCGATGTGGCTCAGCGTTGGGGGAAGATTGAACAGAAACGGATTGTTGGCCGGATCGTACAGATCGGCATTGCGCTTGAAGGCCGTGATCAGCATCCACGCCGCCGGGAAGATTGCGAAGGCGCAGAACAACAGCAGCGCAGCGTAGAAGCCGACCGTGCGAAGCGTTTGTCCCGTGCGCATTGGTTGCTACTCCTGCCCGCGATAGGCCATGCGCAAGGCGAGGATGGAGACGGCGAGCAGCACTGGAAACAGAAACAGCGCGATTGCCGCGCCCTGGCTCAGCGCCCCACCCTGGATGCCTTTGAGATAGGCCCAATATGGGAGAATTTCGGTCGTATAGCCGGGTCCGCCCCTGGTGGTTAGCGCCACCACAGTCATGTCACCGAAGATCACGAGAACTGTGAACAGGATGGCGACGATGAGCAGGATCGCCAGCGCCGGCAGGGTGATCTGAAACAAGACGCGGAAATAGCCGGCGCCGTCCAGTTCGGCCTGTTCGAACAGTTCGCCCGGAATGGCCGTGCGGCCTGCCATCACGATAATCGTGGACAGCGGCAGCGTGCGCCAGACATTGATGGTCACGACCGCACCAATACCAAGCCATTCGCGCCCAAGATAGAAGAGATTGTTGGCCGGACCGAGCATGGTGCCGGGGCCGAGCAGGCCGACCGCGCGAATGATCCAGTCGATCGGGCTGAACTCCGAATCGAGCAGCCAGAGCCAGCCGACGGCGGCGAGCGCCACCGGCATTGCCCAGGGCAGGATGAGCAGGATTTGCGCAAGTCGCTTGCCGGGAAAGTCGCGGGCGAGCAACTCCACCTGGAGGATCGTCAGGATCGTGAGAAGCACCAGCGTCGCCACGGTGATGATGATGCTGTTACGCAAAGCGAACATGAACGCGGCGTCGTAGACCACGCTGATGAAATTATCGAGGCCCACAAACTGTTGAATCGTGGGATTGCCGACAGTCGCCTCACTGAGGCTTAGCGCAATGGCAAGGAAAAACGGCACCGCGACAAGTGCAATCACATAGATAACGGCTGGCGCCAGCATGATGGCACCGACAACGCCATCGCGATCGGCTATTCCGATGCGCGCCTCCCGTTGCGGCGGCTTCCCGTATCCTTCTCTCCGCCCGCCGAAGCCTTCTTCGTTTCTCACGACAACTCCTCGCCGCCAGGCCATTCGGCACGTCGCGACGCAGTGTCTTTCCGCGTCGCAGGACCGCGCTTCAAATTGGCGCGGCAGCCGTGCGCATACCGGTTTGAATGTCGAAAAACCGTAGCAGTGAACGCGGCACCACGAATTCCTGCACCTCGCCGACCTTCACTTTGCCGATCGCTTCCTGCCGTAGCTTGCACAGCACCTTGGCGTTCCTGAATTCGCCATCCGCGTTGCCGTAGGCGAGCCATTCGGAGCCGAGAAACTCGATCCGCGTGACGCGCACCTGGAACGTCGCCACGTCGTCGGATTTCGCCACAGCCGCTCGCGGCGCGAGGTGCTCCGGGCGAAAGCCGACGATTGTGGCGCCGTGCTCCAGCAGGTTCATCGGCGGCGTGCCGATGAACCCGGCGACGAACGTGTTTGCCGGCTCCGCGTAGAGCTCGTGAGGCGAGCCGATCTGGCGCAGCACGCCGGCCTGCATCACCGCGACACGATCGCCAAGGCCGATCGCCTCGACCTGATCGTGAGTGACGTAGACGGTGGTGATGCCGGTACGGTCGTGCAGCTGGCGGAGTTCGGAACGCGCTACCGCCCGCACCTGCGCGTCGAGCGAGCTGAGCGGCTCGTCGAAGATAAAGAGAGACGGTTTGCGCACGATCGCGCGGGCCAGCGCCACCTTCTGTTTCTCGCCGCCCGAAAGTCGTGCCGGGCGGCGGTGCAGGAGGCCTTCGATGCCAAGTATTCCGGCTGCCCAGCGGATCAGACGCTCTTGCTCCGCCTTCACCGCGCCGCGCGCCTTGAGGGGAAACGCGATGTTGTCGGCCACTGACATGTGCGGATAGAGCGCATAGCTTTGAAAGACCATTGCTATGTTCCGCGCCCGCGGGGGCAGCGGAGTAATGAGCCGGCCGTTGAGAAAGACGTCGCCGGCGGTCGGCTTCTCGAGGCCGGCGATCGATCGCATCAGCGTCGTCTTGCCGCAGCCGGAGGGACCGACGATGGTGAGAAACTCTCCCTCCCGCGTCGTCAGGTCGATACCCTTGAGGGCCTTGAAATCACCGAAGTGTTTCGCCAGCTCTCTGACTTCCAACACGGCCACGGCGCTGATCCTCGCTAGTCCTTGCTGGCTTCCCGACCGCACCCGACGTAGCCAAGCCGTTTCCATTTCTCGACGATCTTCTGCATCTGGGCAGCGGTATCCTTGACGGCCTGCTCTGGTGTTTTCTCGCCGCGCGCCGCCTGCGCCATCATCGTTGACAGCAGGAACGTGTTGTAGACCTCACTCGTGGCTGGATTGGCGTAGCCGGGATAGCCGAGCCATGCGGTCCAGGCGAGCGCTCCCCTGAGCACCGAAAGCTTGTCGGGCGGGTCCGAGCCCCACGGATCGTGATCGATCCAGCCGCCCTTCTGTTCGAGCTGCGGTACCGTCGGCGGATAGGCAGGGAAGTCATAGAGTTTGCTGTAGTACGTATCGCTGCTGTAATTGGCAGCGAGGTCGAGCATGAACTTCTTCGCCGCCAGAATCTGGTTCTTGTCAGTCACGTATTTCGGAAGAACGTAGATGAACCAGACATGCGCGGTCTGGCGCACGTCGCCGTTCGGCCCCTTCAGCCCCGGCCTGAAGCCGGTGTCGGTCGCATTCTTCGGGTTGGATTCCTGAGCCGTCCGATAGAAGGAGATCGAGTTCTGGATGTAGGAGGCTCGCCCGGACACGAACGCCTGATTGTTCGAAGCCGCATTCCAGGAGAACACCTCCGGAGTTTCGGCAGCGTGGAAGAGCTTGGCCTGATACTTCACCGCGTCGAGTACCTGCGGCGAATCGAGCGTTACGTTGCCGCAGGCGTCCTGCACGGTGCCGCCGAACGACCAGATCAGCGAACGCGCATAGAACTCCGAGTCGATCTCGGGCGACATGCCGACGCCGACCGGAATTCCCGTTTTCTGATAGATCTTCTGGCCGCCCTTGAAGAGATCGTCATAGGTGGCCGGTCCTTGTGGATAGCCGGCATCCTTCCACAGCGAGATGCGATAATCGCCGGGATCGACGACCCAGCCCACGCAATAGGCGTACCACTGCTGTTTGACCGGGAGATAAGCCTGATGGGTGCACGGCGCGACGCCCGCGCCATAGGCCGCCTTGGCCGCGTCATTGACGTCGTCCAAGGGCTGCAGACCCTGGATGAATGCGGCTGGCGTCGCGTTCATCTGCATCAGCGCCGGCCCCTTGTTGGCGGCAATGGCGGCCGCAAGCGTCGAGTTCAGGTCGGCATAACTGATGTGCTGCACGGAGACGTTGACGTTGTGTGCGGCTCCCCATTGTTGAGCATAGGCATCGAACCACTTGTCGTAGCGCGGAACGAAATGGCTCCATTGCGTGATCGATAGCGTCGTGCCGGCCGGGAATTTCTCGGGAAAGGTCAGCGCCCCGTATTTTACCGGGAAGTGTATCGCCGACGGCTTGACGCCAGAAGTTGGTTCATCCGGCGTTTCCGCCGCGGACAGATTTGCACTCGCTCCGAGCACACAGAGCGCAGCAGCGGCGACCGACACCGCTAGGAGCGCTGGGCTATTCCACCGCTTGGCCATGGTTTCTCTCCCTTTGTCCGAAAAATTTTGGACGGGGATCGAACTCGCAGCCCCATTTGTACACGTTTTGTTCGATCGCTTTCCGCTCATAAAGCCCGTTGGACCATCAATTAACGGGGTTCGGCGGCAGGAGTTTCTGCGACGAAGGGCTAAGCCGCTGCATCTGGCGCGCAAACGCCGTACCGTACCTTGCGATCGCCACGGTAACGGGCACCCGCAGCTTTTGAGGCTCGTCGCATGATTCCCCGCCCGGGTGGTCCTACCGCTTGCGCCATTCCATGGTCCGCACGAAATGGTGAGCCTCCGCCATCCCCCTCTCGGCCAGGCGTGACATGGACCGCTTCCGCAGAGAATTTCTCACGCTAGCCAGCAAAGCCGCCGCGTCGATCGGGTGCGCGATGATCTCGCCCGATACAAGCGCGGCCGCCGCTCCGACTTCCGGTGCCAGCACAGTCTTCGACGCGCGCAGCTTCGGGGCGATTGGGGACGGCAAAGCCATCGATTCGCCGGCAATCAATCGGGCGATCGAGGCAGCGGGCAGCATGGGCGGCACGGTATATTTTCCCGCGGGTCGCTATGCGTGCTACTCGCTTCGCCTGAAAAGCGCAGTTGCGCTTTACCTTGATGAGGGCTGCGTGATCATAGCCGCCGACACCCCGCGTGAGGGGACAGCGTCAGGCTACGATCCAGCAGAATCGAACGGACCCTGGGAGGCGTTCCAGGACTTCGGCCATAATCACTGGCACAATAGCCTGATCTGGGGCGAGAGCATCCATGACGTCGCAATCTTCGGACCGGGCTTGATCTGGGGACGGGGGCTTGCCCGCGGACACGACGACCCCGACCTGCCGCTCGCCGAGGCACCAGGCGTGGGAAACAAGGCGATCGCCCTAAAGAATTGCCACAATGTCACTCTTCGCGACCTGTCGATGCTCGCCTGCGGACACTTCGCCGTTCTGGCGACGGGTGTCGACAACCTGACGATCGACAATCTGAAGATCGATACCAATCGCGACGGAATCAACATCGATTGCTGCCGCAACGTTCGCATCTCGAACTGCAGCATCAACTCGCCCTGGGACGACGCGATCTGCCCGAAAAGCTCGTTTGCTCTCGGCTATGCGCGCCCGACCGAGAACGTCACGATCGCCAATTGCTACGTTACGGGCGGCTTCCAGGTAGGCTCGCTCATTGACGGCAGCTTCAAGCCTTTTCCCGGCACTTACGAGGACCACGGCTGGCAGCGCACCGGTCGCATCAAGTGCGGCACTGAATCGAACGGCGGATTCCGGAACATCGCCATTTCAAGCTGCGTCTTTGAAAGCTGTCGCGGCCTTGCGCTCGAGACAGTCGATGGCGGAATTATGGAGGACATCACCGTGACAGGGGTCACCATGCGCGACATCCGCAACGCGCCGCTATTCCTGCGTCTCGGATCACGCCTGCGCGGCCCCGCCGGCATTACGGTGGGCGCACTCAAGCGCGTTCTGATCAGCAATGTCACCTGCAACGCGCCACTGAACGATATGCCATCGATCATTAGCGGTGTTCCAGGACATGCGGTCGAGGACGTCAAGATCAGCGACTGTTACTTTCTGCACAAGGGTGGCGGTACTGCTGAGATGGCGGAGCTTCAACCGGTCGAGCGGCCGAACGACTATCCTGAGCCTGCTCTGTTTGGCCCTTTGCCGGCGCAGCATTTCTACATACGTCACGCTCGCAATCTCGAATTCAACAATGTGGAGCTTCGAGCTGTCACCGCCGACGCGCGCCCGTCGCTTTGGCTCGGCGACTTGAACAGCGCCGATCTCACGCACGTCAAGTTTCCCAGTTCGATCGGTCCGACCGTGTCGTTCAATGACGTTTCCGATTTCCGCGCCTTCGCCAACCGCGGACTGAAGGACGTGTCGATCGAGGGTCGGATCTCACATATGCAGCTGTGAACAGAGGGCTCACGGCTTCGGCCGTGGTGCACGACACATCGAACAAAGCGTGAGAAATCGCAGGTTGGCGTGCAAAATCGCACGTTTGGTAGCGGGGGAGGGACGCGCTACCAGGCCCAGATTCGAAGCGAAATCCTGATATTTTCCAGCACGTTGGCCGGAATGTGGTAGCGGATTTGATGGTGTTACATCCCACCCGGATGTCTCACCCGCCCGCGCCCCGGAAAGGCTGCCAACGTGGCTCGTCCCTCCTACCTCGCCCGGCGCGGCGACGGTCGTTATTTCCTGCAGATTCGGTTGGGGAAGACGATCTCGATCGAGCTAACGACGTCGCTGGTGGCGAGCGGTGAATTTGTAGGTATCCTCCCGATATCGGTCGCGCGGCGGAAAGCCAGTCAGGCCGCACTGCGCGTCCTGCCGATCAGATCGGTAGGGCCGCGGGTTTCCGCCGAAGTCGTTTTTGTCAAGAACCGGACGCTCAATCCGCCTGTGGTGTCGTTCATCGATTGCGTGCGGAATGTCGTCAAGGCTTCCCGCCTTGAGTGACGACGCCGTTCAAGTTC
This sequence comes from Bradyrhizobium sp. ISRA430, assembly GCF_029909975.1. Lineage (NCBI taxonomy): Bacteria > Pseudomonadati > Pseudomonadota > Alphaproteobacteria > Hyphomicrobiales > Nitrobacteraceae > Bradyrhizobium > Bradyrhizobium sp. ISRA430. The sequence continues at coordinate 3,881,265 of NZ_CP094516.1, forward strand.
GGCCGGATCGGCACCTTCCGCTGATGATGCTGTGGACGGCTCCTCCGCCGACGCGAGAGCGCCAAGGAGGGGCGCCGTTTGAGGCTCCCACGATTCGGAGGAGCAGCCTATGCAGTCAATTTCGGACGAGGGGCAGCGCAAGGCGCAATCTCAAGAGACCCCCTCTTGGGAACGCTCAACCTGGTAGGAGCTGAGCACGCCATTCCTGAGCTCGAGGGACCTGTCAATCGCTTGAACCCCTTCGCGCTCGTGGGTGACGAGCAGCAGTGTCTTTCCACGTTCACGGACCGCATTCGTAAGCATTACCATAACGCTTTCTGCGCTCTGGTCATCAAGGTTTCCAGTGGGTTCGTCGGCTAGGACGAGCGCAGGATCGTTCGCCAAGGCCCTTGCAACGGCAACTCGTTGCTGCTCTCCACCGCTGAGTTGAGAAGGATTGTGATCACTGCGATCGGCGAGGCCAACAACGTCGAGCAGTTCGCGGGCTCGAGCGCGATTGGCTCGCCCCACGGCAATCATCGGGAGCAGAACGTTCTCCAAGGCGGTGAGCTGTGGGATCAGATTATAGGACTGAAAAATGATCCCGACCTCCTTGGCCCGGTACTTCGAGGCCTGGGTCATCGATAGGCGACCGATATTGATCCCGGCGACAACAATGTCCCCCTGGTCCGGGCCATCAAGGCCTGCGATAAGATTCAGAAGTGTGGTTTTGCCTGATCCGGACGGACCGCTGACGCGCACGAACTCGCCTTGCTCAATGTCGAACGAGACGTCGCGCAGCGCGCCAATGGTGGAGCGCTCACCTCGATACGTCTTCGAGACTCCGCGCACCGATACGAATGGATCTTGGGTCATGAGCGTCCTTCCGACAGGCTTGTTGCCAGGGCATGTCGCAGAAGACGGCGGCCCGTTGGTGCAAAACCGACGATAACGGCCGCGATCCCGATCGCGACGATCGATCCAACGACCATCAGATCAAGCGCGGGCTGCGTAGTGCCAAGATCAGCCATCAGCGACGGTATCGCGAAGGACCGCGGCACAAATAGAATTGCGACCACACTACCAATAGCAGATCCAGCGGCGCCCAATACCAATCCGAACACAACAGCCGGTGCGATACCCACTGCAGGCGGAAACCCGAGCGTAATCAACGTGGCGTATTGCTTGCGGCGATCAACGTAGATGTCATGCAAGAGGTTTGCGGCGAATGTTCCGGCCAATAACACGGTTGCGACGCTCACGGCCGTGAACACCGCCAATGTCAGGACGAAATCACGCACCTTGCGTTCATATTGACTATATCGCTCTGTGACGAAGATGCCCGGCTCAAGCCGGAAGGCTTCCTGCAGTTTGGCGACAAGAGAGGGCACATCGGACGTGCTCCTTGCAATCACAAGCGCGTCAGTCAGTGTCGGTCGACCAAATATATCCTCGCTCGTCTGAATGTTCACGAACGCCCCGCTCGAAACGTCGGTCGCCTCAGGGTTCAGCGAAGGGGCTTCGGCCGATCTCGGCGGTGCTCCCCGCAATTCCAGTTTGTCGAAGATCCCGATAACCGTAAGCTCCAGATCCCCTCCATCCGCTTTGCGAATCGGGAAGGTGGCGCCGACGTCGACGCCAAGCGTGCGAGCCGACACCTGATCGAGAACTGCAGCCGCGCGATCGTCTTTGCGAAGAAATCGACCACTCGCGAGCTCGAAGCGGCTCACTTCCCGCTCGACATCCGGATCGATGCCAAAGACGTAAATGTTGAGAAATCCATCGCCGGAAACAACGTTTCGAAAAAGCGATTGTCGTCTGATAACCCGATTGCTGCCTGCCGCATGTTCCAGGTCAGCCGGATCAATCAGCGGCTCGTAAACCGGTATCGTAAGAGGCGGCAGATTTCCGCTACGCGGCGTTTCGAACAAGGCACGATTAAACCGGCTCTTCACGTGAATGATGTCGGGGCGGTCCTGGTGTATGGCTCCGTTTAATGCGTTCCTGGCACCTTCGACCACCATCAGTGACGCAGCCACAGTCGCACTGGCGGCCGCTAAAATCATAATCGCAGCTATTGCCTCGACAAACCGTCGTCCCATACCTCCGAAGGTGAGCTTCACCCAAATCATGCCGATACCCGCAACAGCTGCGCCGGGCGTTGCGCGAGCGGCCAGAGTAACGCCGGCACCGTCGCGATGCTTGACGCAGCAAGCGCCATGCCCACGGCAAGAGTGAACCCTGAAACGGTTCGCGCGAATGGCAGAATGGCTATCGCCGCTGCCGCAACCAGTATGCCAGCGGCAAGGACACCGTAGAGACGCAGCGCGGAATAGCGCAGCACTTGACTCCGCGAAAAGCCAACGGCTTGCATAATTCCAAACTCGCGCCAATGGCCAAGGACCCACTGGATTTGCAGACCCGCTGCCCCGGCTGCCACCAATACAAGCAGGAGAAAGACGAAGAACGAGCCACCCATCTCCAATTTCCTTTGCTCCCGGAGTGCCGCCTTAAAGTTGTTTCGCTCCGGCACTCTTAGACAGAAGGAGGCTTCACGGGCAGCGCCGCAGTCTTGTTTAAGGCCACGCTGGTCGAGCAAGGATATCGCGTCGCGTTCGACCGGAGGCACGGCGCGAACTGAGTTGGCGCGCACGACCAGTTCCTTCGGTATCACCTGCTTCGCGGGTGGCGTGCCGCGAGCGGCCAATTGCTCGTCGACAAATCCGAGAAATTCTTTCAACACCTGTCCGTTCAGGAGGATAGGCAACGTGGTTGCCATGCCCTCTGGCGCATCCGGGCGACGCACAGTGAGGACTTCGCTGCCTTGCGCAGCCAGGCGCCAGAATGGCTCAAATCGCCCCTGATCCGGTCCGACGAGCTCGAATGTGCCGATCAGGCGTAGCTTCTCGAAGCGCCGAACTATTGGCGGATTTGCATTCACATACATCAGATCGACGGTCGCTTCGGCACCAGGTCGAACTCCGACGTAGTCCGTGACTCCCGATGGGACAACGACCTCGTTGCGATCCGGCGGACGCACCGTTCCGGATCTTGCAAACAAGGGGGCTCCGAGAACCGCCGAGGGCGCCTTCGGATTCAGATCGTGGAAATTTACATAATAGTCGCGCACTGGATCGAATGACCCATCGATGCCTAGCACGGTCGTCTGGGCACCGAGAGATTCCTGTTGCTTCTCGTTTTCAAAGACCACAAACGCGGTGTCGGCCACGAGGCCGAGTTGCGTCCCGTTGTAGGGAGCCTCGACCGACTCCACGCCGGCGGCCGACCGTAGCGTCTGGACGAGGTTTGTGACTTCGTCTGCAGGCACACGCCCGAGCTCGATAACAAATGTCGCCGCTCCGGACGCTTCATATCCGGCCAGGAGCTCCGCCCGCCGAAAGCCTATCTGCCCTACAAAGAACGTGACTGCGATCAGTGCAAGCGCGATCGCTAGTGCGGTTACCGATGACCGCAGCCACGCCCTTCTCAGATCGACGAAGGCGAGCCAAATCAGCCCGCGATTCACGACTGCTCCTACCTCAGTTCGCGCTCGATGTCTTCGTGGAGCTCGCCGATCATGCCGGAAACGGTCGATTTCACCTTGGTGGCTGGCGCGCCACTCTTAAGCTGATTGCCGAGGGAATCGAACAGTAGCTGTTGCTCGCGAGCCTCGCGCGCTGAAATCCTCGGCGCAACGCTGTTCCAGGCCGCACGCGCTTCCCTGAATCGGGTTTCAGCCTCAGTCGCGTTGCCTGACGCATAAGCTGTATCTACTGCGCGTAACGAGGTCACGATCCTATCCACGGATTCCCGCCCCTGGGACTTCTTCTGCGCGACGGCGGCGCCGCTCCAGCCAGCACCATCAATTCCGAGGCCGATCGTCACTACGCCGGCCGCCAGCACTAGGCTAATCCATGTTCGGGCAGTTCTCATCGCATCCTCCTATAAGATGACAGTCAGCACGTCGACTGGAGCAGTCGTGGACTTCTAGTCGAGCCGCTCTGAAGTCGTTGAGAATTTCTTTCTTTGCAGCAGAACAATCGTGGCCTCCGGACGGTCGTCCTTCAGCTCTGGCATTGCACTCACAACAAGCACCTCCCCTGCTTCTCCTTTCGCCTGTCCTTTCGCCTTGGTCGCGGCGTCCGCCAGCTTGACCTTTGCCCTCTCCATTGCGGCCTTCTGCGATTTGGCGTGGGCAAGATCCTCGCCCTCGGTAATCGGCTCGACTTTGGCGATAGCTCCAGTCATGTGATCGACAATGACCTCGAAGAACTTTCCTTCTTTTGCCGTATAGACGGAGAGCTGGAGCTTGCCCTTATCCATCTCGAATTTCCCGGAAATCGGCTGGCCCTCCCGTTCGCTGGTCGTGAAGCCCTGCTGCAAGGTGACCTTCACGCCACTTAGGGCGTTTGCCAATTCGGCCTGTTCCTGGTCTGGGCCGATCGCAAGAGCCGATTGATGACTGGCAAGCGAGGTCGCCAAAGCCACGATGACGAACCCATAGGCGGAGGTCAGTAGCATTTGTCGTCTAGTCATGATCTCCTCCATTGATCGGGATGCCCAGCGATCAAAAGCCGCTGTCGCACAATTACCTATGTCGGTTCCGACGATTGAGCGGCCTGGTCACGCGACATTGTCGTCGCCAATTTTTCCGCCGGTCGGACGCCTCGAGGCCGCTTTAGAGCCAGCCCGCCCGTCCAATCAGCGATTGGATTTTGGTCGTGCTTCAGCGCTGCCACCACTGAAGAGTTTCTGAAATCCCTGTCAGGAAGGCTGCGACAGGGAGGAACCGGTCTATAATACTGGCTCAAGAGCAGCTCTCTGACGGAGCAGATCGTGCGTATCCTGATCATTGAGGACGAAACGAAAGTCGCTAATGCGTTGCGCGAGGGCCTTGAAGCAGAGCACTACGAAGTCACGATCGCTCCGACTGGAGAAGAGGGCTTCTTTCTCGCCAGCCAGCGTTCTTTCGACCTTCTGTTGCTCGATCTTATGCTGCCCCGCCGCGACGGTCTCGATGTCCTCGCGACATTGCGCAGGTGTGGCAATCAGACGCCGATCCTGGTCGTCACGGCTAAGGACACGGTCCAGGACCGGGTGATCGGCCTAGACCAGGGCGCTGACGACTACCTCACAAAACCCTTTGCATTCTCCGAGCTGCTTGCCCGCATCCGGGCGCTCCTCCGTCGTGGACGCATGGACCAGATCCTCAAGCTGCAGCACGAGGATCTTGAGATGGATCTCGTCACGCATAAAGTCTGCAGGGGAGCTCAGTCTCTCGACCTGACAACGAAGGAGTTCGACCTGCTCGAATACCTGTTGCGACACAGCGGCCGCGTCGTGTCGCGGGAGATGCTTGCACATGACGTATGGCATGCAACGGCCAGGGCGACGCCGCTCGATAACGTTATTGACGTTACGATAGCGCGGTTGCGCCGCAAGGTCGACGAGCCCTACGAGAGAAAGATGCTCCACACCGTCCGCGGCCTTGGGTACCTCTTGAACGGGAGGCAAGGATGAAGATCCGCCCGCCAAGCGTGCGCGCGCGGCTTACGTTCTGGCATGCTGGCGTGCTGACCCTGATCGTATGTGTGTTTTCCGCGGGCATTCTGCTTTTCGTCCAGGCTCGCCTCTACGCCGGCCTGGACGCGCAACTCAGTCACGAGATCGCGACCATCAGTAAGATATATCGCGAGGAGCCGGACGAACTGAGGGATTTGGCCCCCGACTGGGGCATTACACTGTTCCAGGTGGACGACGGCGGCGCCCGCCAGCAGAGCGAGGCATGGGAACGAGAAGGACTATCGCGTGCGCTGCAAAGAGGCGAACCGACGTCGCCGCTGTCTTGGACCGCGCCAGACGGTCGTCGCTATCGCGTCCAGAGTGCCTCAGAATCGTCGTATCACGTGGCCGCCGCGATTGACGAGACCTCGCTGCGGGACACGCTCTGGACACTCGCAATCATCCTCGCGACTGGCATTCCGTTCGCCGCGGGCCTGGCGATCGCGGGAGGTTACTTCCTTGCGGGCCGCGTACTCTCCCCGGTCGGCGCCATGGCGCAAAAGGCTCGGGAGATCACCGCTGAATCGCTCGCCAAACGGCTTCCGGTCGATAACGCCGAGGACGAGTTCGGGCGGCTCGCGACAGTATTCAACGACACGCTATCCCGTCTGCAAGACGCGTTCGAACGATTGCGCCGTTTCACGGCCGATGCTTCGCATGAGCTGCGCACCCCACTCACCGCGATGCGCAGCGTGGGCGAGGTGGCGCTACAGAACCCGCTTGATGCTGTTGCGTATCGCGACGTCATCGGCAGCATGCTGGAGGAGGTCGACAGGCTCACGCGGCTCGTCGAGAGCCTTCTGATCCTCACGCGGGCCGATTCGGGCAAGGTCCAGCTGGCTCCCGAGGCCGTGGACCTCGGAGCGTTGACAGGACATGTTATCGATCAGCTCCGGGTGCTCGCCGACGAAAAGCACCAAGACCTCAGGTTCCGAGCTCCCGTCCGAGTCCATGTTAGAGGAGACGCCGCGCTCATTCGGCATGCGCTCATGAACCTGATACACAACGCGATCAAATACACTCCAAATGGCGGCACGATCAGCGTCGAAGTGAATGCGGCCAGCGGGCGGGCCATGATCGAGGTACGAGATACGGGACCGGGAATTCCTGCCACGCACCAGGATCGTATTTTCGATCGGTTCTATCGCGTCGACACCAGCCGCTCGAGGGAAGCGGGCGGGGTTGGACTGGGGCTCGCGATCGCTCGATGGGCGGTCGAGGCGAACGGCGGCCAAATCGAGCTCGCAAGCGATGTGACAGATGGAAGCTTGTTCCGGATCATTCTACCCGATGCTTCATTCGGGGTCAGCGACGATCGTCAGTTTCCGAATGAGCTGCGCGGAGGGAAACAAGAGATCGCGTCACCGTGAAACGGTCTGCCGCAGGCCGGTGCCATCACTCCAGAAATTCATATGCGGCCTCAATCGATCAGCGGTTGTGGGCGCCTTCGAACCGAAACGGAACAGCGAAGGTCAACCCAGCGCGAATTTCGTTAAGCGGATGAGCGTTGATAGCTGCGTGGCGGTACGCCACATCGAAGGACAGCTTATCGCTAACCTGCCAAATTAAGCCCACCAGCCCCGACACGGTCTCCGCCAAGCCGAACTCCTTCTCGTAAAAGACTTCTGCGACCGGTCGCAGCTTCCACTTCGACGGCCCTTCGACGATGGTGCCAACGAACACATCGGCGCGGTGCTCCCGCGTCAGCAAGGTTTCCACGTTGAAGTGAACTGTGCCCCAATCCCGGCGCTGGGAGACGATGCCCGCCCAACTAAGGCCAGCACCGCTACTACCCGTGCTGTTCGGCAGAAGCACGCCGAATTCCGTCGCCACGCTCGGTCCGGACTTTTCTTGAAGGCTCCCGGGCACCACGACATGCTTAACGAACGCGCCGGCATCCATGAGTTCGGTGGGGCCGGAGGGCGAGAGGGGCGTCTCACCTCGCCCTTCGAAGACCGCCTCCCATCCTTCGCTCAATCCGATGTTCAGGACGGTCCACGGCGCAATAAGCGTGCGCGTATCCTGCTCATGTTGAACGCCCGCCGGCTGCAATTCGATCTCGAGCTCGCCAGGTGCGGCGACAGCCGCATCCGTGCCGTCAAACGGCCGATATGCGAAAGCAGGCCCAGAGCACACACTGCCGGCGAGAGCGATTAAGGAAACCGCAACGCACCGCATAGACGTCGACTTTCTGACGATCATGATCGGCGCGCCCTCATGGCGACGGGCGAAACACGAAAATAGCAGCTACGTCATCCGCTTTAGCCGGAGCAGCCACCAGCAGGCGATCGAGCTCAGGCACAAAAAGTGAAGTTCTTGCACCAGCTGCGGTGGGTATGCGATCAATTTGCCGGTAGGTGTCGCCATCCACGGCAAGCACGTCGACAAAACCATCACCGCAACTGACGTAGACCCGATCGCGCTTTGCGTCGAGGAAGACATCGTCCACATCTCCGCAGGTCGACACTCCCCCGACAAAAGCTCCATCGCTCAAAGACACCACTGCGAGTTCTGCCGGGCGCCGAAAGGCTACAAGAAGAAGCTGATGGGCTTAATCGAGCACCATGGCAAAATTCGCACTCCGACCTTCCGTAGGCCAAGATGCAACCTTTTGACGTGAGGTGCGATCAATAACATCGATCGTGCCAGCACTAGGCACGTTGACGACAATCCGGGCTGCGTCGAATTGAAAGCTCTCCGCGTTAGGCGCGGACGGTTACATGCCGTGGGATCGCCGATGTCACCTATACCTCACAACAAAGGAAGCCTACGAATCAGTCATCGTCATCGTCGTCGACGGCCGGTAGCCGACCGGTTTGCGAATTGACGGCAATCTTCGTAGTCTGCCCATCCTTCGACCCGATAGCCTCAAAATACTGCCCATCGCGCACGATCTGCACATTCGACCAGCCGTCCGCTTGGAGCTTTTGCCGTACCTGATCCTCGGTGACCGGTTGATCTCCCGCTATGAAGGCTGGGCCCTTGCTCGGCTCCGCGGTCACTACGGCTATGCCGGCTATGCCCATCAGCAACAGACCACCACCGGCCAGTATCCATCTTCGATCCATCGCAATTCTCCTCTTCGCGGTTTCAATTGCTCGAGCTCCCCGCCGACGATCATCAGTCGTCGGGCTGGGGCTCTTCCCAGAACGCATTGCGGATCTCTGAACCGTCCTGACCAAGTTGATCTTGCCCTTCTCTCAGGGCCTCACCACTGAAGAGTTTCTGAAATTCCTGTCAGGAAGCCACGGCGCAAGATCGCCTTCCTTGCAGCGCCGTCCGCTCTCGCAGGTCGCGTCAAACCTCTCGACCGGAGTGCTCTCAGCGTTTGTCGTCGGGATGCGCTCGCCAATCGCGGCCGACCGTTTGATGGTTCTCGTCCATCTTGTCCACGCTCCCTGCGCGATTGGTGTCGTTGTCCTGGGCTTTCCAGTCGCGGCCAATCTGCACTTCCTCTCCGCGCGCCCGCTCTTCCGTACGCGAGTGCTCGGCTTGTTGAGGAGTTTGGTCCGGCTGTACCGGAACCATTTGCGCCTGGTTGGTTCTTCCCATCTCCTCAGCGCTGGCGGAGCCGAGGCCACAGGACAGCAGTAGTGCCGTTATCACCGCGAGACTGCGCATGCGTTCCTCCTCCATTTGGACGAACGCTAACGATTTTCTTCAGCTCCGGTTCGAAGGTTCCGCGCTGCTTCGCTGCGTCGGCCCCAAGGCGAGTAGCCGTCAGCGACCACAAGCGGACTCGTCATTTCTCTGATGGGCGGCACATCCCGATCTGAAAAGACGACCTATCCGGCAACTGACGAAACACGGCATAGGTATTCCTATTGACGGTTCGTAAGACGCCTCGCTCGTGCCAGCTAACGGCGCGGCTAGTCACTTCCGCCGATACGACTCCTCTTCCAGTTTTGATGGTTCTGTTCGTCAAGTCGGCTTCGAAACGCGCCGCTGCCTCTTGACCGCCGATCGAGCAGTTGAGCTTGAGCGTCTCGGCATTTTGCATCGGCGACAGCCAGCGCGTCGGCGCAGAGCAGTCCCGCCGTAGCAATTGTCACAGTCAGTGCACCCATCGGTTACTCCGTCCTAAGCACGCAATATCGGGGTTGGGCGTTCAAACCATGATTGCGCTCGGCTGCTCAACTTATTTCGTCGTATCCCGTCATTTTCAGTCAGATGGCTTCCCGCCTGAGCAGGCGTCCCCTCGATCGGTCTGAGCAACCGGCGTGCACTGGCTTCCGATCACCGGACTGAGACGCCAGCTTTTTGAGCTGCGGAAGCGTTCGATGGCCCGCGCCTCGCGCCGCCAGAGATCGCGAGCGCGAATGAAGCAATGGATCAGCGTGGTCAATTCCTACGTCTACCCGTGCATGATCACGTCACGCACGAACGCCTGGTCTTCGAATCCCGTCGTGTGCCCCGTGGGCCATGCACTATCGAGTTTGAAGGCGAGTGTTGGTGTGATAGCCGCTCAAAAGCGCCGTTGATGCGGGCCTCTTCGACGTAGCTGGCCCTGCACCGGGTAGTTGAGATAGCTGAAGTTTGGGGAGGATGAGTTCATCGGCGACACCCGAGCATGCGCGAACGATCCCCAGAGGAGCGGCGCAGCGAGCATCCATCGGATAATCCGGCGATGTTAAGTGGTCGCTGCCTCGGGCGACAAGCCCTGCCTGGATTGGATCTCTCCGAGTTCGGCCAGGTAACGGTAAATGATTGGCGGCACGCGTTGACACGCCAATTGAGTTCTTCCGGCGTTCGGGTTAATGTCTTTCTGGGGACGTAGCGGCCTCGCCGTGAAGTGGGTTATCCCATGCAAGAGCTGTTCGCTTGGTGATGGAGCGAACACATGGATGGGATATCTCTTGAGATTCCGCTGTTCATTATTGCGACCTTTGCCGGTGCCCTCGTCGCGGGTCTCTCGGGCTTTGCATTCGGCCTAGTCGCCGCCTCGATCTGGCTTTACATCCTGACTCCCCTGCAGAGCGTCAGCTTAATCATTGCCTTTGGGCTGATCGTGCAGGCCTACTCCGTTTGGAAACTGCGGAGTGCGCTGGATTGGAGACGGCTCTGGCCGTTCATCCTTGGTGCAGCACTCGGCGTGCCGGTCGGCGTATCGATATTGACCTGGGGCGATCCTCGGCACGTCCGCGCTGGTGTCGGCGTGTTTCTCGTTCTCTACAGCCTCTATGCGCTATTTCGTCCTGCGATCGCGCCAGTAAAGCAGTAAAAGCACCGGGCGCCGCGGCCGATGCCGTTGTCGGATTCCTCAATGGCGCGTTGGGCGGCATCACGGGGCTCGCCGGAATACTCGTCACGATCTGGTGTGGACTGCGCGGCTGGCCCAAGGATGTTCAGCGTGCCGTGTTTCAACCAGTCGCCGTGGCGACGTTCCTGGTTAGTGCGTTGTGGATCGGTGCCAAAGGCGTACTCGGCGCGGATACGGTCGGGCTTTTTCTGATCGGCCTGCCAGCCCTGTTCGCCGGTACCTGGCTTGGTCTCAAGTTGTTCGGCCGGCTTGATGAGGCTGCATTCCGCAAGATCGTACTGGTGTTGCTTCTGGCTACGGGCGCGGTCCTGATTGTCTAGGGTTCGCCTGTGGAGTGCCCCGCCCTGCTGGACACATGACGAATACGCAATCACATCGATCAATGAATCCGGAGTAGTTCCATGTCTAAACCCTCAACTCGCCTCGGCCGGGTCGCTATCCTCTGGCGGGGCGATGAAGAAGCGCGCCGCAGTGCCGCGCCAGAGACCAGCCGGTTCAGGAATGTCTTCGCCGCGCTCAAAGATATCGGCGTCGATGCCGAACCGGTGGTCTATGAGGACGATGTCCGCGACGCCGTCAGCGCACAGCTTGCCACGTTCGATGGCGTGCTCGTCTGGGTCAACCCTATTCACGAGGGGCGCAACCGTGCGAACCTCGACGCGCTGCTGCGCGAGGTCGCGGCGCGCGGCGTGTGGGTGAGCGCCCATCCCGACGTGATCCTCAAAATGGGCACCAAGGAGGTGCTCCATCGTACTCGCACGATGAGCTGGGGCTGCGACACGGCCCTGTATCGAACGGCCGAGGCGATGCGCGCTGAATTGCCGTCACGGCTCGCCGCCGGGCCTCGCGTCATCAAGCGCAACCGCGGCAACGGCGGTCAAGGTGTGTGGAAGCTCGAGGCGCTGGCCGGTTCTAGCAACCGACTTACGGTACGCGTGCTTGACGCAACGAAGGATGTATCAGAGGTAGTGACGCTGAACGATTTTCTCGACCGGTGCATCGCGTATTTCGAAGACGGCAACGTGATCGATCAGCCGTTCCAGACGCGCCTGAGCGAGGGTGTGGTGCGTTGCTACATGGCAGGCGATCGCTGCGCTGGCTTCGGCCACCACAAGGTCAAAGCCCTGGTCGAGGCACTGGCCGCGCGCGCCGAAGCCGGCCCGCGGCTCTACACGTCCAAGTCCCACCCGCGCTTCCAGCGCCTGCGCCGGCTGATGGAAGACGAGTGGACGCCGCAGCTTATGTCCTCGCTAGATATTCCGATAAGCGATCTCCCGATGATCTGGGACGCCGACTTCATGCTCGGCCCGCCCGGCACCGACGGAACCGACAGCTACGTGCTCGGTGAGATCAACGTCAGTTCAGTCTTCCCGATCCCGGATGAGGCACCGGCGGAGATCGCCCGCCGAGTTGCCGATCGCTTGCAGTCGAAGCTCTGAGCAGTCAATCGTTACCGTACCGCGTCAGTGACTAGCTGGCCGCCAACAACGGTATCCGGACCACCCCACATGGGGGCGATCACGTCGTGTCTTAAAGGGGTTTTGGAACTTAGGGACCGACTTTAGAGTTTTCATCAGTTTCCCATCTGGAGGAGTGCCATGCGGAAAACGATTCTGGCTCTGACAGTCATTTTTTTGGCGCCTACGGCAGTGATGGCGTTGACGGCCAGCCGAGAGCAGGTCGGAGCCCCTGAATTGGGAGCAACTGGGGCTGCCATTCAAAAGCGCCAAGTCGCTCCCGGCGACGTCGCCGGAAGCGGTCACGGAGGCATCTTGGGAGGCAATGTGATCCTCGCCAAGGGTGACAAGTCTGGTACCGGTCCTGGTCGTGGCGGCCACAAGGGCGCCCACAAAGGTGAGCACAAGGGCGGCCAGAAGCATGATAAATCCTAAGCGTGTCTTTTAGGTCGTCTGTCGTTTTGCGCAGTCACAAGCTTCGCGCGGCAAACCTGAACACACGCCACCGCCGACACGGTGCCCTAGTCCGTGCACCGGCGCCGGATAGCCGGGAAACACGCTTGGCATCGGCGGCAGGTTGCCGACGTAGCGATTGATCACGCGGAAGAGCGCGAGGATGCTGCTAAGCGCGGCCCGAGGATAGTGCCATCTATCGCGAACTCGATCCTGACGTTATCCGGATCGCGCGCGATCCCACGCCCTCAACTTCGTGTCGGCGTCCCGACCAAACATTCCCATCGTGCAAGGCGATGCCCGGCTGATGACCGCAAACGCACCCGATGGCGGTTACGATATTATTCTTATCGACACCTCTCTCGGCGCCGCAATTCGGATGCACCTCCTCACCAATGAGGCGACGGCGGTCTATCTGCGCAAGCTCAAGCCAGGTGGCATCGTGGCTATGCACGTGTCGAACTATTACCTCTATCTTGCAACCGTCGTTGCCGGCATCGCCAACGCAAACGGCGCGATCACGCGGCTCTATGACGGCGGCGACGTTCCGGAATATGCCAGCGAGCAGAAGTGCGTCCCTACAGTCGCCGCGGTGGCGCGCAAGGATTTCGACGCACTCGCGAACTCGAGATTTTGACAGGTTCTGCCACCCGATCCCGCTCGTCACCTCTGGACCGACCTAACGTGTTGGGAGCTCTTATCCGCCGGCTGCGACAAATGCAGTGAGTTTCGGGGAGTTGCGGGAGCTGCTGTGGACGCCGAGTTGCTGGAACTAATTTGGGAATCGGGCATTGCTATCCAGGCATGAGTGGGAGGGACGGATGGGCGCAAGTCCGGTATCCCGCTCTCGTTGGAGCGCGGCAGCGTTGATCGCAGCTGGTTCGGTAACGAGCCTCTTCGCGTTGAGCTTCGCCGTGAACGGCGCGGCAGATGATTCCCGATTGCTGGCCGACGCGCAGCAGACTTTTCAGCCATTGCCTAAAGACATGGCGACGTCGGAGTTCCCGATCACGCCCGAGCGCGTCGAACTGGGTCGTATGCTGTTCTTTGATTCCCGTGCCTCGTTAGATGGCACTGCGAGCTGCGCTCGCTGTCACGAGCCGTTTCTCTATGGGACCGATGGACTGAAGAAACCTCACGGTGCGCGGGACACGATCAACCCGCGCAATGCGCCAACTGTGCTTAACGCCGCACTGCAATTTAATGCGCATTGGCGCGGCGACCGGAAAAACGTCGAAGACCAAGCAACCCAAGCGTTAGTCGGGCCGACAAGTTTCGGCAATCCCGACTATGACTCCGCGATGAGAAACATAAAGGCGATTCCCGGCTATTCGGAGATGTTCGCCAAGGCATTCCCGGGCGAAGAGGATCCCGTAACGCCGGAGAATTGGGGCAAGGCAATCGGCAGCTACGAGCGCACACTGGCTACTCCGTCTCGCTTCGATCAATATCTTTCGGGCGATGCCCAGGCTCTCTCAAGCGCCGAACAGCGCGGGTTGAGAACGTTCCTCGAGACTGGCTGCGCAGCTTGTCATGGTGGCCCAGCCGTCGGGGGCGGCATGTTCCAGAAATTTGGGATCGCCGAAGATTATTGGAAGGAAACTGGAAGCACCGAGATCGACAAGGGCCGCTTCGACGTCACCCATGATGACGCGGACACGTACGTGTTCAAAGTGCCCAGCCTGCGCAATGTTGCAATGACACCGCCTTATTTCCACGACGGAGCGGTCAATACCCTGCCAGAAGCCGTTGGCATTATGGCCAAGGTGCAGCTGGGAAAGGATCTTGCTCAGCAGGATATTGCGGACATCGTTGCTTTCTTGGGAAGCCTAACCGGCCAGTTACCGGACAATTTTCGCGAAGTGCCTGTGCTGCCCCCCAGCGCCTTCGCAGCAGCGGGGAATCAATCGACCGGAGACAGCAAGCACTGAGCCGCACGGAACGCCTGGCCTGATCCGCCAGGTCACCCAACACGAGAGTGAATTATGATACGCACCATTCTCAGCATGCTGATTTTGATCAGCTGCGTGCAGAGTGCAACCTGTCAAGATCAGCGCAGCAAAGCGTCGAGCGATGCAGTTCGCGGCGAGGGTCCGGTTCGGAGCGCTTGTGGGGCAGAGATCGAGAAATTCTGCCGCGGCGAAGAGCGAGCTGGCCGCTGTCTGCGAGAGCAGAACCCAAATGAGTTGTCAGAAGGATGCAAGGCCGCATTGGCGAGGCGGGGATCGCAATAGCGTAACGCCAATCAGCTTGAAAAACCATTCTTTAGGTCTTCGGTCCGTCCATATCACCACGCTCGGACTTCTGCCTGCGCCCGACGCCACGGCCGTGGCGCGACGATGATCCCTTCCCGGCCAACCCTGCGTCCTCCTCATCCGGCTGGTGCTGCTCGGGTCGTTGCCCCAATTCGCTGCTGTGTGGCTGTACAGCTGCTTCGCTTGAGGCCTTCGAACCCGACTCGGCGATAACACGCAGCACGATCACCGACACGAAGCCGCTGAGCACGCCGGCGATCAGATTCGGCACCAGCTTGACGGCGGGAAAGAGGTAGATTTCTGCCCGGGCGCCGAGCAGCAGCACGACAACAAATTCGGTCGCGGTGCGCGCGATGGCCGCGAAGAACCCAAGCACGCAATAGCCGAGCGCCCACGGTGGCCATCGCCGCACCAACGGCTCGCCGATGTCAATAACGAGGCCAGGTGCGACGTGCTTGAATATTTCCAGAACGCCGAACCGGCCGTCGCCCTGAAGAAAACCGATGATGCCCATGATCGAACCAGCCGCAGTGGCGCCCCACCGGGCCTGAGTCAGGCGCGCGGCGAGAACATACAGCGGAAACAATAGAAACGTCTTGTGCCCCGATGCGAATGGCAGACCCGGCAGGATCTTGAGCATCTTGAGTGACGCCATGCACAAGGCGATTCCCGCAATGACCGCGACATCATGAGCAAATTGAGCTTCAACCCGCGGATCGACATCGGAAGCTGCATGGGTTTCCGCAAGCGCAATGTTCTGTCGGATGATGTCGGCAAACGCGCCAATGTCACCTCGCAAGACCTGCCGCAAAAAAGCAAAAACTCCGGGCCTGGATGTGCGGCCGCGTGCGCCGCCCCGCCCGCGCCCCGTTCCGTGCGGGCCTTCGAGCAGAGCAAGAGTCCGGTCGAGCGCATGCACGAACAGCGGTGGCAATCGGAATGCATGCAGGCCATTGACAAAATCGCGACCGCTCCCGGTCAGGCGCACGACAGCCGATGCCAGCAGGACGGTCACGATCTGGAGACACATCAGCGCCGCTTTCTCGAGCCCGCTCATGTTGATCGTTAGCGACCAGCCAACCCATGGAACGGGCCACTCCGTCAGCACGTCGCTTGCAGATGGGCTCTCGGGCGGCAGCAGGGCATACATGCCAATCAGGAAGACGAACAGCCACTTGAGCCGCAAGGCCATGCGTGTGACATCTCGCAGACCGACTCGGCAGACCAGGAGAATGATGGCCTGGATTCCTGCAAGGCTGGGAATCACAAACCAGCGCGCCGGCGCGGTCAGCGAAAGCGCCGGCACAGCGAACGCAACAACCGTCACCGCGAGGAGGTACGAGACCTTCAACACGGCGGTCCTGGTAGGGGTCTCGTGCTGCATCTCGGTCACGCCGCGTCACTCCTCAGCCAATCCAGCGATGGCAATGAACGACGCGCTGGATCACGCTTGATCGGGACCGCTCCGATGTGCGTCTCGTTACCCATCACTTAGCCTGGATACCTCCCGCTGCGCCCGCGTTGGTACGCGTGCGCGAGGCGCGGTGTTCAAATCTGCGCTTTTCGACATCGGGCCGCAGGCGGTCGAGTGCCAAATACACGACGGGCGTCGTGAATAACGTCAGCACCTGGCTCACCAACAGCCCACCGATAATTGAGATGCCGAGCGGCTGCCGCAGCCCGGAACCGACACCCAGCCCGACCGCCAGTGGCACCGCCCCAAGAATCGCTGCGATGGTAGTCATCAGGATGGGACGAAATCTCAGACTACACGCCTCGAAAATCGCCTGCTCCGGCGAACGGCCGTATTCGCGCTCAGCGACGAGCGCATAATCGATCAACATGATCGCGTTCTTCTTAACGATGCCAATGAGCAGAATGATTCCGATCACGCCAATGAGATCGAGCGGGCGCCCAATCGCCCAGAGCGCCAGGATGGCGCCGACCCCGGCTGACGGGAGGGTCGACAGGATCGTCACGGGATGGATAGTGCTCTCGTAGAGAATACCGAGCATCACGTACACGGCGAAAAGCGCCACGGCGATCAGCACGGGCTGCGTGGCGAGTGAGTCCGTGAATGCTCGTGCATTGCCTTGAAAACTGCCCTGGATATGGCTTGGCGGGCCGAGTTCGCGGACCACGCGCTCGACGATCTCTGTACCCCGCTGGATGGGTAGGCCGGGCCGCATCGAGAACGTGAGCGTCACCGCCGGGGCTTGCCCTTGATGGGCGACGGCACTCATTTGGACGCCATGCTCGATTCGAACGACATTCCCCAGCGGGACCTGCTTGCCGCCTGGCCCCGCGACGTACAGCTTCGCCAACGAAGACGGGTCTTCCTGCAGCTCAGGAGCGGCCTCAAGGACGACGTGATACGTGTAATGGGGAGCGTAGATTGAGGATACAAGACGCTGGCCGAAGGCATCATAGAGAGTCTGGTCGATATCGTTCGGTGCCACCTGGAGCCGCGCGGCCGCGTCGCGGTCGATGACAAGCATCGCCTGCAAGGCGCCTACCTCGAGATCGGTCGTTACGTCGCGAAGATCCGGGAAGTCATTCAGACGCTCTACAAGGCGCCCTGCCCATATCTCCAATTCACCCAGATCTCGTCCCGTGATGGTGTACTGATATTGTGCCTTGGAGATCCGGCCGCCGACGCGCAACTCCTGGACAGGCACCATATAGAGTGCAACTCCCTGCACCTCGCGCGTCGCTCGGCGCAGGCGCGCGATGACGTGATCCGTGTCGAGACCGCGCTCGGCATGTGGCTTTAAGGCGATAAAGATGCGGGCCTGGTTCGAACTGGTGCCTGATTGACCGGTGTAGCTCCCCACCCTCGCGACCGCCGGATCATTGAGAAGGACGCTCATGAGCGCCCGTACCCTCCGCGTCATCGCTTGGAATGAAACGGTCATCGGCGCTTCAGCGATGGCAACAATGGCGCCCGTGTCTTGCTGAGGGAAAAATCCCTTTGGCACTTGGATCCAGAGAACAGCGGTGGCGAGGACGGTTGCCCCCATCGCGGCGAGAGTCGCGTTGCGATGTTGCAGGACGACCACGAGGGCGGCTTCGTATGCGGCGAGAAGCTTCTCGAAAATGAGATCAAACGCGGGTTTCCCCGTTCCCCTGCGCGCATGACCGAGATAGGCGCTCATGACCGGAATCAATGTCAGGGACACCATCGCGGAGATCGCGATGGCCAGCGCCAGCGTGACGGCAAACTCGCGGAATAGCCGCCCGATCATGCCCCCCATAAACAGAAGCGGGATCAAGGCGGCGATCAGGGACACACTGATCGAAACGACGGTGAAACCGATCTGGCGAGCGGCTTGGCGCGCTGCCTGGAGCGGCGACTCGCGATTTTCCATCCGACGGCTGATCGCTTCAATGACCACGATGGCGTCATCGACAATGAACCCTGTTGCAACCGTGAGCGCCATCAAGGACAGGTTGTCGATGCTGTAACCGAGCAGATACATCGCACTGAAGGTACCGGCAATCGACAGCGGGATGGTAATTGCTGCGGCCGAGGTGGCCCAGAGCCGCTGCAAGAACAGGAATACTGTAGCCACAATAAGTCCGAGGCTGATCAGGAGGCAGAGTTCTATCTCGTGCACGCTGGCGCGGATCGTCTCCGTTCGATCGCTCATCACCGACAGATCAACGGCCGGCGGGAGCCATGCCTGTAGTGTCGGAAGAAGCGCGCGGATGCGATCCACCGTCTCGATCACATTGGCGTTGACCTCCTTGAAAACGAAGACCAGCACGGCCGGCTGATTGTTGAACCACCCCGAGGTGCGGACGTTCTCGACGCTGTCGACGACCGATGCGACCGCATCGAGTCGGATCGGCGTGCCGTGGCGGGTGGCGACGATCACTGACTTATATTCGTCGGCCCAGCGCATTTGATCGTTGACGCGAATGACATATGAGCCGTCCGTTGCGTCGATGCGTCCCTTGGGTCCCGTTGCGTTGATGGCATTCAAGGCGGCTCGCACATCCTCAAGACCGAGTCCCATCGAGGCAATCGCAGCCGGGTTGACCTGCACACGCACGGCAGGCTTCTCGGAGCCGTTGACCGTGACTTGACCCACGCCCTCTACCTGGGAAAGCTGTTGCGCCAGAATCGTTTCTGCCGCCTCGTAGACCACGCCAGACGGAAGCGACGTGGATGTCAGCGCCAAGATCAGGACCGGCGCTGCCGATGGATTATTCTTGCGCCAGGTTGGTGGGTGCGACATACCCGCCGGAAGATCGGGTGCTGCCGCGTTGATGGCTGCTTGCACGTCGCGAGCCGCGGCGTTGATCGGGCGGTTAAGCTCGAACTGGGCGACGACGGTGGTGATGCCGAGAAGGCTCGTGCTGGTGAGCTCTGTAATACCGGCGATTTGCCCGATGCGCCGCTCCAGCGGCGCGGCGACGGCGGTGGCCATCGTCTGCGGTTCGGCGCCCGGAAGTTCCGCCGTTACCATGATGGTCGGATAATCCACCTGCGGCAGTGATGCCACGGGCAGAAATCGAGACGCCAGTGCACCGCTCAGCAGCAGCGCGAGCATCAGCAAGCTGACGCCGACGGGTCGTCGCAGGCACGTTTCCAGATAGCCCACCATGAACTCCGATCGTTTTGGCTCGTGCTACCTCATTCCGCAGCTCCCGGACTCATTCGCAAGCGATGGCGAAGCAGCGCCCGGACTTGGTCGAGCGCAACGTAGATGACCGGTGTCGTGTAGAGCGTCAGGAATTGGCTGAGCAACAAACCACCGATGATCGCAATGCCAAGTGGACGGCGCAGCTCTGATCCTGGACCGGTCCCGAGCGCGAGAGGAATGGATCCAAGAAGGGCCGCCATAGTCGTCATCATAATTGGACGGAAGCGCTTGAGCGAGGCCTCGAAGATCGCCTGCTCCGGACGCAGCCCTCGCGTCCGCTCCGCATCCAAAGCGAAATCGATCATGATGATCGCGTTCTTCTTAACGATCCCGATGAGGAGGATGATAGCGATCACCGCGATCAGTGACAGGTCGTTTCCCGTGATCATAAGCGCTATCAAGGCGCCGATTCCCGCGGAAGGTAGGGTCGACAGGATCGTAATCGGGTGAATGGTGCTTTCGTAGAGCACGCCGAGTACAATGTAGACAGCGACCACGGCGGCGAGGATGAGCCAAACCTCACTTGCGAGTGAGGCTCGGAACTCGGCGGCCTCACCGGCGAATGAGCCGATGACGGAATTGGGCATGCCAATCGCCGCCTCTGCTTCGCGCAAGGTCTGCACCGCCCGTCCGAGTGAGACACCCGGCGCCGGGTCGAAGGAGAGCGTGACGGACGAAAAAAGGCCCTGATGTGTGATCGCAAGTGGCGCGTTACCAAGCCTTACCGTGGCGAAGCTTTCGAGCGGAACCTGTGCGCCCTGACTCGATGGCACGTAAAGGCGTCCCAAGTCAGCTGGATCGAGCTGGAAGTCCGGCGCCACCTCTAATACGACGTGATACTGGTTCTGCTGCGTATAGATGGTCGAGACTTGACGCTGCCCAAAGGCATCGTAAAGCGTATCGTCTATTGTCTGCGAGAGCACTCCAAGGCGTCCGGCCTTGTCGCGATCGATAACCACGTCGGCAGCGAGGCCGCCCGGCTGTTGGTCGCTCGCTACGTTCTGGAGCAACGGCGTCAAGCGCAGTTTTTCGAGCAACCGCCGTGCCCACTCGGCCAACTCCACCGGGTTTGCGTCGACCATGATGTATTGGTACTGCGTTCGACTGGTGCGCGTCCCAATCTGAATTTCGGGTGCGGGCTGGAGGTAGACCGAGAGGCCCTCCACCTCCGCCATAGCGGTACGGAGCCGCCCTGCGATTTCGGCAGCCGTGTCGGTCCGTTGGTCGCGTCGCTTGAGCACGATTGTCATGCGCCCGGTGTTCGGTGTCGCATTGACAAGTCCGACGCCAACGAACGAGTCAACGCCACCGACATCTCGATCGCGGCGGGCGATCTCAGCGGCCTTCATCTGCAGCCGCACCATCTTCTGAAACGAAATTCCGGGCTCCGCATCCGTCGTCGCAACGATGACACCCGTGTCCTGGACAGGCAAGAAGCCCTTAGGAACCAGCACGTACAGCGCCACGGTAGCGACCAGTGTCGCCGATGCAACCGCGAGAGTGGTTGCCTTTTGCCGCATCACCCACGCGAGGCTTCGTTCGTAGAGCGCTAGGCTCGTCGCGAATGCCCGCTCAGAGGCACGCAGGAACGCGTTGCTGGGCTGCTCCTGCTCCCTACGCAAGAGGTGCCCGCACATCATTGGGGTGAGCGTCAGCGATACGATGGCCGACACAACGATGGTAACCGACAGTGTCAGCGAGAATTCCCGAAACAGTCGCCCGACGATTCCCTGCATAAACAGAAGCGGGATGAACACCGCAATAATCGAGACCGTCAGGGAGATGATGGTGAACCCGATCTGACGTGCGCCCTCATAGGCGGCTTCCAGCGGTGCCTCTCCAGCCTCGATATGGCGCACGATGTTCTCGATCATGACGATCGCGTCGTCGACCAGGAAGCCGGTCGCGACCGTGAGCGCCATGAGGGAGAGATTGTCGAGGTTGAATCCCGCCAAATACATGACGCCGAACGTACCGATGATCGAAAGCGGGATGGCGACGCTCGGGATAACCGTCGCCCAGAAGCGACGGAGAAACAGAAAAATCGCGAGCACGACCAATCCGACGGTGAGCATCAGCGTGAACTCGACATCGGCAATGCTGGCCCGAATGGTCTCAGTGCGATCACTCAGGATCGTCAACCGAATGTCTTGCGGCAGGGCCGCTCGCAGCCGCGGCAGAAGCTCGTGAATCCGGTCGACCGTCTGGATAGTGTTGCTCCCGGGCTGGCGCTGAATGTCGAGTATGACGGCTGGTCGACCGTTGAACCAAGCGCCGACTTTCGCGTTCTCGGCCCCATAGACCGCGCTACCGACATCGCCTACGCGGACGGGAGCTCCGTTTCGGTACGCAAGGATCACGTTTGTATAGGCGTCAGGTGCCAGAACCTGGTCATTAGCCCCTATCATGAATGCTTGGTGGGGGCCGTCGAAGCTGCCCTTAGGTTGATCAACATTCGTGCGACCCAGGGCTGTACGGACCTGTTCCAGGCTTAGACCGTATGCCGCGAGCTGGACTGGGTTGACCTGGATCCGCACCGCAGGCTTCTGCCCGCCCTGGATCATCACCGCGCCGACGCCGGTTACTTCGCTCAGCTTCTGCGCCAGCACCGTATCGGCGAGATCCTGGACTTTCGTGATCGGCTGCGTGTCGGACGTAAGCGCCAGGATGAGGATCGGCTGGTCCGCCGGATTCACTTTTTTGTACACTGGCGGGTATGGAAGGCCACTTGGCAGCGAAGCTGCAGCTGCGTTGATGGCCGCCTGTACGTCCTGCCCAATCGCGTCAATGTCCCGGTCAAGGACGAATTGCATGGTGATCACGCTGATTCCAAACGAGCTTGTCGACGTCATCAGCGACAAACCTGCGATCTGTCCCAACTGCTGCTCGAGCGGCGTCGTGACCAGCGATGCAGTTGTGTCCGGGCCTGCACCGGGAAGCTGTGTCGAGACTTGGACCGTCGGAAAGTCGATCTCCGGCAATGAGGAGACTGGAAGCAAACGAAATCCAAGCGCTCCGGCAACAAGGATCGCGACACTTATCAATGAGGTCGCGACCGGACGGGCGATGAAGGGCGCGGACACGCTCATGGCGGCCGCCGATGCCGCCGATTCGGCGCTGCTTCTGGACGCGTTGGGGACGTGATCTGTGGGGCGGAGATGCCGCTTTCGGCGTCAGCCGTAGCCTCAGTCGGAGTCACACTCGCGCCCGGCCGCAGTTGCTCCTGGCTGGTGACAACGACTTTCTGACCAGGTTCGAGGCCGGATTCGACAAGTGCCACGTTGCCTTCGATCTGGCCGACTCGGATCGGTCGCATCTCGACCCGGTTCTCGGGATCGACCATGTAAACAAACGTGCCGCTTGAATTACGCTGGACGGCGGCACTGGGCACGACGGTGCCGTCCTTGACGGTGTCGAGCCTTACACGGACGTTGACGAACTGCCCCGGCCAAAGCTTGCGCTCGGTGTTGGCGAAGGTGGCCTTGAGTCTGATCGTGCCGGTCTGAGGATCGATGCGATTATCGAGAACCGCAAGGACGCCCTCTTCCCACAATCTCTTCCCGTCTGCATCAAGCGCCGCCACCGCAACTTTCCCTTTGGCGAGCGCGCGATTCACCGTCTCGAGATGCTGTTGGGGTAGAGAAAAGGCGACCGAGATCGGCTCCAATTGCGTGATGATGACTATTCCACTCGACTCCCGCGCGCGAACGAAATTTCCCGCGTCAATGAGCCGAACTCCTGTGCGCCCGGAAATCGGCGCCCGGATGCTGGTGTATTCGAGTTCCAACGCGGCGGCATCGATATTCGCCTGGTCCGTCTGCAAGGCCGCTTCCAGTTGCCGGACCACCGCCCGCTGGGTGTCCACGGTCTGCTGCGTTGCAAACTGACCAAGCTTGACAGCGCGATCGAGATCGAGCTTCGCGTTGGCCAGTTGAGCTTCGTCCTTCGCCTTTATGCCTTGGACCTGGCTGAGCTTGGCCTCGTAGGGACGCGGGTCGATCTGGGCCAGCAGATCACCAGCCTTTACCTCCTGACCTTCAGTGAATTCGACTTTCTGGAGGAGACCGTCGACTCTCGCTCTCACCGTGACAGTATTGAAAGCTTCAACGGTGCCAATGCCGTCAACATTAACCGGCACATCCTGACGGACCACTGGAGTCGTGACGACGTCGATCGGCCCACTGAAGCGATGCCTGCCGCGGCCACCGCCGCCTCCTCCTCCGCCTCCGCCGCCGCCTCCACCCCCGCCACGATAGGCACTTGCTACATCCGCATCGTCGCGAGTACGGGTAGCCCCGGCCTGGTCATATGCGTACCACGCGGCCGCGGCGGCCGCGATCAAAAGAACGCCCCCGGCGCGGATCGCATTCAACATGGGGGATCATCCACCTGCGCATACTGTAGGCCCGCCTGGGGAAATTGGCAAAAATTGCGCTAGGAGCTTGAAGAGCCTCTCAAGCGTTATCCTTGGTGGTTTTGAAAGGTTCCCTTTCCATCGAGGAGGTTACGTATGCGTTGCCTATCCATCCTCGCCTCAGGCTTCTTATTCCTCTGGCTTGGCGTCGGCGGTGCCGACGCCGCTCCCGGCCCGGCTCGGCTGGCGCAGCCGGAGGCGTCCCTCACCCAAGCGCAGTACTATCCCGGCTGGCGGCACCACCCTGGCTGGCGTTGGCGGTACGCTTACGCTCAGCGGTACGCTTATCCGGGTGGGCACCGTTATCCGGGCTGGCGTTGGCGGCACCCCGGTTGGCGTTGGGGCTATTAGCGTAGGGACATCGCAGGAACTCATCTGCGGTCCTGCGGCTGAAAGGTCCTGTCAGTCTGTGTTTCGGGTCGCACAGACGGGGTGACCGCCATGTAGAAGGTGCCGACTAGCATTATTGACGCGATCAAGCTGGCAAGCACCTTTTTAGCAGGTGTCGCGTCCGACCTCCGCAGCAGAAGGATCGACCAGAGTAAGAGAGACATCGCGTACGCAGCGCCAGCAAAAGCAGCGTATGTCGCGAAGAACCGAAGACTGGGCTCAAAAGTTTCAGTCGAAAAGAACGTGAACGCCGCATAGAGCAGGACGCAAGCGGTTAGCAGCGACAGAGCTTGCAGCGCAAAGCGCCGAACGAAGCCCGTTCGTACCCCAAATATCATTAGCGAGAACCAATAGAACTCCTCGGCTAGAATGACGAAGAGCACGGCCGCTCCACCAATTCGGACCGGGTCCGGCGTTTTGCGAATAAGGGTTTGAACTGCGGCAATCAGAGCGGATCCTGCGGTCCAGGCCATGAAAGCAATGAGCGCCATCGCGGCCGCGATTGCCCAGACCAGCGTAGAGCTCCGCGATCGCTTCGCTAAATTTTCTGGTCCCGAGCCTAATCCCTGAATGGCTGACCGGCCGCTCTCCGCTTTCGAGCGGTTGCTTCGGTAGCGAGCTTCCCTCACTTCTTCGGCTTGCTTGGCTTCGTCAAAAATGTTCAGCTCCGATACTGGGCGCCAGCGCTGCGTTTCATGGTCCAGGAACAACGACCGGGGTTCGACCGCGCCGGATCGGATGGCCACGATCCAGTCTGACAAATCTGACATGGTTCGCTCGACGCCGTCCGCGCCGATCACTCGATATGCGGTGCCCGCCGGTAGCTCAGGGTGGGCGATTGCACCTGGGCCCTTCGAAGCCTTGACCATTTATGTCTTCCCCGAATGGGTTCGGGAGCCGCTTGCGTTTGCAACGTTTGGCTTTGGTGAAAGTTACTCAGGGACGCTGTCACAAGGCGAGAGCATTCCGGCTGGAGGGTCCGTGCCTAACACCCATGTCAGAATGCCTGAACGCGTGCGCCGGAAACCCGCCTCTCAGCCGTGCCTACGTTCGGGGGCGAAGATCCGAAGCGCCACGTGCCTTTTGCTTTGCGCGGCTCTACTTGCCCTAGTTTACACTGGCAATGCGCGACCGGCTCAGGCCCAGCATGCGGACGTGCTCGTCTTTGCCGCGGCCAGCCTGAAAACTGCCCTCGACGAGATCAACACCCAATGGCACGAACGCACGGGCAAACATGCCGCAATCTCGTACGCCGCGAGCTCAGCGCTCGCCAAGCAAATCGAGCTGGGAGCGCCAGCCGACCTCTTCATCTCTGCCGATGAGGATTGGATGAACTATCTCGCCGAACGCAAGCTGATCAAGCCGGAAACGCGTTCGGATCTCGTCGGCAACCGCCTTGTGCTTATTTCGTCAAAAGGCACCGACCTCCATGTGAATATCGCGCCCGGATTTCCCTTAGTGTCGCTTCTTGGACAGGGACGCCTCGCGATGGCCGACACGGACGCGGTCCCGGCCGGAAAGTACGGCCGGGCGGCTCTAGAGGCGCTCGGCGTCTGGCAGTCGCTCAAGGGCCGCATCGCCCAAGCCGAAAACGTCCGCGCCGCGCTGATCATGGTCTCTCGAGGCGAAGCCCCGCTCGGCATCGTCTACGAATCCGATGCAGCGTCGGACCCAAACGTATCGCGCGTGGGGACCTTCCCGGAGAACACGCACCCTCGCATCGTTTATCCGATCGCGGTCACAGCCAGTTCGACGAAGCCGGCCGCGGGTGCCTTCGTCGATATGCTCAAGACGCCGGAGGCGCGCACTAAGTTTGAGAAGGAAGGATTCACGACACTGAAGTGAGGCCAGCCATGCTCACGCTAACGCCCGAAGAACAAGTCGCCGTCGAACTAAGCATACGGGTTTCTTTGTGGGCGACCGTGACGAGCCTGCCGCCGGGGGTTGTCGTAGCCATGCTGCTGTCTCGGGGACAATTCTGGGGCAAGCCGATCTTGAACGGAATTGTGTTTCTGCCCCTGGTTCTTCCGCCCGTGGTTACAGGCTATATCCTCCTTCTCTTGTTTGGCCGGCGAGGACCGCTCGGCGCCTTCCTCGCCGACAACCTTGGAATAGTGTTTGCCTTCCGGTGGACCGGCGCAGCGCTCGCTTGCGCCGTGATGGGATTCCCACTCTTGGTCCGAGCGCTGCAGTTGTCCATAGACGCAATCGATCGCGGGCTCGAGGACGCGGCCGGAACGCTCGGCGCCAATTCCGGCTGGGTCTTCGTGACGGTGACCTTGCCGCTCATTTTGCCGGGCATCATCGCTGGCACAATTCTTTCGTTCGCGCGCGCCATGGGAGAGTTCGGCGCGACCATCACCTTCGTTTCAAATATTCCGGGCGAAACCCAGACGCTTCCTTCGGCTATCTACACGTTCACACAGGTACCGGGTGGCGACATTGCCGCGTTCCGCCTCACGGTGATTGCGATTGTGGTATCGATGTCCGCTTTGCTCATCTCGGACGCAATCGGCTACTTCGTCGGACGGCGTATCGGAGTGAAGCGATGATCCAAGTCGACGTACAGCACCGTCTCGGCTCGTTCGAGCTCAACGCCCACTTTATCAGTGACGGGCGGATCACCGCGCTCTTTGGCCAGTCCGGCTCCGGCAAGACGTCGCTGGTCAACATTATTGGCGGCCTTATTCGCCCTGACCGCGCCTATATCTCGTTGAACGGCGACGTTATCGTCGACACAAAGCATAAGGTGTTTGTGCCAAAGCATCGCCGCCGGGTCGGGTATGTTTTCCAGGAGGGGCGGCTGTTCCCACATCTTACCGTGCGCCAGAACCTCCTATACGGCTGGTGGTTCACGCCGGCGAGCAAACGCATTGGCCAGCTTGCACCGATCGTCGACCTGCTCGGGATCGACCATTTACTTGATCGTCGTCCGGGCTCGCTTTCCGGCGGCGAGAAACAACGAGTCGCGATAGGACGGGCCTTGCTGGCTACGCCACGGCTGCTGCTGATGGATGAGCCGCTCGCTTCACTCGACGAAGCGCGGAAGGCTGAGATCCTGCCTTATCTGGAGCGCCTGCGCGACGAGACCGAAGTGCCCATTATCTATGTCAGCCATTCGGTGCCGGAAGTTGCACGTCTGGCGAGCACTATGGTCGTGATGACAGATGGTGTCGTCGTAGCGACGGGACCGACCTCCGATATCATGGCGCGCCTGGATCTGGTCCCGTTCACCAATCTTGTGGAGGCAGGGGCTGTTCTCGAAGCCGAGATCCTCGAGCACGACGAGCAATTTGGGCTGACCGTATTGGGCCTCTGCGGAGGCAGGCTCTGGGTTCCGCGTCTCAACGAGCGCATTCCTGGCAGCAAGGTCCGGGTGCATATCCGCGCTCGCGACGTAATGATCAGCACGCGCCGCCCTGAAGGACTTAGCGCGCTGAATGTATTGCGCGGAGTCGTTGCGGAGCTCGCTCCGCAGCGTGGGCCTATCCTGGATCTGCGTCTCGATTGCGGCGGGCAGGCGATCCTAGCGCGTCTGACGCAGCGGTCGGTCGAGACGCTTGGTTTGACGCCAGGCACGCCGGTTTACGCGGTGATCAAGACCGTGGGGTTCGATAGGCAGACGCTTGGGGCCGCCTTCCCTCAAGCCAATGGCGCCGACACGACAGCCATTCCGATGTGAGGCCGGAACCACTACGGCTTCGCGGTGGTTGTTGCGTTCAGCGGAATTGCCGGTTGAACGAGCAATATGGGAGGAAGACCCAAATGCCGATCCCGCGCTTTCAGAGAGCAGTGGCGCTCGTGCTGATTTTCGCCACGACGACCCTTGCAGCCGTACCAGCCGTTGCACAGGTCCGCGCCACACTGAAAGGCCACACCTTGGCTCTCGCGTCGATCGACTATTCGCCCGATGGGCGGTATGTCGCCACGGGCAGCTACGATAAGACGGCGAGGATTTGGGATGCAACGACGGGCGCCGAGATCGTAACGCTCAGAGGTCATGAGGCAACGGTCGAGGCAGTCCGTTTCTCGCCCGACGGCAAAACTCTGGCGACAGGAAGCTATGACAGCACTGTGAAGCTTTGGGACTGGGCTTCGGGGCGCGAGTTGGCCACGTTCAGGGGCCACACGAACATGATCCGGTCCCTTGCTTTCGCACCTGATGGGAAAACCATTGCCTCCGGGAGCCACGATAACACGATCAAATTGTGGGACGTGGCCACTGGAAAGGAGCGCGCTACGCTTCGACACAATGGCGCTGTGCGCTCATTGGCATTCAGCCATGACAGCAGGATTCTTTCCTCTGGCAGCAACGACTACACCGCCAAGCTGTGGGATGTCGCCACCGGCCAGGAGCTCACAACGCTCGAAGGCCACGAGCATGGTGTCCGCGGCATTGCATTCTCGCCCGATGACACCACGCTTGTCACTGGCAGCATGGATACGACCGTGCGGCTTTGGGATGTCGCCCGGCGCAAGGAGAAGGCGATACTTGAGGGCTCGACAAGCGAGGTTCTGTGCGTCGCGTTTTCACCGGACGGCAAGCTTGTGGCCGCCGGAAGCGTAGACAATTCGCTGCGGATCTGGGACGCCGCAACTGGCGAAGATCTCGTTGTGCGATGGAGCGGGGTCGGTGACCGCGTCCGTGGAGTGGCCTTCTCGCCGGATGGCAAAACCCTCGCGACGGCGACGATGGATCATCTCGCCAAGATTTGGGATGTTGATCAATTGTTGAAGTCCGGCATCGAGCCCGCACCTGAGGAGATCGGGCCGAAGGGTGAGGAACGGGCATCGCTGAAAGGGCACAAATCTTTCGTGACCGCTGTGGCTTTTACGCCCGACGATCGGATGCTCGCTTCAGCAAGCCACGATAAGACGATTAAATTGTGGGATGTTGCGACGGGCAACGAGCTTCGGACTCTTGCCGGCCACAGCGGCGCAGTTGTTACGCTCGCGATCTCGCCCGACAGCAAAATCCTCATGACAGGTTCTTACGACCGCACCGCCAAGCTCTGGGAGCTGCCATCTGGGAAGGAGATCGCCACACTCGCGGGCCACACGAACATCATCCGCGCCGTGGCTTACGCGCCCGACGGAAAGACGGCGATTTCTGCGGGCTACGACGAAACCATCAAGCTCTGGGATATCGGCAGCCATCGAGAGATCGCCACCCTCACGGGCCACACCGGCGGCGTGAAGGCGTTGGCATTCTCCCCCGACAGCCGGCTGATCGCGTCAGGCAGCATCGACGGTACCATAAAGCTTTGGGATGTCTCCTCGGCAAAGGAGGTGGCCACTATCGATGTGCATACTGGGCCGGTCCACTCAGTGACATTCTCCCCGGATGGCAAGCTGCTGGCATCAGCCGGTGCAAGTAATGATGTACAGCTCTTCGAAGTTGAGACGCGCAAGGAGTTGGCGCCGTTCAAAGGCCACACCGCCTGGGCCCGTTTTTGCGCGTTCTCGCCCGACGGCAAAATGCTCGCATCGGCTGGCCTCGATAACACAGTGCGCCTCTGGGATGTCGCAACCCGCCGGCAAACGGCCGCGCTCAAAGGACATCTCAGGCGCATCCACTTCGTCACGTTCTCGCATGACGGAAAGATTGTGGCGACCGCCGCCATGGACGGCACCATCAAACTCTGGGACACACCGAGGCAGGTGCCGCCACTCGCCGGATCCAGCGTTACAGCACCCGGACGGTAATCACGAAACCGCGCCCTCTCGACAGGAGACGCAAGATGGAAAACCAAACCTTGGATCGACTAACCTCTGCGCTCGTGGTTGGCAGCGACACCGACGAAGCGGAGATGGCGCGGCTCGATCGACAGCCGGTGATCCAGATCCTGCCGGATGCGAACGTCGTCAAGATTGGCGGACAAAGCTTCATCGATCGCGGTCGTGAGGCCGTATTTCCGCTTGTAGACGAGATCGTCGAAAACCTTTCCAAGCACAAGATGATCATCGGCACTGGAGCCGGCACCCGGGCCCGCCATGCCTACAGCGTTGGGCTCGACTTGGGCATGCCGACCGGAGTGCTGAGCGTGCTCGGGTTCTTCGTGAGCATCCAGAACGCAAAGATGATCCACTATTTGCTCGCCAAGCATGGAATTCCATCCATCGAGCCAGCTCAGTTCGCCCAGATGCCACTTTACCTCGCCGAGCGCCGAGCTTGCGTTTGCGTCGGTATGCCCCCGTACGCCTATTGGCAGCCCAACCCCGAGATCGGCCGCATTCCACCGCACCGGACCGACGCCGGATGTTACCTCATAAGCGAGACCTTGGGCGCCTGCTCAATGATCTACGTCAAGGATGAAGAGGGCCTTTACACGGCAGACCCGAAGAAGGACTCGAAGGCCAAGTTCATTCCAAGGATTACGGTCGACGAACTCATTGCGCTTGATCTTGTCGACGTGGTGTTGGAGCGGACCGTATTCCAGCTCATGAAGAATGCCAAAAACCGCCGCTCGGTTCAGGTGATTAACGGCTTGAAGCGGGGCAACCTCACGCGCGCACTCAACGGCGAGCAAGTCGGAACCGTGATTACGGCTTGAAGGGAGGTTTGCACCATGACCAAAGTCCCTGAGAATCGGGAAATCCCGATCGACAAGCGTCGTCACGTCGAATCGATGCTGATGCGCGAGAGCCTGCTCGATAAGCAGGTCATGTCATCCACTGAAACCCCAGTCGTGCCAATGCTGCCATTCTGCCACGTCATCAAGATTGGCGGACGCTCCATCATCGACCAAGGGAAGAAAACCGTTTACCCGTTAGTCGAATCTCTTGCCAGAATACTCGAAAACTTCAAACTCGTGATCGGCACCGGTGGCGGCGTGCGCAGCCGCCATGTGACTTCGATCGGCATGGATCTCGGCCTGCCGACCGGCGTGCTGGCCCAACTCCGGATCATCGACGCGCTCGGAAATGCGCATCTCCTTGGTACATTGCTGGCACCATACGGCGTCGTCGCCATTCCACCCGAAATTCTCGGGCACATGCTGCCCTTCTTCATCAGATCGGCTCCGGGCGTGATCTGCAATGGAGACCCCCCGTTCTCAATTTGGGAGCAAACACCCCGCTTAGGGCGCATCCCGCCGCATCGGACCGATGCCGGTACTTTCCTGTTAGCAGAATGCTACGGCTGCGCCACACATACCCTGATCAAGGACGTGGACGGCCTCTACGACGCCGATCCAAAGCTCAACCCAGATGCCAAGTTTATCAGCGAGATCACGGTCTCCGAACTCAGAACGCTCAACCTGCCGACGCTTCCCTTCGATCGTGTCCTGATCGATCTGCTCGCCAACGCTCGCCAAGTCAAGAAATTCCAGATCATCAACGGGCTCAAGCCCGCGCTGCTAGAGCGAGCGCTGCTGGGTGAACATGTGGGGACACTCGTCCGCAAGGACTGATCAGGCCCGCCAGTGTCGGCGAAACGAGAAGCGACCCGAATCTGGCTCAAGCAAGGATGAATCGGCTAGTGGACTGGACGTCAGGGCGCACAAGATACATCAACCAGTCTAGTTTGCAGACGGCACTAATCCCTCTCGACCGGAATCGAGCGGTGCACGTTCGGTCGCAGAGCTGCTTTCTGTGCAAGCCGGGAGCATCGATGCATGATGCCAACCGACCTTGCATCCGCGGCCCCAGCCAGGCTCCTCCTTGACCAGCATAGCAGAATGGCAGGAAATGCAGCAGCCATACATGGCTTTTAAGCTAAGTTCCGCGTCCGAATTGCTTTCGCACTCAATTGGCTGTTTCCGATTTATTCCCCTGGACTTCGGGATTTTTTTGCCGTCGAGACTGTTGATACGACTACCCAGCCGCGTAATCTTGGACAACGAAGTCGGAGGGGGAACATGCGCCAGACTTCACCGCATGCGGCCTTTCGCCTAGCTGCCGCTATCCTCGTCGCCTGCAGTTCGGTGGCTACCACGGCCGACGCCCAGCAAGCAAAGATCGCAAAAGCCGACACGCAGATCGATGCGCTGGATCCCGACATCAAACTCTTCCTCCGCGAGAAGATGGCGGAAGGCAACGCAACTTTTACGGACGACAACGTCATCCTTTTTCTGCACGGGGCGACCAGCCCTTCGATCTGCGATTTCGATCTTTCCTATCAGGACTACTCCTGGGCCGATTGGTTGGTGAACCAGGGATACGTCGTCTATATGGGAGATTATCGCAACTATGGCGGCTCGACTCGCGAGGCTGCGATGGACGATCCGCCCGCAAAAAATCAACCTCTGACGCGCTCCTATCTCGCCTTGCGAGACGTGGAAGCCATGGTCGACGCTATAAAGACCAAACGCGGCATCAGGAGGGTGACCCTGATCGGCTGGTCATGGGGCGCGATGATAGCGGGCTACTACGCGTCTTTGCACTCGGAGAACGTGCGGAAGCTCGTGCTCTACGCGCCGCTCTACAATTTCAACGATCACACGAACCTGGGACCCGGCAGCTCGCTGCAGAACAAGCGCAAACCTCGCGAATTCAACTTCTCGCTTGGAGCTTATCGCCTTGCTTCCGAGGCCGCGAATACCGGCCGTTGGAACGGCGAAATCCCTGTCGAGAACAAGGATGAATATCGCGATCCGGCTCTACCTGCCGAGTTCTGGAACGCCTGTCTTGCCACCGATCCAACCAGCAACTCGCGATCACCTCCAAGTCTTCGAGCGCCGAACGGTGTATTGGAAGACTCGTTCTATCAGGCGACCGACAGGCCACTTTGGAATGCCGCCAACATCTATGCGCCCACATTGATCATCGGCGGCAATTTCGACACCTGGTCCTATCAAGAGGATCGTGAAGGGCTGATGCGCGATCTCATCCACGCGCCGACCAAGAAGAACGTGCTCATCACAGATGCCACTCACTTTGTCCTGTTCGAGAAGAAGCGGTTTGAGTTCTTCGATCAGGTCCTCAGGTTCCTGCGCCAATAGCGAGGACGGCTGGTAGCTGGAAACAGCCTAGGGGATGATCCTGCGGATGAACGCGTTTGCATTGGGCTCTTGCAAATTGCCGGAGAATTTTTCATGAAACATCTAACTCGGCTCGTATTCATTGGATGGGAGTTTTGATTGGCTTGGCATAAGCCCATTCGCGAAGTGCGCTTTGGATAAAGAGCTCGGCTTTGCCGTTGGTTTGGAATTGTATGCCTAGTGAAGATTTCGCGCAGGCTTGGCGTTTGCAACTCTTGAGCGGTGGCACGGGCCATTGTCTCATCACATGCTCAAGACGGGCTCTGAGCCTTGGCAAAGTAAGTGGCGGAAAGCCACAGCACTTTCCTGGCGCTGATTGGGCATGACCTGCACGAACTTGACGTGCGAAGCGTCGTCAATGGAGCCGCGGACGAGCTCCCAGCAGCCGATGCCAAGATGCCGATTGACCGCGCCAGGATAGCGCCCGGTGATGCGATGTCCCACAGAGCCAACGACGGCGGCGCACGCGGCTGCTGGGGTTGGCTTGACAAGGAATGGGCAGCAGAAACGATCCCGCAAACCATCCATGATTGTAAACCCGGAGCGTGTCGACGATCGCGCCGCTCTGATTTTTGACAATGACCTCGACTGCGTACGCATCGGAGGTGTTCGAAACGGTCGCTGTACCGGAAATGGTCAGCGGCGAGCTATACTCCGCTGCACTGAGGATGTTGTCGCCATAGAGCTTGTTGATCGACATAGACGACGATGACGGCGTCGCCATTGAGATCCCCCACGAATATATCAGTGCTGTCAAATAACTTTAGGAGCTGCGACGGTGCTGACTTCGTTGCTCTGAGAAATGCTCGAGAGAAATTCTACACAGCGAAAACTGCTCCGCGAGCGTGGCTTGCACCAGCGCTTCGCAGTTCCCGCTATTCACTACTGAATAGCCCGAGATGAAGGCTTCGATTTACACGTGAAAAGAATCTCGCGGCCCTGAATCGGAACTAATGCAATCTCTGGCATTGGAGCGCAATTACAATACCCATTTGGGAGTAAGCCCTTTCGGGATTGAGACCGGTTGAATCTTGTCTTTCTCAAATTTGGCTATTGCATTGGCGATCCCCGCGTCGACCTTTTTGGGGCGCGAGGGGCGTATCGCGGGCCGGGCGAGCTTGATTTCTGGACCTATCCCCCTTGCGAGATCAGCAACTCGCATTGAAGGCGCGGGCTCGGCTTTACTGGCGCGTGCCGAGCACTTGCAGGAATCGCGGCTCGAACTCCAGCGGATCACCGAGTTGGAGGCAAGTGCGGTCTAACGGACGCTCTTTCGAGGTGCAATCTTGGTCAATGCGGCTGCATTCGCGGATGCGTTGTTATGGAAGAAATCCGGCATGCGCCAAGAACTGCTCTCCCCGTCAGGTCGCATTGACCCGATGCCGTTTTGCGCCAAGCGTCACATTAGCTAAGCAGCATTTACAAGCACTGAGTGCGATGACCATCGAAACGTGATACTCCGTCACCCACGTCCTCTCTACCTTTGCTTTGGCGGCCGCCCGGCACGCCGACGCAATGCTGACGTCAGTCCGTGCTGGCTCTTGAGGCCAACCGGCCAGGCAGCAGCCGGCTCACGCCAGCCGTCGGACGGAACGACACTTACCGCAATTGCGCGGGTATTTCGATACGACGAATTGCGAGGCTGTTCACATACCCAGATCCGACAGCATGCTATTGTGGATGGGTAAGGTCGAACTGCCCGCTGAATGGATCTTCGAGCAAGTCGAAGAAGCCCGAACCAAGGTTTGGCTTTGAGATGCCGAAGCTTTTCGCACACACCAGGGTCCTGCCATGGAAATCGGGACTTGGCTGAGAAGGCTGGGACTGGGACAACATGAGTCCCTGTTCATCGCTAACGCCATAGATTGCGATGTGTTGCCGCAATTGACCGAAGTCGACTTCGAAAAGATTGGCATCCCACTCGGCGACCGGAAGCGCCTCATGAACGCAATCAGTGTGCTTCCCTCCGGCCCTCCCTCCGGTGTCGTGAATGCTGCAATTGCGCAGTACGCGGAACGGCGCCACCTCACGGTAATGATATGTGACTTGGTCGATTCGACCGCCCTGGCGGCACGCCTTGACCCGGAAGATATGGGTGCCGTCATCGACGCCTATCACGCTGCTTGTGCTCGTATCACGCGCTCCTATGACGGCTTTCTCGCCGACTTTCGCGGAGACGGCATCTTAGCGTATTTCGGCTATCCCATTGCGCACGAGGACGATCCCGAACGAACTGTGAGAGCTGCGCTGGATATCATTGCTGCTGTCGCACGGCTTGAAACCCGCGCAGGAGAGCCACTCGCCGTGCGTATCGGCATCGCTACCGGCATGGTGGTAGTCGGCGACCTGGGCGGCGAGGGTAAACTTCGGGAGCACTCCGTGGTTGGGGGCGCTCCTAATATCGCGGCTCGCGTGCAAGCCTTGGTCGAGCCGAATACGGTGGTTGTCGCCGACTCCACCCGCCGTCTTCTTGGCGATATCTTTAGTCTTCGCGACCTTGGCGCCCACCACCTCAAAGGCATTAGCGAGCCCGTGAGCGCGTGGGCCGTTCAGGGCCTTTCGGCTTCCGAAAGCCGCTTTGAGGCGGTGCGTCCGACAGAACTCGCCCATCTCATCGGCCGCGATTCCGAGTTGGAGTTCCTGTTGGAACGTCAACGTTTGGCTCGCACGGGCGAAGGCCAGATCGTTCTCATCTCCGGCGAGCCGGGCATCGGGAAATCGCGCTTAGCGGCAGCTCTGGCTGAACGTGCGGCTAAGTACCAACCACACGTGCAATTCCGTTATCAATGCTCGCCTTACCACGCCAACAGCGCACTTCATCCCGTGGTCGAGCAGTTGGAAAGGAACGCCGGATTTAAGGCGGACGATCCCGTCGAGACGCGGCTTGACAAGCTGGAGGCGCTCCTCTCATTGAGAGCGCAGCAAGTTCAGACGGTGGTACCACTTTTTGCTGAACTGCTATCGATCCCATTCGCGGGCCGTTATCCAAAACTGGAGCTAAGCCCCGCCCAGCAGCGTCGCCGCACGCTTGCCGCACTGCTCGATCAATTCGAGAGCCGTTCCCGCAAACAGCCCATCTTGCTGCTTATCGAAGACGTTCAGTGGGCCGACGACACCACCCTCGAATTGCTCGACCTCATCGTAGAGCGAGCCCGACAGCTGCCTATCCTTGCGCTGGTTACTTTTCGACCAGAGTTCG
Source organism: Bradyrhizobium sp. ISRA430 (assembly GCF_029909975.1). Lineage (NCBI taxonomy): Bacteria > Pseudomonadati > Pseudomonadota > Alphaproteobacteria > Hyphomicrobiales > Nitrobacteraceae > Bradyrhizobium > Bradyrhizobium sp. ISRA430. Next base: position 3,917,864 of record NZ_CP094516.1, read on the forward strand.
AGCCTCCCTGGACCGGTCTCGCAAATGTCGGAAGCCTGGTGCTCGGACGGCTCAACCCGGATGATGTCAAAGGTGTTGCCATGCAGGTGGCCAATGGCCGCGCGCTTCCGATCGACGTGATGAAGCAGATCGTAACAAAGACTGACGGAAACCCGCTCTTCGTAGAGGAACTCACCAAGGCAGTCCTCGAAGCAGGCATTCTGGTTGAACATCAGGATCGCTATCAGCTCGAGGGACCGTTACCGCCCTTTGCCATCCCGGAAACCCTTCACGACTCCCTGATGGCGCGGCTCGATCGCCTGCACTCAGTGAAGGAAATCGCCCAGATTGGCGCCACCATCGGTCGCGAATTTTCTTATTCCTTGATGCGGGCTGTGGTCGCTCGAGACGAAACACGGTTGCAGCATTCCCTCACCGAGCTCGAGGAGGCCGGGCTTATTTTCCGCCAAGGTGACCTGCCGGATGCCATTTATAGCTTCAAGCACGCATTGGTGCGGGATGCGGCTTATCAGAGCCTGTTGAAGAGACGGCGGCGGCAACTCCATGCGCAAATAGCCCGCGTCCTAGAGGAAGGATTCCAGGACGCCGCCGTGAACGACCCTGAAATCCTTGCGCACCATTTCACCGAAGCCGGCATGCTTGAGCAGGCTACGGACTATTGGCTCAAGGCCGGAAAGCGCGCGCTCGGTCGCTCCTCCAATGCCGAGGCTGTAAAACATCTCACGCGAGGAATGGAGCTGACCCAGCAACTGCTCAGCTCGCCGCAACGCGATCGCAAGGAACTGGATTTCTATCTGGCTCTTGGTCCTGCAGTCGCCGCAACTGAGGGCGATGCCGCGGCTGAAACGTCGCGGGTCTTCTCACGTGCTCGCGCGCTGCTTGGCGAAAGTGCCAGCCTAGAAGAACGGATGACGATCCTGTGGGGCAACTATCTAGCCCACACTATGCGCGCGGAGTATAGCTCAGCGCTGGAGGATGCCCGGCACGGCCTCGCGTTGGCCGCAGAGCATGATCATCCCGGTGTGGCCGTCCTAGCCACACGCTTCATTGGACAGTCATTGCATCTCACGGGTGCCTTCGCCGAAGCACGCGAACACCTCGATCGCGCCCTCGCATTATGCTCAACCAATCCAGCCACGATCTCGACCTATCGCCGCTTCGGAGTCGATGATGCGGTGAACAGCCTGGCGTGGCTCTCGACGACGCTATTAGTCCTTGGCTATCCTAAACAGTCTACAACAATCGTCGAGCGGACTGAAACTCTTGCTCGAACGAGAGAACAAAGCTTTACGACGGCCTTGGCTCTGGGGAACATAGTCGTTTTAGGCACGATAGGGGGCGACGCAAAGCGCGCCTTGGCTCACGCCGACGAGGCGATATCGCTTAGCATCGAGCATGAATTTGCGGCAATTGAACGAAGAGCACGTTTTTTCCGTGGAGCACTACTAGCCCAAGGAGGAGATCTTCAAGTCGGGATCGAACTGATGCGCAGTGCCTTGGCGGCAACTTACCGAAACTCGGAACGGTGCCGCCGCACTCTCTATTTGGGCCATCTCGCCTTCGCCCATGCCCAGCTCGGAGAGCCTGAAGTTGGACTGCGCTTGCTGGATGAAGGCGTTCAGCTGGCCGAAGCAACAGGCGAGAGGTTCTTTGAGGCCGAGTTGTATCGTCTTCGGGGCAGCATCAACCTAAAACTCGGCAGACGTGACGAGGCAGAGGCAGAACTGCTGCGAGCCGTGGCGATCGCACGGCAACAACAAGCCCGCTGGTGGGAGTTGCGTGCCTCGATCTGTCTCGCGCGGCATTGGAGTAACGAAGGCAGATATTTCGAAGCCAGGTCCCTCGCAAAGCCAATATACACTTGGTTCACAGAAGGTCGGGATACACCCGATCTAAGAGACGCCAGGAATCTCGTCGACGAACTAAGCGCAGTTTCAGGAATGAAAGAGGAGCCAGATCACGGCAACTGCTAGCCAACTCCTCTCAACATCATGCCTAGCGTAAATTGACCAGCGTCCGATCACCGCCTGCCCTTCGCCCGCTTTCGAGCCTTGGTGCCTGTTCGTTCAAGCTTGGCAAGGGCGCTCTCGACATCCTTGATTGCCTTCTTGAGCTGCTTCTCGCGGTTTCCAAGAATGCTCTTGAGTTGTTTTCGCTGCTCCGCAGTCAATGTGGTAAAATCGATCACCTTCGTAAACGCGATGAAGGCCATTGCTTACCTCCCGATGATGGTGGTCGTCAGGCCGTGATCACTATGTGCAAGGCAGTGAAATGCAATATTCTCCATCATCGACCTATAGTCAAACGGCATTTCTTCCAGAAATACTCGATAGGCCTTCCTGCGCGCGGTGCCTGCGGGAGCACTAGAAGAAACGGTAGACATCTCACTAGCACGCCGTCGCTGTTTCACTTCCGCTTTTTCTTTTTGAGACACTTCGGTCGTGAGGTGCGCTTCGCGCGGGCGGGGCGGGCGGACTTTACAGTCAGAGATTCATGCTGCGGCCTTGGTCGCTGCAACAAGGCACGGAGCGTGGCAAACTCATGTTGATCCAGCTGATTGGCAAAGCTGTCGAAGTTGGCAGCGTCACTGCCAAGCTGGCTCAACCAAACAAATGCAGTATCCAGGCTGCGCAGTTCAGGCGTTTGGTATGATAGCAGATTTTGGTAATAAGCGGCCGATTCCTCGCAAAACAGATCACGCGCGATCCCGTTTACGAGCCGCCGCACTCCATATTTTATTCCCGTGATGGCCGCTCCCGAAATACCATGGCTCAGCATCGCTCCGAACGTGAAATTGTGTAGTCCTCGCAGGAACGGAGCGGCACCGCGGTGCCGCTCCGTGAATTCGAAGGCTTGACCCAAATAGGGATAGCGCGCGAGTGACTCGCTTTCTTCGCCGGATGGAGGCGTAAAGCGATCGTGCCAAAGGGCTATTTGTTCAAAGAATAGGGCGAGCTCCGGACGCGCCGAGAGGTCCGTCTCGACTCCGCTCGCAAATATCATGAAATCGAATTCGAAAGTGCGATTGCTGCTTCGGACCCTCGCAATGCCGCATGCTTCGTCAATGACGCTCCATCCGCAGTTGGGGTGCCAGCTAAAATTCTCAAACCTGCGGCATCGCCAATAGGCGTCCTGTGTCGGCGGAACCGGAAGCTCCTCGAGAATGTGGCGCATGAATCGCCAGCGGTCCAGGTCCGTCAGCTCCCCGAAGTGGCCCAACATACCGGCAAAATTCATCCAGGTGAGTGGGTTAACTCGCGGCATCTCCGAACGGCGGAAGCAAAGGTCTACTCGCGCGGCGCCCGCCTCAAGTGCGAGAGCTGCGTTGTCAAAGGCCGATGCACCGGCACCAAGGATACCAATGCGTTTTCCCGCAAGCCTGCGAAAATCGATATCATCGGCCGAATGTGCATAGAGCGCTGCGGACAAATGAGCGACCAGAGACTTAGGAGCTCGCCACCTGCCGCTCCCCTCAAAGCCCGTTGCAAGAACGATCTTTCTTGCATGCACCCGCTCAATCCCATCGGAGCGACGCAGATGGGCTAGGAAAATGTCATCCGCCGGCTCAATCAGAATTAGTTCGACCTCGTTTTCAACCGCGAGATCCAAGACATCCCGGTACCAATCCAGATACAAACGCCATACTTCCGGAGGGAGGGTGTCTATGCGATCCCATGCTCGCCGCCCAAATTTTTCCTCGTACCACGCCCGCACCGTTAGACTCGGAACGCCGAAATCAATGCCGGTCACCTCTTTCGGCGTGCGCAAATGCTTCATCCGCGCGAAACTGCGCCAAGGTCCTTCAAACCCGCGCCGACGACGATCAATGATCCTGAAATTTGTTATACGCTCCAGCCTCAGACCGAAGGCGATCCCCAGCCCGCTCTGTCCAGCGCCGACAATCAGCACGTCCAGAACCGGCACGCCGTCTATTAATCGCGGGACGGTCCACTCCCGAGCCGGATAGTCCAAATACGTCAGCTCGCGCCGAACGCGCTTCGTGAGTTCGGAAACGCTCATGGGACGTTCCTGCCGCTGCGATCTTGTTAGATATGATCTTTGCCTCTCGGCTTAGTTATGTTCCATTACCACGGGTCTGAGTGCAGAAAAATCGACCACTCGACTGCCGGCGTTGCCATGTCCGCCCAGTCAGACGCGGCGAGCGACGCTGAATGGCCGAGTGCTGCGTTCGATAAACTAGCATTGCGTCGGACCCTGCCCTTCTCGCGATCGCGGGTCACCCCGTGCGAGATATCGCAAGTGCGCGTCAACCGCCTTGCCTGCCAGCCCACGCATTCTCGGGACACGCGGCCCGCGCTCTGGACTGAGCTTGACGACCCAGGCCTTGACGACGACACGGCGGAAGCGGCCGGCGGCATCGCTTTGCCATTCACCGCTATCCCGGGGCAGCGAGGCCTTCACCTTCGCGCCGCGACCACGGGCATTGAACCGGCCGCGGCCCTTCCCGTTCCGGCCGGCTGATGATTGCGACCCGCCGATCCGAGAGGGATTGCCGACCGCTTTGCGCACGGCGATCTGAACCTGCTTGAGGAACGGCTGGGTCTTCGGGTTGAGGCGCGATCCGCCGCTGCGGGCTTGTCCCGGTCTGATCCGGAGCGAGGGCAAGGGCAGTTTCAGATCGAATCCGCAGCGCTGGAAAGCGCCGGTGTGCCCCTTCCCGGGGAGACTATCCTTGTTGCGGCCGCTCTTTTGGCCGCCGCCACCAATCAGATCGATATCGTTGTCGTGGTCGCCGCGGCCGCTGCAGGCGCAATCGTCGGAGACGGGATCGGATACACGGTCGGGCGCCGCTTCGGAATGCCGCTTCTTCGCAACTACGGGCGATACATTCGTCTGGATGAAAACCGATTGCTGATCGGTCGATACCTGTTCCTTCGCTATGGCAGAGCAGTCGTGTTTTTTGGTCGCTTTATCGCGGTGCTGCGCATGTTTGCGGCTTTGCTTGCCGGCGCAAATGGCATGCCGGCGGGCCGCCTTTTCATCTTCAACGTCACCGGGGGCATCTGCTGGGCGTGTCTCTTCGGCTTCGGTGCCCACGCAGTCGGAACCGAAATCTACAAGATTTCTGAAGCGCTGAGCCTGGCGTCGCTGGGATTGTTTATTGGCGCTGGATCTGCGCTTTCCGTCGTCATGCGGCGATATGAAATTGTGCTTCTTCGTCAGGCCCAGCGTGCGCTGCCGGATGGCTGAAGCAGAAAGAACGTTGCTGGTGGCTAAGCGGACATGATTATGGGTGCACGGCCTGGCGCTGGTCGGATCGGCAGGTGATCTCGGCTGGCGGTGCGACGATGGATGCGCGGTTTGACCAGCCACGCAGTGCTCGCCCCTGCATTTGCCGCTTATCATCGCCGCGGTTGTGTCGAAACTGCCGAACGCGATCGAGCTGAACATCTGTTCCGTACCGCTGGATATCCAGTGCGGTTTCTTTCACGCAGCCCCTAAACCACAGCATCCTCTCGCCTTTGCGCGAGAGGATGCCTATGTTGTGGAGTACCTGCGGCGACCCCAAAGCGACAATGGGAGGCATGCATGGACGCGCCCGGCAAGGAATTTGCGCTGGCGGGCAGCCTTGAGGAGCTGAAGATCGAGGGGCGGCTCGTTGTGCGCGGTGGCCATCGCCCGATCCTCGTCATCTACGACCGCGGGCGCGTCTTCGCCCTCGACAATCGGTGCCCGCACATGGGCTTTCCGCTCGAGCGCGGCAGCGTCGAGGACGGCATCTTGACCTGTCACTGGCACCACGCTCGCTTCGATCTCGAAAGCGGCTGCACCTTCGATCTGTGGGCGGACGACGTGCCGATCTGCCCGATCGAGGTGCGCGATGGTGACGTCTGGGTGAAGACCACTCAGGCCGATCCCGCTGCGCACTGGCATCAGCGGCTTGCAAATGGCCTCGCCCACGACCTCAGCCTCGTCATTGCCAAGGCGGTGCATGGTCAGCTCGCGGCCGGCGTACCGCAGGGCGAAATCGTCCGGCAGGTGGCGCTGTTCGGGGCGCAAAACCGCGACGGCTGGGGCGTCGGACTTACGATCCTCACGGCACTCGCCAATCTCCTGCCTGTGCTGCCGGAGGAGGAAGCCTATCTCGCTCTGTTCCAGGGCGCACGCCGCGTGGCAGCGGACTGTGACGGCGAGGCGCCGCGGCGGGAGCGCGCGCCGCTCGGCAGCCGACCGGATCCGGCCGCGCTCAAGCGCTGGCTGCGGCGCTGGACCAATGTGCGCCATCGCGAGGCGGCCGAGCGCACCCTGCTCACGGCGATTGCGGCCGGCTTCTCCCCGGCTGAATTCGCTGATGCCCTGTTCGCTGCCGCGACCGACCGCGCGTTCGCCGACACCGGCCACTCGCTCGACTTCGTCAACAAGGCCTTCGAGTGCCTCGACCTCGTCGGCTGGCAACACGCGGCGGCCCTGCTGCCGACTGTCGTCGGTCAGATGGTGGCAGCCCGTGGTGCCGAGGAATCGACGGCCTGGCGCCAGCCCGTTGACCTTGTTGCGTTGTGCGAGGAATCAGGCAGCGAACTGGCGGACCTGTTCGCGGCCGGACGCGGCGCGCGTGACTGGTCGGGCCACGCTGCACTGGCGCAAGAGCTGCTCGGTGACGATCCGGCCAGGATCGTTGCCGCTCTCAAGAGGGCGATCCGCGCCGGTGGCGCTCCGGCCGACCTTGGCCAATCCCTCGCGTACGCGGCCGCGCTGAGGGTGGCGCGCTTCGGCAATGCCAACGAGCACGCCGACTGGGAGACGGCGCACCACGTCTTCACCTACGCCAACGCAGTCCACCAGATGCTGACGCGGATCGGGACCGCCAGCATCGACACTCACGTCACGGCCGTCCGCGGCGTCTTGCACGGAGCGATGGCGCTCTACCTTGCTCGATATCTCAATGTGCCGCCGGCGCGCATCCCGGGCGACGGCGGCGAGCAGCTCAATGATCTGCCCGCGGATCCGAAGACGATCGGTGCCGCCTTGCTCGACGCCTTCGACCGGCAGCGACAGGTCGATCTCGCCGCACGCTTGGTGGCACGGCACCTCACGCTCGGCCATTCGCCGCAGCCGCTGATCGCTGCGCTTGCGCGTGCGGTGCTGCGCGAAGATGCAGGCTTCCATGCATATCAGATGCTGGAGGCGGGAGCCCGGCAATTCGGCGCGTGGGGCGACGTGGACGCAGGCCGGCACATCCTGATCGCGGTTGCCCGCTATCTCGCGGCGCATTCACCAACCGAACGCGCGTTCCTGCAGACGGCCGACATCGCCCGCCGCTTGATGCGGGGTGGGGAGCTGCATCAAGAGGCTGGATTGTCCTGACCTCACGCGCTGAGATCGCAGCAACGGCGATCTGAAGTGGCAAAAGCCTGCGCCGGCGAACCGAAACGCGCTTCCAATTACCATTCGCATTGCCCCTGCTTTGCGAGTAGGTATGACGACGTCCGGATCATGTCCCGGACAGAACCGCGACAGCACGGCTCACTTGGGGGTCCTCCGATCCGGCGGAGGCACCGCCTGCCTGAACCTCGATCGTCGGCGTCACACCCACGCCCTCCAGGCGCTCGCCATCGACCCGGACATCCTCGACGGCGAGCAGTAGCAGGACGCTTCCGATGAGGAATGCGGTGGCAGCAAGGACCGCGCCCTCTGTCCGGGTCCCGATGAGCTCGCCCAACCGGTACTTCTTGAAGCCATAGGCAAGGACCTCCTTGCCGCTGCGCGTACCGCCGTTGATGAGCATCGCAACGGGTTTGCGCCACTTCACGTTTACGAATTCGCTAGTGCCGCTTCCGGTCGGTGACCTGCATTGTTGGCGCTCGGGCGTTGAACAGGTCGAGATATTCGGGTTGCGCGCCGCCCCAGCCATCCCGCAAATCCCAGATCAGCGCGTCCGGGTCTTTTAGCTCACCTTGCGACAGCAGACGTTCAAGAGCGCGTTGATAGACGGAGCCTGCATAGCACCAAACATGGACATAGCCGATGCGTCGTCCGTTGGACTCAATGACGCGAGCACTGGACTCCAACCCACGAAGGAACATTGTCGTGGGCTCGAGGTCGACCGGCCTGACCGGGATTTGCACCACCGCCGCGCCGCGCTGCACCTCCAAGACCACCGATTCGCCCACCTTCCCACGGAAGGACCCGACCGGCTCAAATGCCGTCCCGTCAGCCGCAATTATCTCGTCTCCAGCACGGAGCCCCGCCTGCTGAGCCGGCGTTCCATCGATCACGCTAGTGATCGTGGTACGATCAGTCACCTCGGAACCTGAAATGATACCTATGCCAGGGTACGAAATGCGGCCGTCCGGAAACGCACGTTGCAGCCCCCGGCGTCGCAGTACGCCGGAAAAGATCTCTGCAAGTTGATATATTCCGGCGCATCCGGCGTGTAGAAACGCGTGTGCGAAGCGCGCAACTCAGACAGCATGGCATTGATGATGCGCGCCAGAGAGTTCTGGGAAGTTGCCCGTTGAACGTCCGGAAGATATCTCTCCCGAACCGCCAGCCAGTCCAGCCCGTTGTGATGCGGATCGTAAAAGCGATCACGCACGGTCTGCCAAACGCTTTCGAAGGTCGAGACGCCGTCAGCGGGAACATAGGAACTGCTTGCCTCTCCCTTTAGAGGCTCAGCGTTCGGGGCCTTCGCAGCCACGGCACATGCCGCAACCATCACTGCCAGTCGCAAAACTTGGCGACGCGAAGGCGAAATATCGATAGCCTTTTTCATCGTCTTATCTCGCGGTGAAGCGCCCGCCGGGCGAGTTCGCCGGCGCTGCGATGCCGGCGCGTTACCCATTGGCGAAAGGAGGCGGTCATTGAGGTCAGGACGTGCCAGACCAGGATAGCGATCCTGCCACCACGAGGCTACTTCTCGCAGGACTTTACCCTTGTCGAGCCCCAAAGATTAGGTTGTGCTCCTCCAACTATTTGCCTAGGCTTCGCGCATCCCGCTAAGTGGTTTCCAGCGAGCGTCGCGCCAGCTGTTAGCTAGAGAGACTTCAACGGCGCACCGTTTACTCGCGCCTAAGCCGGCTCGGCTCGATGACGCTGCTTAAATTGGCGTATCAACGTGCCGAAGTCCGCTGGACTACCAGTCGAAATAGGTGGAGAACGAGCAGATCGACTTCTGCGCGGGATACTTTACTTCCTCGATGAGGACTACCCACAGTCTGGCGTTCTCGCCCAGAAGTACGTTTTGCCCACCGCTATTCGACACGACATCTCTGAACCTGCTGGGGACAAGTGGCGAATATCCGCCCCCATCCGAACCTGGTTCGTCGGCTTGCCTGAGCCGACCAAGGTCAAGGTCCTGCATGCGATCGTGCTTCATCTGCTGACGAACTCAGGTGATCTCACGAAGAAGATCGTGTCTCGGACGTTAAAGAGGCATCATCTCACGTTTCTGCAGGGATCATTCTTCGACACGAGGATCTCCGAATACAGAACGGTGTTTCACGCCTATCAAACCGACACACGGGTCGGAGAGGGTGGAAACGGGACGGTTTGGAAAGTTCGTCGCGATGACTACCGGCCGTTTGCGATGAAGGTACTTACCAAAGTCGACCTTCTTAGTTCTCGACGTGATCGCTTTTCCAACGAGCTTTGGTTCTGCGCGCACTCCAACCATCCGAACATCGTGAAGGTACTGGATTGGGGCCTGTCGACTGTCGGCGGGCAGCCATTCTACGTGATGCCGCTCTTGAACAGCAGCCTGCGCAAGCTCATCGACGATGGAATTGAACCGGACAAGGTACCGAAGCTGTTTGCCACAGCGCTCGCTGGCGTCGAAGCAGCGCACAAACAAAACATATGGCATCGCGATCTCAAGCCAGAGAACCTGCTCTACGACAAAAATTCAGAATCGTTAGTCGTCGCAGACTTCGGCATTGCCCACTTTGCGGCAGACGCAATGAAGACCAAGGTCAACACTCAAAAGGGAGCGTGGGTAGCAAACCGAAACTACGCTGCACGCGAGCAGCGTCAAAAGAACAGAGTGGTAGATCAACACGCGGATATCCGACGAGAATCACGACAAGGGATTCGCCCCGTCGGTTCCGTTCGTCGCGTGCGTCAGCGCCTGCATGATCGCAACGGAATTCGTCCGTCACCTGAGCGAGGGACGCGTCGCGCCCGCCCCGAGATATGCGCTCAACCTGCTCTTGGGCCCGCAGCGCGGAACCGACCTTCCCGAGGCGCGGCACGCGAACTGTTTCTGCGTCGAACGCGCCCGTTTGATCGACAGGACGAGAGCCCGGCGCAAAGCCACGGGCACCTGATTCCTTGTCGGGTCGACCTAAGCGGGCCTCGGTGCGGACCTACTCGCGGCCGGTTCGCGATCCCGCTTCGAGCGCGGCTTCCTTCAGAGGTCTGGAATCTTGATGCCCATCTCCCGCAGCCGGTTCAGAGTGTAGTAGCACTGGCCGCCGCGGCAGACGCATCCGGGCCCGCAGGACGTACCGTCGTCCTTGCCGGCACAAGGATTCAGTTCGGAGGGGCGCGACAAGGGATAGAAGGTCTCCCCATCGATCTCCACGCCCTTGCCGAGGTCGACCGACCCACCGCCGCCGAATTCGCTTTCCGACACCCCGCTCTCCCTTATCTGGACTGGCTGCGAATGGCGGCGGCCGTGGCGTTGCCTGCGACCGCGGCGTCGTGCTGGACGGCGGCCTGAAGGGCGAGTTGCGCGGCACCCGCGGGTCCGGCGGGCTTGGCCAGCGGCCCGAGCGTCACGATCACCTGGCTGGTCTTCGTCCGCGAGCCGGACAGGAACGGTCCGCCCGGATTGACTGACAGGCGGATGAATTTCCAGCTCGGAGTGACGTCGCCACCGACGGAGACGACGAAGGTGAGCGTCTCCTGGAAGGTGCTGAACTGGGGGTACAGGATCGGGCGCGTCCTAGCCTCGTGCCCGCCCGCGATCGACGCCTTGTCGTAGATGAACTCGTCGATCTTCAGGTCACTCGATACGGTGACCCCGTCCTCCAAGGCGCTGCAATCGAGTCCTTGACTGGCATGGCTGGTCAGCATCGCCTCGCGCAGAAGCTCCCTGTTCTCGAGCGTGAAGGTGATAGCCTCGTTCCGCGTGGAATGCGCCGAACCGGACACCCCGCCGCCGGCGGAAAACACGTCGGAGCCGCCGATCGGCGTCGTGTAGAGGATGCCCGGATTGACGTTCGACGTCTCCTCCCAGGTGAGATTGAGAGAAATGCTGGTGCCCCATCCCGCCAGCCAAGGCACATTCCCGGTGTTTACCGCGCGATAGAGGCCCCTGGTGATTTCGCACCTGATGTTGGCAATGATGTTGCTCTCGATCTTGCCCTGGCGCGACATGCCATTGCGCGGATCGATGTCGTTTTGGACCAGCGGGTCCTTCTGCGGGACGTAGAGCCCGCAATCCGACAGGACCGGCAATAAACAAAGTAGGAGCCCTGAATTGCGAAATGAAATCACGGCGTCCCCCATAGACCCGTTACGACCAGAAATTGTCCACCGGATAAACCCTAATCAAAAGTTTTGCGGCTCGTACAGTCCTAACGGAGGTGCCGTCCGGCTCCGGCCACAGGCTTCGCTCCGCGATCTCCGGGCAGACAGCGAAGGCGACCGTCACGGCGGGGGGCGCCGGCGATGGCGCTTCGGCAGGAAGCCGGTTCGAGGGCGAGCCGGCGGCGGGCACGCAAGGATTATGGAAGACAGGAACGAGCGGTGCCGTGACGGCTCGACCGCGAAGGAGCCCGCCGCCGCCAGACTCCCCCCGTATTCGAAATGCGGCGGCTAAACGACTTCCTCCGCAGCGCGACCGCCCGGCGAATCACGGTCGGCCATAGCCCCGCGCTCCATCGCGAACCGTCCTGCTTTTGGCCGTCGGCTGCGTTGGCATACGAGGTCGGAAAACGCCGCCATCGCCCGGGTTCAAGGACTCGGCCCGTCAAGAAAAACTGCTTTCGAAGGATTCGGGCTTTCGCCAGCGGGGTAATGATGGCAACTTGAGCCTGCCGCGGTCCCCGTCAGGGTCTCCACCGCAGTTCTCCACCGTCGAATCCGGTGGCTCTCGGCGCCCCTTGTTTTACTGGGGTTTTCGCACGCTGTGGTTAGTTGGCGGAGAGGGAGAGATTCGCATCCCTGTTAGAGGACGCTGTGTTTATACGGAAACATATCCTGAGTTTTTGAGATAGTTGGCGCATTCCTGTTTGGAGAAGATATCGAGGAGTTCGCCGACCTTGCGCCAGGTTGCCTCGACATCGCGCGTCTCCGCGGTGCGCATCAGGTGTTTGAGCTTGGCGAAGACCTGTTCGATCGGATTGAGGTCGGGGCTGTAGGGCGGCAGGAAGAAACAGATGCGCACCCCTGGCGCGGATGGCGCTGCGGGCCGCCTTGCCCTTGTGGCTGCCGAGGTTGTCGAGAATGACGACCTCGCCCACGGTCAGGGTTGGTGCCAGCACCTTCTCGACATAGAGCGTGAAGAGCTCGCCGTTGATGGGACCGTCGATGACCCAGGGCGCGCCGATCCGGTCGTGACGCAGCGCTGCGATGAAGGTCATGGTCTTCCAGTGGCCGAAAGGAGCAGATGCTTCGAGACGCTGCCCCTTTGTCCCCCAGCCGCGCAGCGGTGTCATGTTGGTCTTGATCCAGGTCTCGTCGATAAAGACGAGGCGCGAGGCGTCAATCCTGCTCTGATGGGCCTTCCAGCGGATCCGTTTACGGGCGACGTCGTGCCGATCCTGCTCGGCCGGCCGAACGGTTTTTTTTGAAGCTCAGCCCCTCGGCGTGCACAAAAGTCCACACGGCCCGCACGTCTGTCTTGATCCCGCGCGCCGCCAGTTCCTGCGTGAGCTTACGCAAGGTAAACGGTCCCGAGCGAATGCGCTCGCGCAGCCAGTCGCCGTTGGCACCCGACAGAACCGGCTTCTTGTGACCGCCGATCTTGCCGGGCGATAGACCTCCTGTCTCCCGCCGCAGATTCTTCCACTTCGTCACACAGGAGGGGCTGATCTGCAGCGCTGCCGCAATCGAGCGAACCGTCTCGCCCGCATCAGCCCGCGCCAGAGCACGCTTGCGAATGTCTTCTGAAAACGGTCGCGTCATCCATGCTGGCCTCCGTTCCCCAGCATGGAGTTTGAATCAGAAATTGGTTCCTCTGGGAATCTTGAGGGTTCTGTGAGGTCGCGTGGCAGGCGCGAGCCGCGCGCTCTGTCGTGCGTGCGACCTCATAGAAGCCGGATTGAACGAAGCTGCGGAGTTGTGGGCGCTATGGGAATAGTGCAGCGGGTGCGGCTGCTGGGAAGGCGCTCCTGTGGTCGCCGCGCGTCGGCGAGACATTCATCGGATGTGAGCAGCCCGTTTGATAGGGCCAAGGGCGCGATCCAGCGAGCGACTTGCTGCGCTGGGATGCGTTGCCGAACGATTGGCGTGGTGTTCGGTGACGAGCGCGGCCGCGGCGACTTCGGACGTTGCCACCGCGAAGGTGATCACAGAGGAGGTGGATGGTGCAGGCGCTGGTCATGACGTATCACAACGAAACGGATGGTCGCGGGCGCAGGCTCGCGGGACGACATCGACGCGCCGCATGGTGCCGCCACAATGCGGGCAGACGGGGATCTTCCATTTGGTGAGGGGATCGTCGCCGGCTTCTTGATCAGTCGGAGGGTTGCGGACAGTAAGGAGTTGACGGCAGAAGGCGATTTTATCGCTGCGTCCGCCATTGGCGAGGAAACCATAGTGGCGGATGCGGTGGAAGCCGTCCGGCAGGGTGTGCAGGAGAAAGCGACGAATGAACTCATCGGCATTAAGCGTCATCACTTTGGCTTTGCGATTCTGCCGATAGTCCTTCCAGGAAAAGCTGACCTTGCCGTCGGCAAGCGAGATCAGCCGGCTGTTGGCGATGGCGACGCGATGCGTATAGCGGCCGAGATAAGCCAGCACCTGTTCGGGGCCGCCGAATGGCGGCTTGGCATAGACGACCCAGTCGGTCCGTCGGAGTTGAGCGAGGCGTTGGGTGAACGCGGCGGGATCCGCCAGATGCGCGAGATCGCCAAAGAAACCCAACTGGCCAGCCGCGAAGGCAGCTTGCAGCTCTTGCAGAAACAGGCGGCGGAACAACCGGGAGAGGACGCGTACTGGCAGGAAGAAGCCGGGCCGGCAAGCGACCCAGCGTGTGCCGTCGAGCGAGGGTCCACCGCCGGGCACGACGCAGTGGAGATGCGGATGGTGTTGCAGGGTCTGGCCCCAGGTGTGGAGGACGGCGGTCACGCCGAGCTGAGCGCCGAGATGCTTGGGGTCGGCCGCGATGGTGGCGAGCGTCTCGGCCGCGCAGCGGAACAGGATGGCGTAGACGACGGCCTTGTTCTGGAAGGCGATCTCTCCGGCGGGGGCCGGCAGGGTGAAGACGACGTGGAAATACGGTACGGGAAGGAGTTCGGCTTGCCGTTCGGCGAGCCATTGCGCGCGCGCCGCGCCCTGGCACTTCGGGCAATGCCGATTGCGACAGGAGTTGTAGGCAATGCGTGTGGCGCCGCAGTCATCGCACTGCTCGACGTGGCCGCCGAGCACAGCCGTCCGGCATGCCGTGATCGCGCCCATGACGCGCCGCTCGACGCGGCCCAGATGCTCGGCACGGGCTTGCCGAAACGCTTCGCCGTGGCGGCGGAAGATATCCGCCACTTCCAGAACCGGAGCCATCAGGTCCGCTCAGCCGGGCGGCACGACCTCCAGGCGGAGCCGGTCAAGCGGACTTGGCGTATTGCTGATGGTCTTGGTGGCGACTTGGGTATAGCGCGCCGTGCTGGCCAGACTGGCATGACCGAGCAGCACCTGGATGATGCGCACGTCGGCCCCGTTCTCCAGGAGATGGGTCGCGAATGTGTGCCGCAGCGTATGCACTGTCACCGACTTGCTCAAGCCGGCCGCAGCGCAGGCTGAACGGCAGGCGGCGTGCAGCACGTTGGGGACGAGCGGACGCTCGTCGTCTCGGCCGGGAAACAGCCATCGCTTTGGCCGAGTGAGCCGCCAATACGTCCGCAGAATCCTCAAAAGCTGCGGCGAGAGCATAACGTAACGGTCCTTGCCGCCCTTGCCGTGCTCGACCCGGATCAACATCCGTTGGCTATCAATGTCGACAACCTTCAAGAGGACCACTTCCGATACGCGCAAGCCTGCGGCATAGACGGTGGTCAGCGCGGTACGGCTCTTGAGGCTTGGGATTGCTTCCAGGAAGCGCACGACCTCGTCGGCGCTCAGCACGACCGGCAGTTTGCGCGGTTTACGCGCATAGGCGATGCGCTCCGGAACGGTGTCATGACCAAGGGTCACACCGTAGAAGAACCGCAGTGCGCAAACGATCTGGTTCAGCGCCGGCCAGGACATCCCCGTCGCAACCAGATGAACCTGGAAGGCACGGATATCCTCCAGGTCGAGGCGGTCAGGAGAACGACCGAAATATCGGCTCAACTTCGCTACGGCGTTGAGGTAGGATTGCTGCGTCGCCGGTGACAGATTGCGGACCGTCATGTCCTCGATCATGCGGCGGCGAAGTGGGCTGATCTCAGCCATCGGAAAACCTCCTGTCTAAAGGGTTGGGCTTCGAAAACCCGCAATCCTCTCAGACAGGAGGCAATCCTTGCTACGCCTCCCTACATGCCGCGCCAGCGGCTTCGTTCAATCCCGATTCCGGCAAAAGACAACATGCTCTAGGTGCGGTGGCGCTGATACCGACGTTTCCTGCACTGTCGATGCTTATCCGGTTCGGTAATCATTTCGAGCGGCTGGACGGGCGCCTCGCAGCCTCAACTAACACCATTGGCAGGCCTGATGCGCGATGCGCGCGCCCGGAAGTTCGAGGTCATCATTGCCGAGTCGCTCGACCGCCTGTCGCGCGACCTTGAAGAGTTGGCGCGGTTTCACAAGCGCACCAAGTTTTGCCGGCGTCCAGGTCATCACCGCACAGGACAACATCGTCGCCGATGATCTGCAGTCGGCGTCAAGGGGCTGTTCGCCTCGCTCTTCCTCAAGGACCCAGCGCACAAGACGCGCCGCGGTCAAGCCGGCGTTGTCCGCGACGGACTCCACAACGGCTGCCCCAGCTACGGCTATCGGCCAGCCCCGGAAAAGCCGGCGAGCTGGAGATTGACCAGACGGAAGCAGCGGTCATCCGCCAGATCTTTGCCGATTACCTCAACGCCAGGTCGCCGCGCGACATCGCGGCCACGCTGAGCAAGCAGGGCCTGCCAGGCCCGCGCGGCGGCGTCTGGAACGCATCGACCATCGCCGGCAGCCGCAAGCGGAGCAGATCACGCAGATGCGAGAGCTGGTGGCCCAGCACGGGATCGATATCGGGTGGCCGACTTGATCTTCCTTTGAAAGTTAGGCCTTGGGATTCTAATGAAGTTGTCACCGCAGGTTGTGCAAATGGAGTTGCTTGGCGACACAATCAGCATCCGGAGGCAGGCGGAAGAGCCTTGCGTACGCTTTCTTGAACTCGTCCAAGCTATTCATCGACCACGCCCGCTTCTGCTGCTTCACTTGGTGCGCTCATCGGTGACCGCTTCGAGCTCCGCCACACGCTGCAGTGCCCCCGTGACCATCGCTTGAAGTCTTCCGGCTCGCGCTTGGAGTGTTCGTATCCTTCATTTTGATCGGCCAAGTCCCGCAGCGTCGCTACTATGGCCGCAGCCTTAGTATCGGCGGAGAAGACGGTCGATGAGTGGCATGGCGACTTGGGTGGGCGACCGCGCGATGGTCCGGGCGTCCGCGGCAATGGTCGTGATCCGACCGGGCTCAAAACCGCAAGCCTCGCCGATCTCACGTTGCAGAAGTCTCAGCTCGGCGATATTGACAGGCCACCAACGCGCGAACTCCTGCGCTCGGTAGAACGCGATCGGATCCACGACGGTCGTGCCGCCAGCCTCGTTGCGACGGCGAAACTCGACCAAACAGAACGATGCGAACTCCTCCTTTGCGGGCACCGGATTGAAGTCCCGGAACGGATCGACGAGCACCGCGACCGCCCGGGTACTTTCCTTCGCTTTCAGCAAATCGATGATGCGCTTGATCTGATCGATCTTTCCACCGTAGCGGCCAAGACGCGCACCATGAATCTACGGAATCCGATGCTCGAGCTGGGACCGGTCCCGTTGCCACCACGCAGATGTAATTGGCGACTTCCGCTGGTTGTGTGGACACGACTACGATGTATCAACGAGACATCCCTCGCGTCGAAACATCGATCGGCCAACTCTGGGAAATCAAGGATTTACGCTGGATATGGTAGCGGGGGAGCGCTACCGCCTTTCCCCACACCAACCAAACCTACGATACCTCATCCAATCTTACGCATAAGACCGTTCGTGAGCCCGGGGACCAGTGCAGGTCTTCGCTCATACGGAGGAATATTGAAAGACCTCGGGCTATGGGTCGGGTGAGAGCGACCTCCGTCGCGAAAAATCGAAGGCACGCGCATTTCGGTCCCGCCATCGTCGGTAGGGCGCGGTGTCTCTGGCCAGAGAATTTTCACCCCGCTCGGATTGCAGGTTCAAATCCAGCATCGACCAAAAGCTGCGATGGCGTTGCCGCTTCTGATCGCCATGACGCGGAGCCAATTTCCGTATCACGCTGGTCGAGGTCGATCAGCGCATCAATGGCTTCATTGAGCTGCGAGGACGCGCTCGACGGCATGCCCTCCGTTGCGGACAACTCGATGCGGTATGCGTCTAGCGCCCACTGACGTAGCAGATTTCGCTTCTGCTCCGCGGATAGTTTCGGGTCACGCAGGACGTCGCTTGGATGGGCGTAGCTACTTGCAAGATTGGCCCACGCGCGATCGTCGCCCGCTAGGTCTTTTGCCGCCGTTGCTTGGGATGCGTTTTGGACGACGGCATCGGGCGAAGCGCATACCGTCGGTTGTCCGGCGACGCCCTCAGTCCCTGACAATCTGACATTTGGGATCTGGTCCGACATAGACTCCTCCCGATGAAGCGGGAGCAGGATCAGTTGCTATTGATTGCGATACGCCTCACCTCGCGTTGCGCCTGGCAGTCTTGGGCAAGGTGATCGTCAGAACCTCGTTGCGAAACGAGGGTGACTTTGTCCTCGTTGATGTCCTCGACCTGCAGCATGGACGCTTCTCCTCGAGTGAGGCGGCCTGAGCGAGGTGGCGGCGTCGGCCATCTCGAACGTGCATCGATGGATCGCCAGATTTGGAGCGACTCGCATGGTCCGGATTCGGGTCGTTCCCTGTTCTGGCGCATCCGATGCCCCTCCTCGGCCCGGCGCTTGCGGGGCGCGGGCAAAGGGTGTTCAGCGGCGAACGATTTGGGAGGCATGGTGGATGTTTCAAGGGGCTGCCAGCCAAATAACTCATTGTAATTAGTACTTTTTTTTATCTGGCAGCGCTCAAGCAAGAGGAGTGCTAATTTTTTTTGAAGGCACATCTTGAAACCGATTTTGCGCATTCCTACACCAATTTTCGCCCTGGGTAGGGCTTCTGCCTCCCGGGCGCGGCACTATCAAAATTCGGTCTTGCAGAAGGAGGAATGCATGCAGTTCCGCCCGCTCCACGACCGCGTGGTCGTCAAGCGTATCGAAGCCGAGGAAAAGTCCGCCGGCGGCATCATCATCCCGGATACGGCCAAGGAGAAGCCGCAACAAGGCGAGGTCATCGCCGTGGGGCCGGGAGGCCGCGACGAAACCGGCAAGTTGATCCCGATCGACCTGAAGATCGGTGACCGCGTTCTGTTCGGAAAATGGTCAGGCACCGAGGTCAAGCTCGATGGGATCGAATATCTCATCATGAAAGAGAGCGACGTCATGGGAGTGCTTGAAGAATCGGCGGCCAAGAAGAAAGCGGCCTGACTCCGAACTCAACCATCAGTCCCCACGCCTGGTTCGGGACGGTTCCCGAGACCTCGCCAAGGAGGCATGAATGGAGCGACTAGATCTGCCGAAGCACGTCCTGGAGCGCGTGGAGCGACGGTGGGCCCAGGAGCTTCAACCGCAGCCGGCACGGACAGAACCAGATGGCTCCACCAGTCTGGGAGAACACAATGGATCTTTGAGGAGCTACCAACATGAGCGCGAAGGAAGTCAGATTCTCCACCGAGGCGCGCGAGAAAATGCTGCGCGGCATCGATATTCTCGCCAATGCGGTGAGAGTGACGCTCGGCCCGAAGGGCCGCAACGTGGTTCTTGAAAAGTCGTTCGGCGCGCCGCGCATCAGCAAGGATGGCGTTACCGTCGCCAAGGAGATCGAGCTCGAAGACAAGTTCGAGAACATGGGCGCACAGATGGTGCGCGAGGTCGCATCCAAGACTTCCGACCAAGTCGGCGACGGCACCACGACCGCGACGGTGCTTGCTCATGCGATCGTGCACGAAGGTGCCAAGGCGGTGGCCGCCGGTATGAACCCGATGGATCTCAAGCGAGGAATCGACCTCGCGACAGAGGCGGTGGTCGAGGACCTCGGCAAGAACTCGAAGAAGCTCGCCACAAACGACGAGGTGGCCCAGGTGGCCACGATCTCGGCCAACGGCGACGCCGAGATCGGCCGCTTCCTGGCCGACGCCATGAAGAAAGTCGGCAACGAGGGCGTGATCACCATCGAAGAAGCAAAGTCCCTGAACACTGAGCTCGAAGTCGTGGAAGGTATGCGATTCGACCGCGGTTACGTCTCGCCCTACTTCGTCACGAATGCCGACAAGATGCGGGTTGAGTTGGACGACCCGTACATCCTCATCCACGAGAAGAAGCTCTCCGGGCTGCAACCGCTCTTGCCGCTGCTCGAGTCGGTTGCACAGGCCGGCAAGCCGCTCCTCATCATCGCCGAGGATATCGAGGGCGAGGCGCTGGCGACGCTGGTGGTGAATAAGCTTCGCGGCGGGCTCAAGGTTGCCGCCGTGAAAGCGCCGGGCTTCGGCGATCGCCGCAAGGCCATGCTGCAGGACATCGCCATCCTCACCGGCGGCACCTTCATCTCGGAAGATCTGGGCGCCAAGCTCGAGAACGTGGCTCTCAACATGCTTGGGCGCGCGAAGAAGGTTGAAATCGACAAGGAGAACACCACCATCGTCGCCGGCGCCGGCAAGAAGGCGGACATCGAGGCGCGCGTCAAGCAGATCAAGACCGAGATCGGGGAGACGACGTCGGATTATGATCGTGAGAAGCTGCAGGAGCGGCTTGCCAAGCTCGCGGGCGGCGTGGCGGTGATCCGCGTGGGCGGCGCCACCGAGGTCGAGGTCAAGGAGCGCAAGGATCGCGTCGACGACGCGATGCACGCGACCCGCGCCGCGGTCGAGGAAGGCATCCTGCCGGGCGGCGGGGTCGCATTGCTGCGCGCAGTGAAGGCACTGGCGCGCGTGAAACCGAAGAACGACGACCAACGCTATGGCGTCGAGATCGTCCGCAAGGCGCTTGCCTGGCCGACCCGCCAGATCGCGCGCAATGCAGGCGAAGACGGCTCCATCGTCGTCGGGAAGATCCTGGAGAAGGATACCTACGCCTATGGCTTCAATGCGCAGGACGGCGAATACACCAACCTTGTTTCCAAAGGGATCATCGATCCGACCAAAGTGGTTCGCTCTGCGTTGCAGGACGCCGCGTCGGTGGCGGGTTTGCTGATCACAACCGAAGCCATGGTCGCCGAGTTGCCAAAGAAGAAAGCCCAACCGCCGTTGCCGGACGCCGGAATGAGTGACATGGACTTCGCGGCATGAGGAACGGAACAAACTGAGGTGGCGAGGTACGCGACGGCCCCAATCAAGTGATCAATAGAGCGTTGCAGTTATGAGCTACTCGTTCGACGGCTGAGCACGTCGGATCGGAGGGTGTCTAGGATTAAGGTGTGAAATGAGCATGCTGGAGGCCGAAAATGACAGAGCTGAAATGGACAGAGCTGAAATGGAAGGAATCCGGAGTTGATATCGCAAATCTCATCCTAGCGGCTCTCTTGTTTCTGACGCCGTGGGTCTTTGGGTTTGCGCATGACTACCCCGCGGCGCCAAACGCCTGGGTGAGTGGTATCATCATTGGCGTTGTAGCGATCGCAGCGCTCACAAAATTCGCCGAGTGGGAGGAATGGGTCAATCTCGTGCTCGGAGTGTGGGTGTTGGTGTCGCCATGGGTTCTTGGCTTTGCCGCGCAGAGCGCAGCCGGATGGGCCCATGTCATCGCGGGTCTGATCGTCGCTGTGCTGGCGGGCGTGAAGCTGTGGTTCATGCATCAGACGCCACAGGTGACCGCCCGACGATAAGGACGCGGGTCGGGTGTCGACCTGGCCCGTTCTCCGCCTTGATCGTGATCGGGTCCTGTTCGCGAGCTCCATGAGCGAGGGCTGCTTTGAGCGAGGGCTGCTTTCCGTCAGCCTGTTGGTTTGCGCGGATCCGGAAGGAGGATGATCATGGAGGGCGCAATGCTCCAGCCTGAGCGAAACGAGGCCGATTTGCAGGTGGCGGAAATACGCCACAGGATCGCGAATTGCTTTCAGCTCATGATCGGTGCCATACATTGCCGGCTCAAGCAGACGGCCGATCCCGTGGCGCGGGACCAGTTGGTATGGGCCCGCGACATCATCCATACCATGAGCCTCCTGCAGGGGCGTCTGACTTCAGATGCCGGGCAGAGCTTTGCCGACTATCTCCGTGACCTGGCCAAGTACTGGCAGCCTCTGCTGGAGGTTCAATCGGTCCACATCGAAGTCGATGCCGATCCCATCGACCTTGGGCCTGGCGCATCTTCGTCGCTGGCGCTGATTGTCCAGGAACTGGTGACCAACAGTGTCAAACATGGCCTTGATGGCACCGCCGGCTGGATTCGGATTGAACTCAAACGACGCGACGCCGAGGTGGAATTGGTCGTGGCGGACAACGGTCGGGGCGTGTCCAAAGACAGGCGCGCGCGGTCCGGACTTGGGATGACGATCGTCAGCCAGCTGAGTAAGAGAATCGGCGCCGTCATGGAATTCGATTGCGGCGCATCGGGAACGATTGCCCGCTTGCGGCTCCCGATCGCCGGTGCAACGGCAGCTGGGAGATCGAGTTGTCCCTCGTACCAAATGGCCGGTTAGCTACCATGTCGTCGAGGCGTCCTATGCGGAATAGGCACCCAGTCCAATGAACAAGGCTATTGAAGCATCGACGGAGCGGCTGCCAATGACAGCCGACGGCTATGCATCTTTGCAAGACGAGCTGAGGCACCGCATTCAGGTCGAGCGACCGCGCATCGGCGAACGCATCCAGGATGCTAAGGCGGACGACACCAACCTACCTGAGAATGCGGAGTATCTAGCCGCCAAATCCGAGCAGGAGCTCAATGAGGCTCGCATCGCGCAACTCCAGGACAAGCTCGCGCGTGCCGAAGTGATCGACGTATCGAGCCTTTCCGGCGACACCATCAAGTTCGGGGCCACGGTGACCCTGACCGACGAGGACACGCGCGAGAAGCGGATGTGGCAGATCGTTGGCGAGTCCGAGGCGGACGCAAGGAGCGGTAAGATTTCGATCTTTTCGCCGCTCGCCCGCGCGCTCATCGGCAAGACCAAAGGCGCGGTCGTCGAGGTCATCGCGCCCGGCGGTGCGAGGGCCTATCAGATCGACAAGGTCGAATGGCATTGATCGGCAGGCGCTGTGTGCCGCGAGTCGGGCCCTTCGACCCTCTGTTGCTCGATCTCATGCTGCCGCCCGCGACGATATCGATGTCTCTCGCTACGTTGCCGCATCGACGGCCCATGGCGAGAGAACACGCCGGATACGACCCGGGCTCGGTCGAACGCCCTCATTCCGGCACTAATCTGTTGCGAACAATCAATTGGCACCCAAGTTATATAGACGCCAAGCCCCACCAAAAGTATCGGGTACCAAGTCAGCCATGCCGACCGGCTCAGATCTCGATATCCGCCGTGCCAGTGAGGAGGAACGAGCTTATCTTGAATCGTTGATTCGCGAGGATTTCGAGCGATGTCATCCCGGCGAGACGCTGGAAGACCTGAATCGGCGGGCTTCCTTTTCCAAGGAGGACAGAGGATTGTTGCGCGATTGGATGGCGGTGGCGGCGACCCGCGCCGCGGCTGATCCGGCCAAGCCCCCGCGGCTGAATTCAGCGGCGTAGCAGCGGCAACGGCTTGTCCGAACCTCCTTCGTATCACTGGACAGTGGTCTCTCCTCAGACGGGGGACAGCTAAGAATGATCCCAGGAATTTTCGGCCTCCTGCCAGAAAGGAGTTACTCAATGCGATCTGCGCGGAGCGCACTTCCATAATCATTCATTACGGTCGGGTGAAACCGGCCTCGGTCGCGGAAAATCGCAAGCGAGCGCATTTTCGATGCCGCCATCGTATGGTAGGGCGCGGTGTCTTTCGCGTGGGGCGGATTGCAGGTTCAAATCCCGGAGGCGCAACCACCGATACGGACATTCAGTTCGGGTTGCGACGATCTAATCGAGGGCTTTTCGCCCCTCTTTGCGTCCAACGCCGAGCGGCTTGAGCTTCGCGCGCGATGTCCTTTGTTCGGAATCCATCCTCCGACCGTGGCGCCGCCTGGGAAGCTCGGCCAACGTCACGGTCCTGAACCGCCAAGGCGAGGTCGCCGATGGTCTGATCCTGGATGGACCCCAGCCGACGAATTGTGCCTTTGCGCTCGAAGGCAAGAAGCTGCGCGTCACGGAGGTCGGCAAGGGCCAGGTCGAAGAGATCGATATGCCCTGCGAAGGTCTGCCGCTGCACCTGCCGAAATTCGCCTGACCAGGAGCCTCGCGGTTCCCGCGAGGCTCCTGCTGAGCCGCTCAAAGGAAGCCGATCGACAACCAGGGCACGGCTGCGACGATCAGGGTGCCGATCAAGAGCGCGATCATGTAGCCCATGATCGGCTTCATGCCCTCGTCCGGATTGATGCGGCTGATCGCGCAGGCCGCGTAGTAACCGACGCCGAACGGCGGTGCGAACAGGCCGATGCCCATGGCGAGGACGACCACCATCGCATAGTGGACATCGTGCACCCCGACCTGCCGCGCGATCGGGAACAGCAGCGGGCCAAACAGCACGATGGCCGGGATCCCTTCCAGCACGCTGCCCAGGATCACGAAGGTAACGATCGTGACCGCCAGGAAGACAGGGACGCCGCCGGGAAGGTTGGTCATGCACTTGGCAAGAGAGGCAGAAAATCCCGACTGAGTCAGCGCCCAGGCCATCCCCGTCGCCGCGCCGATGATGAGCAGAATTGCCCCGGACAGCGAAGCCGTCTCGACCAGCATCGGATAGAGACGGCGCCAGTCGAACTGGCGGTAGACGAGGAGACCCGCGCAGGCCGAGTACAGGATGCCGATGGTCGAGACCTCCGTTGCCGTCGCAACGCCCTCGACGACGGCAGTCCGGATCACGAATGGCAGGGCGATAGCGGGTATCGCGATGACAAAGGCTCGGCCGATCTCCGACCCCTTTGCCCTTTCGACGTGGGACAAGTCCTCGCGGCGGTATCGCCACCACACGACGGCCGCGAGCATGACCGCGAGCACCACGCCCGGCAGCAACCCGCCAGTAAACAGCGCAGAGATCGACACACCGGTGACCGAGCCGATCGTGATCAGAACCAGCGACGGTGGGATCGTCTCGGTCTGCGCGCCTGTCGCGGCCAGGAGCGCGACGAGATCGCCAGGCTTGGCCCCGCGCTGCCGCATCTCGGGAAACAACACCGGAGCCACCGCAGCCATATCTGCCGCCTTGGAGCCGGAAATACCCGAGACCAGATACATCGCTCCGACGAGCACGTAGTGCAGTCCGCCGCGCACGT
Source organism: Bradyrhizobium sp. ISRA430 (assembly GCF_029909975.1). Lineage (NCBI taxonomy): Bacteria > Pseudomonadati > Pseudomonadota > Alphaproteobacteria > Hyphomicrobiales > Nitrobacteraceae > Bradyrhizobium > Bradyrhizobium sp. ISRA430. The sequence continues at coordinate 3,942,634 of NZ_CP094516.1, forward strand.
GGCCCAGAAGGCTTGCCAGGAAGCCAACCATCGCGCGCGCCATGCCTGTCATCTCGATCAGCAGACCGAGAAAGACGAAGAGAGGCACCGCGAGCAGAATCAGGTGGCTCATGCCTTCGTCCATCCGCCCGATCATCACCACGTCGGGCGTGCTGGTCGTCAAGGCGAGATAGCCGACCGTGGCGAGGCCGAATGCGAACGCGATCGGCACGGCCGCGAAGACCATGGCGCCAACCACGACAACGAAGAAAATTAGAAGATTCAAATTGCCGAGCGGCTTCAACGCCGGAGCCAGCAGAATGAAGGTCGCGATGATGCCCGCGACGATCGCCAGGGACGCCAGCAAGCTGCGCGGGCTCGCGATGCGGATGAGCCGGAGGACCGCTGCGATTAGCATCAGTCCGATCCCGATCGGCAAAGCCGCCGCACGCCAGCTATTGACGATCTCGAGCGCAGGCGTGGTGACGAATGCCTCGTCTGCGGCGAATTCATAGGCGGGCCAGACGACGAGGACGAGAAATGCTAGCGATGCCGCGGCCGCGACGACGTCCAGAAACGCACGAACCTGAGCACTGAGAACACCGACGACCGCGGTCATCCGCATGTGCTCGCCGCGCTGGAACGCAATCACGGAACCGAGCATGGCGAGCCAAAGAAAGAGAAGGCCGGCGAGTTCGTCGGACCAGATGATGGGCGAGCGGAACACGTATCGACCCACGATGCCCGCAGACAGCACCGCAATCTCCGCCAGCACGAGCAGTGCTGCCGGGACCGCGACGACATGGCCAAGCACCGTGTTCGCCGTTATCACCCAACTGCACCGGCCTGCCTGCGACGCGCCGGCCGCCATACCGGCACCGACATGCGGCGTATGGCTCATGCTGGTCATGATAGCTGGCCCGCCGCTTTTTCAAGTTGCGACCACGCCTCCTCGCCGAATTTGCCCTTCCAGTCCGAATAGAAGCTGGTCTTGGACAGCGCCTGGCGGAAAGCGGCACGATCGACGTCGACGAACTTGAGGCTCTTGGCGGAGAGATCGTTACGCAGAGACCGGCTGAGCTTTGCGATATCGGCGCGCTGATCGATGGCGGAGCGGTCGAGCTCGCGAGTGACGATCTCCTGCACGTCCTTGGGGAGACGCTCGAAAGCGCGCTTGTTGCCGAGAATCCAATAGCCGTCCCAGACGTGACCGGTCAGGCTGCACGTGTTCTGCACTTCGTAAAGCCGCGCCGTCGCGATGATGGGCAACGGATTCTCCTGGCCGTCGACGACCTTGGTCTGCAGCGCGGAATAGACCTCGTTGAAGTTGATCGGGGTCGGCCCGGCGCCGAGCGCCTTGAACAGCGAGGTCAGTAGCGGCGCGGGGGGAACGCGGATCTGGAAATTCTTCAGGTCGTCCGGCGTGCGGATCTCGCGGCCGGAGGACGTCACCTGACGGAAGCCGTTGTCCCAGGCCTTCGAGACCGCCATGATCGGCGTCTTGGCGATCTGCGCCCGGATGTAGGTGCCGAGATCGCCGTCCATAGCCTTCCAGACGCTGTCGTAGTCGGCGAAGGCGAAGCCGGTATTCACGATTCCGGCGCTCGGCACCAGCGTGGCGAGGATCGAGGACGACTGGTTGAAGAACTCGACGCCGCCGCTGCGAACCTGCGTCAAGAGCTCGGTGTCCGAGCCGAGCTGGTTGGCCGGGAACAGCCTGATCTCCAGGCGGCCGCTGGTCGCTTCCTTGATGCGGTCGATCGCTTCCTGCGCCCTGATATTCACCGGATGCGTCGGGTCCTGTCCGGTCGCGAACTTGTAGACGAACTCAGCGGCGGATGCCGGGCGGGTCAAAATCCCGCAGAGAGGTACGGCCGTGGCCGCCATCAAGAGCGAACGGCGGCTGATGCTTGCGGACTTCGCGACAGGCATATTTTCCTCCTAAACCAATATTTGAGAATGGTGCCGGCTGCATCGGCCCCAGAGGGCCTGCAGCGTTGCGGTCTGTTCGTTCACCGGCTCTCGGCCGCCGGCATGTGGACAAGAGCCATCACCCGTCGCCGCAACATGCGGCGGGCGCAGCTCCTCGACTGGTTTGGTCTGGTCGCGCTTAGCGTAGGTACGCTAAAGCCAGTGTATGATCTGCCTCGCGACCTCTGCGGTCGAGATCCCGTAGCGGTCGTGCAGCGTCGGCAGTGCGCCGGCGTCAAGAAACTCGTCCGGCAATGCAATCTGGCGGAAACGCGGATGGACGCCCGAGCGCATCAGGACCGCCGCGACCGCCTCGCCGAGACCGCCGATCGTCGTGTGGTTTTCGGCAACGACGACAAGGCGGCCGGGCTTGCCGGCTTCACGCAAGATCGTCTCCGCATCGAGCGGCTTGATGGTTGGAACATGCAGCACCGCAGCATCGATGCGGTCGTTCTTCAGGCTTTGCACGGCCTCGAGGGCGCGCATGGTCATGATGCCGGATGAGATGACCAGGACGTCTTTCCCGTCACGGATCAGCTTGGCGTTTCCGAGTTCGAACTTGTAGTCATATTCGTCCAGCACGACCGGGACCTGGCCACGCAGCAGGCGCATGTAGACCGGCCCGCGATGCGCCGCGATGGCGGGCACCAGTTGCTCGATTTCATGGGCATCGCAGGGATCGACGACCGTCATGTTGGGCATGGCGCGGAACAGCGCGAGATCTTCGGCGGCCTGGTGGCTCGGGCCATAGCCGGAGGTCAAGCCGGGCAATGCGCAGATGATCTTCACGTTGCGGTCTTCCTCCGCGATCGTCTGGTGAATGAAATCGTAGGCCCGCCGCGATGCGAACACGGCGTAGGTGGTCGCGAACGGCATGAACCCTTCTGCGGCCAACCCGGAGGCGGCGCCGAACAGCAGCTGCTCGGCCATGCCCATCTGATAATAGCGGTCCGGGAATTCCTTCGCGAAGATGTGCAGGTCGGTGTATTTGCCGAGGTCGGCCGTCATACCGACCACCTCCGGCCGGCTGCGTGCGAGCTCAACAAGCGCGTTGCCGAAGGGCGCCGGCCTGGTTCGCTGTCCCTCGGCGGCGATCGAGGCGATCATGGCCGAGGTGGTCAGGCGGGGCTTGCCCGGTTGTGGTGCTGATCTGACGGTCTTCATGCCTGCCTCCCGGCTTCCAGCGCGGCAAGCGCGAGCTGCCATTCATGCTGCTCGACGCGGATGAAATGGTTTTTCTCGCGCTGCTCGAGGAAGGGAACGCCCTTCCCCATCAGCGTGTCGGCAACGATCATTCGCGGCTTGGGCTCGGGATGGGACTTGGCGGCATCGAACGCGGCAACCACCGCATCGAGATCGTTGCCGTCGATGCGCTGTACGAACCAGCCGAACGCCTCGAGCTTCTCGACCAGCGGCTCGAAAGCCATCACCTGGTTCGAAGACCGTCCGCCTGCTGATTGTTGACGTCGACGATGCCGATGAGATTGTCGAGCTTGTAATGGCCAGCCGACTGGATGGCTTCCCAGACCGAGCCTTCGTCGAGTTCGCCATCGGAGAACAACGTGTAGACCCGGGCTCCGGATTTCTTGCGCTTGAGGCCGAGCCCCATGCCGACGGCGATGCTGAGGCCCAGTCCGAGCGATCCACCCGACATTTCCATGCCGGGCGTATAGGACGCCATGCCCGACATCGGCAGACGGCTCTCGTCGCTGCCGTATGTTTCGAGCTCATCTTCGGGGACAATCCCGGCCTCGATCAACGCCGCATACAGCGCGATCGCATAATGCCCGTTCGAGAGAAGGAAGCGATCGCGCTCCTCCCAGGACGGATCTTCAGGCCGGTAGCGCATCGCGTGGAAGTAGGCCACGGCGAGAACGTCGGAAATGTCTAGCGCCTGCGCGATATAGCCCTGACCCTGGACTTCGCCCATGCGCAGCGCGTTGCGGCGAATGTTGTAGGCGCGGTCCGCCAGCTTGGGGGTGTTGGTCAGCGTGTTTACAGGCGTTTCCATCGATCTCGACCTTGTCTCGCTGTCTCAGTGGATAAGCATCCCGCCGTTGACGTCGATCACGGCGCCGGTGACGTAGGAGGATAGATCCGAGGCCAGGAAGGTGTAGATGCCGGCAACGTCTTCTGCGGTGCCGAGACGATTGAGCGGAATGCCTTCCAGGATCTTCGCCCTCATCTCGTCGGTCAGCTTGCCGGCGGTGATATCGGTGCCGATCAGGCCGGGCGTGACGCAGTTGACGCGGATGCCGTCCGGGCCGAACTCGCGGGCCATCGCCTTGGCGAGACCCAGCACACCGGCCTTCGCCGCCGAATAATGCGGGCCGCCGAAGATTCCACCGCCGCGCTGCGCCGAGACCGACGACATGCAGGCGATGGATCCGGACTTCCGCGCGCGCATATGCGGGATCACAGCCTGGGAGAGGAACAGAATGCCCTTCAGATTGACGTCCTGAATGCGATCCCAATCAGCCGGCGAGATATCGAGGAACTTGACCGGCTGGGTGATGCCCGCATTGTTGATCAGGATATCGATGCCGCCGAAGGCCTCGACCGCGCGGGCGACCGCCTGCTCGCAGGACGGCTTGTCGGCGACGTCGCAATCCAGCCCGATGTGCGATTTTCCGAGCGAAGCCGCAGCATCCGCTGCCGCGGCGGCGTCGATGTCGAGAATGGCGACCCGAGCGCCCTCGGCGGCGAACCGCCGGGCCGTGGCCAGCCCGATGCCGCGCGGCGAGGCCGCGCCCGAAATGATGGCCGTCTTACCGCTGAGCAGCATCAGTTCCTCCCGCGAAATTGTTTTTCCTTGGCAAGACAAATGAACCGCGGAGGCGCAACGGACAAGCGCACAGTTGTCACGGATCGATGAATCTGGTTCACTTATGGAATGCTGTCGAATGTCCCGATATCGGCAATTCGCGCCTTTGAGGCCGCTGCTCGCACCGGATCGTTTCGCGATGCGGCGAATGAGCTTCACCTGACGCCGAGTGCGGTCAGTCATGCCATCCGCAAGCTGGAGGACACGCTTCGGACCGTTCTGTTCGAGCGCAGTGCGCGATCAGTTCGGCTCACGCCAGCCGGCGAAAATCTGATGCGCCACACGGGAGCGGCGTTCGATCAGCTCCGCCGCGGTCTCGAGGAAGTCGCTGCGCGCGGTCCGCAATTGGTGCGCGTCCACTCAGCCCCGAGCTTTGCCGCGCAATGGCTGGCACCGCGGCTTGCACAGTTTCTGGCCGCTTATCCGAAGCTCGAGGTGCGGCTGGCTGCCAGCACGGACTATGCGCGTTTCAGCAACGATGATTTTGATATCGACATCGTCTACGGTCCGCCTCGAGCGGAAGGTGTCGAGGTCGTTCCTCTGCCGGAAGAGACGGTCACCCCGCTCTGCTCCCCCGCGCTTGCAAAATCAATCAGGAAAGCTGCCGATCTCCTCGATCAAACGCTCATCCGTTCCGACGTGAAGCAGGTTCAGTGGCACCAGTGGTTCACGGCGAACGGATTGGAATCACCTGCGCTCCACGGCATGAGGTTCGATCGCAGCTTTCTGGCAATCGCAACGGCTGCGGAGGGATTGGGAGTAGCGTTGGAATCAACGCTCCTGGCCGAACGCGAGCTGGCGAGCGGGCGACTAGTTGCGCCGCTGGCAGGGCGCGCCAACGATATCCGCTACGTCGGCCATCGCCTGATCTACCCGCGCGCCAGCCGACAGAGATCTGCGGTACGAGCCTTTGCAGATTGGCTCGTGGCGCAACTCGCTGGCGAGACCGCAGGTTCCTCGCACTAAGATCGAAGTCAAGCCGAGCATCACCGCAACCAAGCAAGCGTGCGGCTGTTTTGCGTCTCGAGCTCCGACGGTCGCGTCTTCAACGCATCGAAGTCGGCGCCAAAGCCAAAAGAAAGCGCAACAATACCTCATGGCATGGACTTCTGTGCGGCCTACTCGGCCTAGCCGCCTTGCTGGACGAGGCTCGCCGATCCGACCCAGCCTGGTATCGCGAGTTGGGGGCGGCGGTGCCGTACTCCACGGATATGCGGCAGAAGTGCGCCGCGCGGCTCGCAACATCCGAAGGAACGCTGTTCATGGAATGGAAATTGCTGGCGCTGAGGACTGAAAGCGGTAAGCCGAACGACAAGGCGCTGACGGAGATCCTTTCGCCATATCGTCAGCATCGCAGCGCCCTGACCGACGGTCTTAGGCTCAGCAAATCGAACTTTGCCGGGGCCAAAGCAATCGTCATTGCAGGCTACAGCTACAAGGACATGCCGCTTGAGCCCGCTATCGGAGCATTTGAAGCGTCCGCGGCAACGGTCGTGAAGCTTAGCCAGCGCTCTGAGGCAAGCTTCTCCGGGCTATCCCATCCCGTGCATCAGGAAGGAAAAGTCTTCGCTTGGCTCATTGAAGGCGAAGCCAATTGAAACCGCGAATCTCCTCAAGCTGGCTGGAATAAGACTTTAGGGACGATACACGCGGTGCCAAGGCACCCCGATGACCGCGCAGGCAAGTCGGCTCTACCAAAAGCTAGGCGGTGTCGGCTGATGCACGAGACGAGGCCGTCCAGTCCCCCAAGTCCGCCTTTTACCCACCTCTGATATCACCCTTCGGGCACCCCGGCCATACGCATCCCCTGAATGACGCGCCTGCCTTGCTCGCGAAACGTCGAATCGTCGCTAAATGGAATGGCTTTCAGGCGACGGATGGTGAAAGTTGGATTCAGCGCAAGTCCCTTTTTGACGGCACCTCGCGCCTCATCCAGTTTCCCGAGATGTGCGAGCGCAGCGGCGAGTTCGAAATATGCTATTGGAAAGTTTGAGTTATCATTCAGACTTCGACGAAACCATACAACTGCTTCGGCATCCGCTCCGAGCATCAATTTGCTGAAACCGACCCAAAACATCCATCGATGTGCACCTTCGTCGCGAGGAGACAAGCGTATCGCTTCGTATATGTGTGCCTCTGTTTCTTCGGCGCGTCCGATAAAATATTTGGCGACACCGATGAAAGCATGGGCTTCCGCCAAATTCGGATTTAAAGCCAACGCGTGCTCGCATTCCGCGATGCCTTCCGTCCCGCGCTTGGTACAGAACAAGACGCACCCCAGAAACGCGTGAGCAAGGGCGTACTGTGGGGCCAAGGATAAAGCCTTATTCAAGGCCGTTTCAGCCGCGGCATAAAGCGCGTCAGGGTTGTCGGTGAAATTAATGCCAGCGTTTGCTATATCGATAGCTGCGATGCCTACCAGCGCCTCGACATTGTCGGGATCAAGCTCTAAGGCACGTTCGAAGAAACTTCCTGCCTGCGCCAGGTGGGCAGGGGTCCAACCCTTGTTCCAACGGGCCATCCCCTGGAAATACAGGTCTAGTGCGCTTGGGTGCAATGAGCGTTCCGCTCGCCTTGCCTCAGCGGCGATGAGTTGAGCATTCAGCGCGTTGGCCAGTCTCGATACGATTTCATCTTGCATCTCGAAGAGATCAGAAATCGGCTTGTCAAAACGGTCGGCCCAAAGGTGAGCACCCGTTTCGGCATCGACAAGCTGAACGTTCACCCGGAGCTGGTTTTCGCTGCGCTGCACCGAACCTTCGAGCGCGTAGCGGATGTTCAACTCGCGCCCGATCTTCTTGAGGTCGAGCGCTTTGCCCTTGTAAGTGAATGCGGTGTGTCTGCCGATCACGAATGAGCCTTTGATGCGCGACAGATCAGTGGTCAAACTCTCGGTCACGCCATCCACGAAATAGTCCTGCTCCGGATCGCCGCTGAGGTTGGCGAAGGGCAGTACAACGATGGAAAGACGAGGTGGTGAAAGCGAGCCCGACCTTGCGTCGTTTGTAGCTGGGCTGGTTGCTCCCTGGACCATGGCATAGGCCCGGATGGCGTGGGGGATGTTTTTGAGGGTCTGCTCGCCCAGATCAGCGAACTCGATAGCCACCTTGCCCCGAACATGCGCGTACACCAACGACGATACGCAGATGCCACCGGGTTCGGCAATCCCCTCAAGCCTCGCAGCAATATTTACGTCATCTCCAAAGATGTCATGAGGCTCGACAATCACGTCGCCGATATTGACGCCGACACGGAAAGCAATTCGCCTGTCCTCTACCTCGCCTGCTGTAATGTCCTTGATGCGGGTCTGGAATTTCATCGCAGCCCGAACCGCTTCGACCGCGCTCGGAAACTCTGCCAATAACCCGTCCCCCGTGTTCTTTACGATGCGGCCGCCGTGTTCGGCGATTGCCGGATGGACAACCTCGGTCAGGAGAGCACTCAGTTTGGCGTGGGTAGCTTCTTCGTCGTGGTGCATAAGTCGCGAATAACCAGCCACATCGGCGGCCAGTATCGCCGATAACCTGCGCTCGACCCGGCTTGGTGGTTTCTGAGGCATGGCCTGCATCCCGACCCAAACGATACTGTACATCGGATCAGACCGCAGCACCAAAAATGCGCATAGACGGATGCCGCCCGTGCTATTGGGCTCTGCGCGGTCGTGGGAATGCACAGTCCAGGGAAAAGGGCCGCACCGCAGGGCTCCGAATGAGATACCTTGGGTGCGGCCTTTGTCTTGCGCGAGCGGCTACGCCGCCTTCACGAGTTCGCTCTTTCCACCCCTGCCCCTGCTGGCAACGTAGGTAATGCCCATCGTCTTAAGGGCCAATGTGGTCCTGTGGTTCTCATTGCGAAGGTTCTTCTGCAGGTCCTTCTTGGCGCTCGATTTGAGCCCAAGCTCACGCGCAACCACCGTCATCGACGTGCGCCCCGGAGCCCGGTTGCCCATGAAGGTCAACAAACGCTCATGAGGCGTCCCCGCGCTTCCCCTGCGAACCTTCGGACCATCAGGCTCGAAGGGCCAATCGACGACCTGGAGCCCCGGCATCTCGCGCCGAATAACGGCGAGAATGTCATCCCCTTGGTCGCCCGACGGAAGCACGATGAACACATCGGCAGGAGGGCATCCACCGCGATCATCAGTAACGTGGCGGCACCGGATGCGGTTGATCGCCTGAACGAAGGAGGCTGATACCTGTCTCCGAACCATGTGCTCACGGAGGTCCACCTGACCCTTCCATGTCGGGTTACCCAAGGTGACACCGCGAGCCTTGGCGGCCGATAGGGCCTGCCGGGTGCGCGTGGAGATTCGACTGCAACTTGCCCAGAGAGCAGCCTCCCTTGGTGTTTTAGCCGTGGCGCGTTTCCCCACCTCAGCTTTCCAGGCTTCGGTATCGGCCTTGTCTCGCTCCCAACAGCCTTCGTAGAACTCCTTGCTCGTTGTGTAGAACGTGCCGGAGTGTGCGGGGACAATGCCGACGATGGCGAAAGACAGAATAGCCAAGTAACGCATGAAATTCCTGATGGATTGAGTTGAGCAAGCGCGTGCGCTTTACGCGAAAAATGAGGGCACGACCACAATGTTATCCATCAGAACGAAACTCGAACATCGAATCAAGTGTGGATATAAGCTCGGACAAGCCTTCCATCCTGAGTTGCGGCATATATGTTCTAGACTTTCTCCGGTTGCCAGATGCCTTTTACCGTTGCCGATTCTTTCGCGCGCTTGCGCTCCAATCTTGAAATCACGGACATCCAAACGTCTGTTGTTTCGACACGTCAGCAAACCATCCGGCGCACGGTGGCCAACGGCCTCGCGGTGGTCGATGATTTCCTGACCGGCTCCTACGCTCGGTCCACGATGATTTCCCCGCTGAGTGAAGCTGACATCGACATCTTCGTCTGCCTCGACCCATCTTATTTCCATCGCTACAACAACGCCAATGGCGGACCCGCAGGGCTCCTCGATCTTGCGAAGCAGACGATACGGCGAACCTACACGACGACCCCTGACATCAGCCGCAACGGCCAGGCGGTGACCATCCGGTTTTCCGATTTTGTGGTGGACGTGGTGATTGGCTTCCACCGAAACGGCGGCGGTTACATCATCGCCAATTCGGTGAACAACTTCTGGCTTGAGACCGACCCAAAAAAGCACGTCGAGATTTTCAGCGAAGCCAACAAAGCGCATAGCGGCAATCTGGTCCCGCTCATCAAGATGATTAAGAGCTGGAACAAGGCCCACGGCTCATTCTTTCGCTCCTTCCATCTCGAAGTCCTCGCCCTTGAAGCCCTGAAAGGCGTTATCATTACCGACTTCCCTTCGGGGCTGAGGTTTTTCTTCCAGAAGGCCGCAACCCTTGTGAGAGGGAAGAACCCCGACCTTGCAGGGTACGGCGACGACATCGGTCGTTACATCACCCAAGCGACTCTCGGTGAGGCATCTCAAAAGTTTCAGGGCGCGTTCAACATGGCCGCGGCGGCCGAGCAGTACGCGAACCGTGGCCAAGTGCGCCAAGCAATCGAAATCTGGAGACACCTCCTCCCTAACCATTTCCCCGCCTATGGCTAAATCACTCCAACCCACTACCGGCGAGCTTCCCCCGTCCCAAGCGCGGCCGCAGATCGTGGACGAAGCAAAGCGCCTAGAGGAAACAACCCTTTGCTCGTCTAAGGGCCATCACAACGCCGCCGCAGCGTGGGCGTCAGCGCATTTATGGTTGGGGCTGCCGACAACTATCCTCTCCACCCTGGTCGGTGCCGCATCGTTTGCTCAGTTCGCAAAACAGAGCCCAGAGATTGCGCTTGCAGCCGGCTGCATTTCCATCGCCATCGCGGTGCTCTCTGGTATCATCACCTTCCTTAATCCGAACAAGCGTGAAGCTGCTCACCTTGCCGCCGCCCATGCATTTGACCGGCTCAATAATGAGGCTCGCGTCTTTTGGTCTGTGGACTGCTGGCTTGAGAAATCGGAGGTCGTCCTCGGCGCGAAACTCCGCGACCTGATTGACCGCAAGGCAGACCTCAACACGAAAAGCCCACAGATTCCTCGGCGGGCTTACGAAAGAGCAAAGGCTGGTATCGACGCTGGTGAGGCTGACTTCAAGGTCGATAAGGTCAATCAAAACTCAGCTCAGCCGACCATTTTCTCTCCACCTCAGCCCGCCGCCATACCGCGCCCAATAACTTCGGCTTAATCCATGATGCCGTTCACTGTGCTGCTTTCGGCCAGCGCTCCAGCGCCGCAATCTGTTCGAAACCCTTGTTGGTGGTAGCGAGACGTGCAACCCCGCCGCAGAGAGCCTGATTTGCGCTGATTTCAGAGCCATGCTGAGGCATTCGGTCCTTTCCCTAGGGAGCGCCATTCGAGCCAAACTGTGGCCGCCTTGCTCTCTCGCGAGCACAAGGACCGCGTGCTCAGGCACATGTTCGTACCGCTTGGCACAGTTCTGTCACAGGCAACTGTGACACGCCACGCACTCTTGCACGGTATCGCGAGCGCGCCTGTTTGAAGGCTTACCTAAGTGTGCTATTATCATTTGGTGTAACGGATTGGTTTCCAAAGGGAAACGGAAGCGCATCGAACGCCGTGGTTATGTCCAGCCACGCTGCACCCGTAGCTCAGCTGGATAGAGCGTTGTCCTCCGAAGGCAAAGGTCACACGTTCGAATCGTGTCGCCGATCCGGCACGATGTCCAGATGGTCATCCTTGCGCCGGCTCAGGGCGGTGTCGCTCATGCTCACTCCATCCGTCGCAGGGCGACGGCGTTGCGTCGGATCGGACCGCGGCAGCGCGCGCACGCCGCCGCCTCCCGGGCGTTCAGGCCGGCGAACGCTGGCCTCCCCCGCAGAGTCGCTGCGGTACCGGCTGGCCGAGGTCTGGTAGTACTGCGCAGGGATGGCCTCCATGGCCTCGATCAACGATCCCCACGGCGCCGTGAAGCGCTCTTCAGCCATCACCCGATGCAGCATGCGCGTATAGCCGGCCAGCTCGTCGTTGAGGAACTCCACCACAGGCATAGCTGGATAGCGCTGCAGCAGCAGGATCGCCGCGTTGTCGGCCTCGCCGGCCGACGTGTCCTTGTCGCGTCCGTGCAGATCGTTCTGCAGGCGTCCTATCGCGGAGATGAGCCGCAGGACCTGGCGAAACGCCGGACGCGCGCGCAAGGTCGCCATGTCCAGCCCCCACAGCAACGACAGGCAACAGAACACGTTCGCGTAGGCTATTGAATCGATGCCGTTGTGCAGGTACTCGGCGTAGGACCAGCGTTCCCGCCCTGCCGCCTGCGCGTGTCCGGCGCGCAGCGCCGCGCAGTAGCGCCGGGTAGCCTCGAGAAGCTGAGCATAGTCGCGACGATCGTAGGCGAGCGCGGCCAGCGAAGCGCGCAGCACAGCGCAGCCCTCGAATCCGGGGAGCGCGCACGGCTCGCCCTGCCCCAGCGCCTGCTCCACCGCGGCGAGCTGCTCCGGCAAGATCAGGCCAAGGTCGTTACAATCGTCGAGCCAGAACAGCAGCGCCAGTTCGCGATAGAACGCCAAGATCAGTGTTTCGTCCTGCGCATCGCGACCGGTGCGGACGCTGATGTCGCGCAGGCTCGGGCGGATACGCTGCAGAATGTACTGGCCGCCGTTGACCGCTTCCACGGCATGCTCGTCAGCGAACCCGGTCAGGGAACGCCCCCACTCCAGCACCTGATGCAGCGCGCGTTCTGGCTGGATCATGGCGCCGCTCCTGCTCCCTCGGCTAGGACGCGCCGCCCCCAACGAAGCGCCAGCCACAACCCTGCGAGTTCGGCCACGCGCACGACCCGAGTGGGGCAATACAGTTCCTTTCCGATCCACAACGGCGTTTTCGGCAATGCATGCGCCTCATGGCGGGCGAGCATCCACTCAAGCGCACGCGCCACCACCTGCGCGATGCGCCGGCGCCCTGTGGTCTCTTCGCTCTCGTCCATCACGCGTAACGCGAACAACGCATAGGCGGTTTCCTCGAATGTGGACGCGCGACCGGCGCCCCAGCCGCCGTCGCCGCGCTGCGCCTGCAGCAGCGACGCCAGCGCGCGCTCGTCCCGCCACTGAGGCTTGCCTTGCGCCAGCGCAGCGACCGCATGCGCGGTGGGATACAGCCACGAAACGTGCCATTTTTCGTTGTCCCATAGACCGTGCGGGTTGCGATTGGCCTCGACGTAGGCGCTGGTGCCGGCGGCGGGCTTTCCCAACAGTCGCAACGCATGCAGGGCGTGGATGTTGGTCGACACCGAGGCATTGCGCTCGCCGGGGAAGGTGACGAACAGCTCGCCGATTTCAAAATGGCGCAACGCATCGACCGCCGCGTCGCGGCCTGCCAGGTGCAGGACGCATAACGCAACGGCGGTGTCGTCCGCATCAGCCGCGAAATGCAAGGCCGGGCCCAGACCGCGCACGCTCAGGCGGGCGTCGAGCTGCGCGACAATCACGCGGACCGGCTCGGCGAGCGCGGGATGCGCGAACAGCCCGGCCAGATGCAGGGTGTACAGCGACCAGCATGGCTCGAACACGTTGATCGGCCACACGTTGGGAACGACGCCTTCGATGCCGCTGCGCGTCGCCCGCGATGCCATTTGGAGATACGCATCGGCGCGCCCGACCTGCGGCGTGCTTCCCCGCGTCACGGCGTACGCACGCCACGCGGCGGTGGCCGCCGGACTGATGCCGATGCTGCCCTCGTCATCCGGGCATGCGGTCGTCGGCGACGTCCCCCAGGCTTCCCAGGAGTGCAGCAACGGATGACCGCTCGGCAACATCGCCACCGCCCCCAGCTTGACTAGGCACGCTTGCCGCAACGGCAACAGCGCTGGATGGCGCGGAAACGCTGCGCCACCCAGTAAGGATGCGGCTTCACCGCAAAGCTGCGGCAGGATCAGCTCCGCGCCGATCGGCGCGTCTTCCGGCACCGCATGCGCGTAGGGATCGGGCTGGCGCTGGAGGAACCGGGTTGCAGCCTGGACTGCGTCGGCAGCACCGGGAAGAGGATCGGCACGCTGCAATGCCAGTAACGCTGCCAACGTGGGCGCATGGCGGAACAGCGAGAAGTCCGCGCTTCCCCATCCGCCGTCGGCCTGTTGCTGCGCGACGAGCCACGCGTATGCGTCCTGCCGACCGGTGACGTTGCCGTGGAAGCGCAGCGCCCGCGCCGTGTCGTAGACAGACGGACCGACGCTGCCGCCATCGCTCATTTCGCTCAGCAGGCCGCGCAATTCGGAAAGGATCTGTTCGGACAGCGCGTTCACGCTGGATGTTCCTTATGCAGACGGTTGAAGAGAACCGGGATCGGGCAGACGCCGCGCATGTCGCCGCAAGCTCGTCGCATAGGCAGCGCCGGACGGCCGCCCTGCTCCGGCGCGGCGAGGTCCCCGATGCTGGCGCCGGTCCGCCGCGTAGGCTTGCGCGCGGGGCGCCGCGTGCGCCGGGGCGGGCAACCGCTGCGACCGGCACCGCGACTCGGACACAGTGCAGCATGTACCTCTGTCGCCGGTCGATCGCAGTGGCACGGGGGCGGACGGGCGCGCTCATGCGCATGGCGCGTGCTTGAACAGATACGCGTTGGCCCGCTGTAGGAGTTGCGCCAACCGTTCCGCACGCGGCCCCAGCGGCGCGATGGCCTCCCCGGCATCGCGCAACAGATCCAGCGCGAACTGACGTGCTGCCTGCAGTCCCATGATCGACGCGCAGGTCGGCTTCTGCGCCGCCGCGTCCTTGCCAGGGGTCTTGCCCAGCGTCGCGGTATCCGCTGTCACGTCGAGAATGTCGTCGATCACCTGCAACGCCAGGCCGAAACAGGCGCTGTAGTGATCGAGCGCACAGTACAGCGCAGCGTGCGCGGCATTCTCCGCGAGAGCGCATAGGGCGCCCATGCGAACGGACGCGCGCACTAGCGCTCCGCTCTTCATCCGGTGCATCGCCACGATCCTGTCCAGCTCGACGTGCTTTCCCACCAGAGACAGATCCATGGCCTGCCCGCCTGCGGCACCCTCGGCTGACACCGCCCGCGCCAGTTCGCGCACGAGCGCGATACGGTTGTCGCCCGGCGCATCCAGGCTCGCCAAGGTCAGGAAGGCGTGCGCCTGCAGGGCATCGCCGACCAGGATCGCAGTAGCTTCGCCGAACTTGACGTGCACGGTCGGAAGGCCGCGGCGAAGCACGTCGTCGTCCATCGCGGGCAGATCGTCGTGGACCAGGGTGCAGGCGTGCATCATCTCGATGGCGGCGCCGACGTGATCGAGCATGTGCGCCGGCGCGTCGGCCAGTGTGCCGGCAGCCAGACAGAGCAAGGCGCGGGTGCGCTTCCCGCCATGCAAGGTGGCGTAGCGCATCGCCGCCATCAGCTCGGTCTCACCGTCATGCTCGGCGCAGAGAAGACGCGCCAGCACCTGTTCGACCCGGTTTGCGCCCTCATGCATCCATATCTGGGGCAGCAGCCCGCCGGATGCGCCGCGCGCCTGCGCGCCCAATCCGCCGAGCGCGGAATCACCAGTTCTGTCATCCTGTAGCGTAGAACCGGTCTGCATGTTGTTCATGTCCTTGTCCCTGACAGGCGAGCCGCCGCGGTGTTGTCTGCGTCGCACCGTGCGCGCGCCGAGTGCAGCAATGCCGCGCGTCGCCGGCGCCGCTACCTCGCCACAGGGGCATGTGATGCCAGTTCATGAGAATCCGATGCGGATAGTCATGGACGGATGTGCGGTCGGGTAATAGCGCCGGCCTTTTTCGACGCCGCTCAGCAACCGCGGCCGCGCCCCGCCCTCGTGCATGGTCAGCGCCAAGGCGATGCAGAACTGCACCAGTCCCAGACATGCCAGGTGGTAGCCGATGCAGACGTGTGGGCCGGTACCGAACTGCAGCATGTCCACCGGCCGGATCGGCTCGGTGCGTTCCAGCCACCGCGCCAGGCGAAACTGATGAGGCGCCTCGTGCAGCAGCGCCGAGGTCGAGAAATGCAGCAGCGGGATGCACAGATCGGTGCCCGCGGAAATGCGCCGTTGGCCGAGTCGCAATTCACGCTCTGCGCGACGCACCAGGAGCGGCGTCGGCGGATGCATGCGCAGCGTCTCGCGGAACAGCGCCTCGGCGACCGGACACTGCGCCAAGTCCGCGTGCCGCGTCGGCACCGCGCCCACGCGTTGCGCCTCCTCGACCAGAGCGTCCCACAGCCCAGGCTGCCGCGCCAGCTCGATCACCATCCAGGCCATCGTTGAGGCGGTGGTGTCGTGACCACCAAGCAGCAGCAAGCGGATATTGGCGACCAGGACCTCATCGGAGAGCGCATCGTCGCTGCGATCGAAGGCGCTCACCATGTCGTTGATCAACCCGGTGCGCGCGGCATGTTCGCGCGCGTCGCGAACGAACTCGCGCAAGCGCGCATCGATCCAGTCGCGGGCGGCGCGACCGCGCCGCAAGGGCAGTCCGGGCAGGTCGACCGGGGGCGCGACGATCAACTGCAGCAGTTGCCGGTACTTGCGACGCCATTCCGGCAGGTCCTGCGCGGGGATTCCCATGAGGCTGAAGATGAGCTTGAGCATCAGATCGCCGGTTTCGCGCAGGATGGTTACGTCGCCGCGGTTGCGCCACCTCTGCACCCGCGCCCGGATGACGGGCGCGAACAGCTCGCCGACGCCAGCCTGGGTCAGCCCCGTGGGCAGGAACGCCGCCTGGATCGCACCGCGCGCCTGCCGGTGCGCGCCGCCGTCCTGGGCGACCAACGTTCCGCCAAACAATTCGGGCGCGATATCTTCGATCAGCGCCGAGGACACGTCCTTGTGCCGGAGCAGTGCGATCGCATCCGGATCCAGACAGGTCACCATGTGTCCGGCAGGGCCGAAGTCCAGCCAGAAGTGGCTGCCCAGCGTCCGTTCCGCGCGCCGCAGCAGGCGCGGCAGGTCGCAGACGATGGCGGGAAGATGCCCGACCAAGGGGAAAGCGCCGGGCACGACCGGGATGTCGTGCCGCAGCCGATCTCGACGGTTCAGCGGGTTGAGCAGCATGTCCATCAGCAGCGCGGCGACGCAGCCGCTTCGGCGGTCTCGCCGGAAGGCCGCGCGACGCGGCTGTTCCCACCGTCGGCGTACGTCGGCACATGCGCCAGCATGCCGCCGTCGATGCACACTACTTGGCCGGTGATGAACGCAGCATCGTCGGAGAGCAGGAACGCCACCAGCGCGGCCACGTCCTCGGGGCGGCCGACGCGCGGCAGGAGCTGGTGCCGGCGCAGATGCCGTTGCATGCACTCGTCCAGCTTGGCCAAGAGTCGCTCGGTCATGATGAGACCCGGCGCAACCGCGTTGCAGCGGATCTGCGCATGACCGTACTGGGTGGCGAGCGAGGCCGATAGCATGTTCATCGCCGCCTTCGATGCGGCGTAGGACGTCAGCGCGGTGTCACCGCTGAGCCCCTGGCACGACGACATGTTGACGATCGCGCCACCGCCGCGGGCGATCATCCCTGGGATGGCCTGCCGGCAGCAGAGCAATGTGCCGCGCAGATTGGTTGCCATGGTCTCATCCCAGACCGCCAGGTCCAGGTCAAGGATCGCGCGGTCGCGCGGAGTCAGATGCATGGCGCCCGCGTTGTTCACCAGGAGGTCGACCGCACTGAAGTGCCGCTCCGCCGTATCGAACAGCGCAGCCACAGCCTGCGCCTCGGCGATGTCGATGGCCAGAGCCAGCGCGTGGCCCGCCTCGGCCGCGATTTGCGCGGTACACGCCGTGGCCGCCGATCCATCGATGTCGGCGACCACCACTCTGCCGCCCTCGCGCGCGATGGCGAGGGCGCATGCCTTGCCGATCCCGGCGCCGGCGCCGGTCACCACGGCCACCTTGCCTTCAAACCGTCCCATGGTGTCCTCCTGGATTGCGTTGGTCTCTCGCGGCATGCCGCTCCGCCTCCGCCGGAGAAGGCGCAGTGTCGGCGCTGGCGCGCTCGTCACCGCCAGCTTCGCTTCTGATGACCCGAATGGCGGCGACCGGGCACTGGCTGGCTGCGAGCCGCACGGCGGCGTGCAGCGCCTGCGGGACTGTCGCCCCGCACACTTCGGCCACGCCGTCCGGTTCGCGCTGGCGAAAAGTACCCGGTAGCGTCAGCACGCACTGTCCGCTGGTTCCGCACAGATCCTGGTCGACCACGACGCGCATCTCAGCCCCCTGCGCACGCAGCCGCACCGGCAGCGCGCGGAACGTCCTAAGGAACGCGGAGGGCTCCCGGGTCGGCAGCTCGGCCAATGCCAGCGTGGGGAAGCGCGCCTGAATCCGCGGCAAACTTTCGGCCAACTGCACCCGAGCCAGTTGCGCACCGAGGCAGAAGTGGATGCCGTGGCCGAAGCTCAGCATGATCTTCCCGTCGGTCGACATGCCGGGACTGGTGCCGTAGAACCGCGCGGGATCGAAGCGGTCGGGATCGGCGAAGGCGTCAGGGTCGCGATTGCCAGACGCGATCAGCACGCGCACGTCCGCGTTCTTCGGGATCACCACGCCGCCTAATTCGATGTCGCGCTGGGCGATACGCGGAATGGAGCTGAACATGGCGGGCGCGTCGCAGCGCAGGACTTCTTCGACGAATGCCTTCACCCCCATGGCGTCTCCCTGCAGCCAGTGCCGCTGTTCGGGATAGGCCAGCATCGCCAGGACCGCATGGTCGATGGTCGCAGCAGTGGTGGCGAAGCCACCCAGCAGCATGCCCCACAACATGCTGATCAACTCCGCATCTGACAGCGTGTCGGCATCATCGTCGTGTGCGCCGACCAGCATCGACACGATGTCGTGGCAGGGATCGGTGCGCTTGCGCTGTATGAGACCGCCGAAGTAGGCCTTCACTCTGGCACTGGCCGCGTCCGCCGCGGCGAGCCGGGGATCGCTGGCGTGGGGGCTCAGGCCTTCCAGAATGGCGCCGATGCCGGCGGCGAGCCCGAACATGTCGTCCTGGGGCATGCCAAACAGTTCGGCGAAGACCAGTATGGGCAAGGCCAGCGCGAATTCCCGATGCAGGTCGACGGCCTCCCCGCGCTCCAGCGCGGGCGCCATGCCGTCCAGCCGCGCTTCGACGATGCGCGCGATGCTCGGCCGCAGGTTGTCGATCTGGCGCATGGTGAAATCGCGCGAGATCAGCCGGCGCAGACGCGTATGCGTCGGTGGGTCCTTCATCGCTAGCGTGGAGGCCAGCAGATTGAGCGACAGGCTGGTCGCCGCATGCGGGAAATAGCGCGCCAGTTCGCCCGGCGCCGGTCCCCGAAACGCATCGCCCGTGGCCCTGAGGGCCCAGTAGATGTCGGCGTGGCGGCTCAAGAGAAAGAGGCCCGACGCCGCGCGATGCACCGGGTCGTGCTCGCGCAACCACCGCATGAACGGATACGGGTCGTGGATCCACGCCGGCGACGCCAGTTCGGCGAAGGCGTCCCGGCATGCTGCCGTGGTTTCTTGCACGTCCATCTTCGTTACCTGTTGGCTGGCTGATCTGAGCGGTGCACGGCGGGTGCGCCGGCAAACCGCGGACACGATCGCGTCCCCAGCGGCGTCCGCACATCACCAGAAAACCGGGAACTCCTCGAACCCGCCAGTGATGATCTCCTTGCGCAACTTCAATTGTTCGGGCGCGACGGCCAGGCGCAGCGCGGGAAAGCGCTGGAAGATCGAACCGAACACCGCCTTGAGTTCCAGCCTGGCCAGCTCCCCGCCGATACAGGAGTGCGGCCCGTAGGAGAACGCCAGGTGCGGCTTTTCCTGGCGCCCGATGTCGAAGATTTCCGGCTCGTCGAAATGGCGCGGATCGAACGACGTTGCCGGCAGGCCGACCAGCACCTTGCTCTCGGCGGGAATATGCACGCCCGCGATGGTCACGTCGGTTTTCGGATAGCGCATGATGCCGTCCCAGCCCGCGCCCGGCGGGTACATGCGCAGGATTTCCTCCACCGCCTTGTCCACCAGGGATGGATCGCCGACCAGGCGTTCGCGCTGTTGCGGATGGCGGAACATGGCCAGCAGGCCGCATTCGATCTGCGCGACGGTGCTCTCGTGCCCCGCCACCAGCATGCCTGCCGCCAGGCCGATGGCTTCTTCCTCGGTCGCCTTGCCCTGGTCGACCGCCGCGAGCAGATCCGTCAGCAGGTTGTCGCCCGGATCCTGGCGCTTGTCCCGCATCTTGTCGCGAATGTAGGCGCGCAGTTCTTCCCAGGCCGAGCGCGACGCCCTGCGCGGGCCGCTTTCATGCTGGTGCGTCATCACCTCGTCGGACAGCCGAGCGAAAAAGGCGTGATCCTCGTAGAGCAGGCCCATCAGGGCGCTGATGACCATGGCCGGAAGCGGAAACGAGAGGTGGCGCCGCAAGTCGGCGGGCTGGCGCTGGGCCGCCAGGTTCTCGAACAACTGCGCAGCGATCGCCTCGACATGCGGCGCCAGCAGCTTCACCCTGCGGCTGCTGAAGGCCGGCGCCACGAGCGTGCGTAACCGGACATGTTCGCCCCCCTCGTGCGAGACGAGCCACCCCGGCGAACCGAGAATCACCGAATCCGGGGTGAAAGCCGTCGGCGGCATTCCCGCCGGCCGGAACGCCGCGTCGGACAGCGCCGCCTTGGCCTCGTCGTAGCCTGTCACCCACCAGCCTTCGTGCCCGGACGGGAAACGCACGCGGTGTATCGGACCGTTGGCGCGTAGTGCCAACATCTCGGGCGAGGGCTCAATGTGATCGACGCGCCACATCGGCAGCATCGGGAGGGGTTGTTCGGACACGGTGGCACTTCACTCTCTAAGCGATGGAAGGGCGGAAGGTGCCCGCAGGCGCTGCGGTCACCGACTTTACGTGCGCTTGCGTTCACTTCTGTTGGTCGATGATGCGGCGAGGAAGGCGACCGAATCCTAGGGCGTCAAGTTGGCTTTAGCCAGCTACCGAATCTTGTAGTAGCCCCCTAAGCTAAGCGCCTGGTGCCGCAAAAATATGCGGAAACTCTGTCGCCACGCGCTACCATACGGAAACCTATTTCAGACCGGTATCCGCTCAGTTGGTTGACCTCATGCGCGTCTCAGAACACGGACCTGCAGCGCGATGCGCTGCTCGGCTCGCCATCGTGACCTCGCTCAAGGACAATCGGGTGGCGTTCCGCTCGCTGACCGAGAACCTGCACACGGCGACGCCCTCGGGCGAATTCCTATTCCGGGTGCGGCGCGCAAGCGCAGAGGGCGCTTTAATCTAGGAGCGTGTTGCAAGCCACTTGCGCACGTTCGCGTTGGCACCCGTGCCAAACTCGCGAAGCGCGTTCTCGTCGATGAAATACGCGGTCGCGGAATCCGGCGCGGCGCAACCTCGCCCGCCTCGGCTTCGTCATCGAACCCAAGGCCGGCTAGCTCTGCCAGCGCCCGCTTCAGACTCCGCGGGAGATAGGGGCCCCCTCGCTTGGGGACACGATGGCGTATTCGATCGCGGCCTCAACCTGATCGCGCGTCAGCGATGGAAAATCGTCGACAATCTCCTCGGCCGATTGCCCACGGGCGAGGGCGTCCACCATAGACGGGAACTCTCGTGTTCTTAATGATGGGTTGGTTGCGATCACCTCCGACTTGTACCCATCGACGCAGTTCAGACGATGAAGACGGCTTTTGAGGTCGGCGTCGATCTTGCCAAGATCAAGGACTAGTTCGCCAAAACGCGACTCGGTGCGCGTCGAAGGACAGCTACCGGATCGCTTCATACAAACGACCCCGGGTGAGATCTCTAAAGGTCCATGAATGCCTGGCTCAGCCCGCAGGAGAAAGCTACGGAAACACCAACCCAACAGCAGCTCGACGGACTGAAGCGGCTGAGTGGAATCGCCCGCGTCCCAAATAAATCCGAAGCCGTCACGTCAAATGAGGAAGCGGAAAAGCTCTACGGGAGCGACTAAAACTGGCAGTTTTCTCGCATATTGACTTGCGTCTATCTCGATGACCTCCAACGGAGAGCCTTCATGTACATACCAACCCACTTTCGAGATGACGACATCGAGAATATTCGAGCGACAATCCGCCGCGCCCGATTGGCCAACCTAGTCACAGCGACATCAGATGGGCCACTTGCGACGCCTCTTCCGCTCTTCCTCGATGAGAGCGAAGGCGAACACGGCGCGCTATACGGGCACCTGGCGAAGGGCAATCCGCAATGGCGCAGGGCCCCGATCGGAGAAGCTCTGGCGATCTTTACTGGCGCAGAGGCTTATGTGACGCCATCCTGGTATCCCAGCAAGCGACAAGCTGAACAAGTGGTGCCGACATGGAATTACATCGTGGTCCACGCCCATGGGTCGATTGAGTTCTTCGAGGATCCCACTCGCCTGCTTGAGGTTGTGACGCGTCTGACCAATATCCATGAGACATCACGTGCGACGCCCTGGGCCGTCAGCGATGCTCCCGCGGATTTCATCGCCGCCCAGTTGCGTGAAATCGTCGGCGTGCGCATCCCCATCACCATGATCGAAGGCAAACGCAAGATGAGCCAAAACCGCCCTGCGCCTGATCGCATTGGTATCGCCACCGGCCTAGCGGCGAGCAAACTGGCACGGGACCAGGAAGTTGCAGCTCTTATCTTGGTTCAGGACTGAGACGATAATGCGCATGACCAGCAGCGCCGGAGCCATCTTACATCTACAGCTCCCACAGACTCCAGCGGTCGGGCCATCAATTGCCTCGCGAAATTCACGAACGGAAACGCCAGCTCGGGCTTGCAGCACTGTGCAGACACCTGTCGGTATTCTGACAGAGGCACAATCTCGTGTCAGGTCCAGTACAACGCGCATAATAAGCGTTCAGACTTTCGAAAGCCGATCCGACTTTGCGGCTCCCCGCGCCGCCTGGGATGGCCATTGCTTAAAACAAAGCGATCCAGAAACAGAGCCACAGAGGCAGCAATGCTCACGCTCTCCAAACTCCCTCTCGCCCCGGAAGCAATTAGATTGTTGAACCAATTCGCGCACAAGTGCAAAAACTTGGAATCGAGACTCACGTCAGCGACATTTCGACATTTGCGAGCCGCGCAACTCAGTTTAGGAGCATGAGCAAGCAAGAGCGGCTGCGCTTGTATATGCAGGCCAATGATTTGTCCCCAGAAAGAACCGTCATCGTCATAGTGAGCAATATGCCAGTTGAGACAGAACTTGCCCGCAATCTCGGTCTCGTCAACGTATCAATCGTGGGATGATTTGTTTCCGAGGCGCGCTTCCGCGCGGCAGGGCCGGACTACATGATTCATGACCACCATAAATTATTACCAATTCTACAGAAGCATTGCTTTCTTCAACGCAGTTAGTGATTACAAAAGCATGACGGAAGATCTGCCGTTTGCTCGCTCCTGCTGTCCGCTTCGCGATTCGACATTCGAAGGGGTGAGCTCGGTGAGCGAGTTCTTTCGTCACTCGGCCCAACCATTGGCTCAGTTCGAGGACTCGCGCCAAATGCCACGATTCGTTTACTGCCCATTGTCGAGTACATGCTTGTGTTTCGCTTGGCACGATGCTTGCTGAAGATCATTTGTCCCAAGGGGCGAGGAAGAACTGCAAGGGCTTGGAAAAGCAACATGAGCACAAACGCTTTGATCGGAGGCGTCATTCCGAGCACCGATGTTGTGAAACGTGCAGCGCGCATCGGTGCCGAAGTCAAAAATATCAAGCTATCAGGCGACCTACCGGATCACACGATCGCCGCGATCAACAGCTTATTGCTCGAGCACAAGGTGATCTTCTTCCGCAATCAAGGACATCTCAATGACGCCGAGCATGAGCGCTTTGCCGCTCGTCTCGGAAAGCTAGTGCCACATCCGATGCTCGGTGCTACCAAGGGGATGGCGTCGCTCCTCGAACTGGACTCCACTCGCGGCGGCGGTCGCGCCGACGTTTGGCATGCGGATGGGACCTTCGCCGACGCCTATCCCAAGATTTTGGTCCTGCGGGCCGTTGTAATGCCAACGTTCGGAGGCGACACCGTGTGGTCGAACACAGCTGCCGCTTATCTTGGTTTGCCGCCGCCGCTACAACGGCTTGCCGAGGGCCTATGGGCCGTTCACAGCAACGTCTTCGATTACGCCGGGATCGCGCAGGTCCGCGAGGTCGACAAGAAACATTTTGACGAGGTGTTCACCAGAAGGGTTTTTGAGACCGAGCATCCCGTCGTACGCGTCCATCCCGAAACAGGCGAGCGGACGCTAGTGCTCGGCGCCTTGGTGAAGCACTTTATTGGAATCCGCAAATACGACGGACAAAAGCTGTTCGATCTGCTCCAGTCTCACATCACCGCGCCCGAAAACACTGTGCGCTGGAACTGGTTAGAGGGCGATATTGCTATATGGGATAACCGCGCAACGCAGCATTACGCGGTCAACGATTACGGGGACCAGCATCGCGTCGTGCGTCGGGCCACGATCGAGGGTGACGTGCCTGTCAGCGTCGATGGCCGGAGCAGTGTAACGCGCCTGAAGGTGACCGAATAACTGCACGTCGACGCCCAGCGCTCTCGCGTCTGAAAACCGAGAAAACCTGGTAATCGGAATTGTTTCGGGCAGACGCGGGAACACACTTTCCAACACGATATCTCAGCTCTTGCGCCAACTCGGCAGCGCCTAGGTTGACGCGCGCAACTATTTAGCGTCGACAAACAGTTTCGAGGAGACCTTGAGCATCACTGTCCTTCGCCAGCGGCCGGTACGTGGCCTTCACGTTTCAGTTTAGAAAATCCTCGATCCGTGGCCATAAAGCGCGCCAACATGGGGGCGATGAGTTTAGTCGGATCGACCACTTGACCACCCTGACGCGTAAGCGCTTCTGCATATGCAATGAGATCACGATGCACGGCCGCAGGCAGCTCCGTAGTCACTTTGACGGGCTTGTCGTCTGGAAGCTCTCCTATTTTGAGTTTTGGCATGTCGTCACCCTCTATACGGCGTAAGTATGAGGTCGTGATTGACAAGAACACGAACCGGGAAGCCAGGTCGCACGGTCAGAGTAGGCTGGATGCTGAGACTGCGGCGAACGACCTGCTGCCCGGTCTGGTTTAGTGAGTCCGAGGCGCCGTGTCGCAATGCCTGGATGATTGCACTGTCGTTGCTATTGGTGTCCGAGCCGGCACCCAGTTCGGTCCCGACGGCCAGAAACGTCGATAGTGCCGCAGCCTTGAACAACTCGCCCCAGTGATTGTCGACCTGATCTTCGAGACCTGCATACCCGGCAGTGTCAGCGCCAGGCTGCCGCTCGAGAACGATAGAACGTCCATTCGGCATGATCAGCCGTGTCCAGACGAGCAGGACGCGAGACTGGCCGAAAGTGACCTGGCTATCGTAGATGCCGATCAGACGCGCCCCCTGAGGGACAAGCAGAAAGCGGCCGGTCGGGGTGTCATATACGCTCTCGGTCACCTGGGCCGTAATTTGGCCTGGCAGGTCCGACCTGACGCCCGTGATCAAGGCTCCCGGAATGACCGTCCCAGCCTGCACCATATATGGTGAAGCCGGCCTGGTGACACGGTCAGGGCTGACCGTGCGACGGTCTACCGAGGCGCTCACGAAAGCAAGCTTTCGGTCCTGAGCGTTCTGCGCAGATGCGTCTTCGCCAGTGCTCGTTGCGTTCGGTGGCACGAAGCGATCGCTCCCAGCAGCCGCAGCGTCGGCGGGTCGCACGTCTCGCCCATTGGTCGCAGCGAACAAACGGCTGATGCGAGCGGCCTCGGTCTCTTGATCCTGGCGCTGCTGTTCCAGATTACCGCCGATGGTCGGCGACTGTCCTTGGGCAGCAAGGATTGGTCTGCCGAGGTCACCAGGGAGCGGCGGGCCAAGCTGCGGGGTTGGTTGCTGCGGAACGCCAGCGTAGTCCTTTGGCAGAGCCGTAATGCCATCGGCGACATTGCGATGGTCAGTGCTGTAGAGCTCATCGGCCGGCTGGCTTCGGGGACGATTGTTCTGCAGCGACCACAGGACCGCTCCACCGACCACAAGCAAGGCAGCCGCGCTCCCTGCCGCCAGGACTTTTCGGGACAACCGTGTCACGCGCGGATGCTCTGCTCTCAGGCGGAAGCTTTTGGACTGTTCCTCTTGTGTCTCCGGTGGAGCTGCTTGCTCCTGATCGTTTCCATTCTGAGCGTTCATGACGACGGTCTCCCGTCAGTCCTGACAATCCTGACCTTCTGCTGGTGCTCACCACCGAGCCGCAGTTCGGCGGCTGCGAACAGCCGATCAACGATCAACACGTTACTGTAGGCACGATAGTTGACGAGTTCGGTCTTGCCGTCGGGGCCGATGACAAAGAGCGGTGGCATCTCACCTTGCACGATGCCTTGCGGGAATTCGACATAGACCTTGCGGCCATCGTCATATACGGCGAGCGGCCGCCAGGGAGGACTGTCCCCTTCGATTGCGTAGCGAGAGATACGCTGCGCCGGATCCGGAAGAACGGGTTTCAGAGCGAGGGAGCGCGACCGCTCGCGGACTGTTTCGGGATAGTACCAGGCAACGGATGGCATGTATGGTCGCTCGCGGGAGCGGAGCTCGATGAGGTAGGTGCGCCGATCGGTATTGACGACCAGATTGGTCTCGATCGATGCGCGGGTCGGCTTGACCAGGATATGGACGCGTCGCGTGTCGCCGCTCCCGCTCTCGGTATCCCCAACGACCCAGCGTACGGTGTCTCCGGCCGCGATGGGCCCTGATCCCGTTAACTGCTCTCCTTCCTCGAGCGCGATATCCGTGATCTGCCCCGGTGCGGCGTAAATCTGATACAGCGCTCCGGGACTGTAGGCGTAGATTTGGGCTGCATTGAAATACCCCCGCTTGCGCGGTTCGACCCGGGCTGCGCTGTTTGCGGTCTCAACCCGCCCCACGGGTTCAGCGTCTTCCTTCCCTCCCGACTTGCCGCCGAGCGCCGGCTTCCAGAGGGGTGGAACATGAAGCGGTCGCGATCTGTCGTCGAGAGCCACTGGCGTCGCCGCCAACGGAGGAACTTCAGCGTCATAGCTGATCTCCGGCGGTATGTAGGTCGCGCACCCACCGAGCAGAGACGAACAAAGCAGAAGAGCGGATAGAAATGCACGCTTCGAGCTCACGAACTCGTGCCAAGCCGAATTGAGCCTGCTTTGCTGAAGGAAACATTTCGAATGAACGTCAGACGGCGTCTTGATCACTGACCCAACTCCTTTGACCAGTTGATGGCGCGAACATAGACGCCAAGGGGATTCTTGCGCAGACGTTCGGCATCGCGCGGCGTCTCGATCACGATCGTTAGGATTGCAGTCCAGCGCTCAGTCGAGCTCAACGAGCCGTTGTCGTAGATGCGCTGGGTCCACGCGACCCGAAAGCTTTCTGAAGATGCCCGAATGATGCTCGAGACGTCGACCGAGATCTGGGCCTTGCCCAGCTTGGCAAAGGGGTCGTTGTTGCGCGCATAATCGTTGAGCGCGGCGGCGCCGCGATCGGTCGTAAAATCATAGGCCCGGAGCCAGTTTTGGCGCAGAACAATGCCGTCCGCGGGCAGGCCTCTGACATCCTCGATGAAGCGCGCCAGATGGTAGGCGATCTGGGCGTCTGTGGGCTGATAGTCGATGTTCGCCGGCGCAACCCTTTGGGCCTGGCCGAGATGGTCGACTTCGACCACCCAGGGCGTGATCGAGCCCTGGCTCGATTGCCAAACCAGGCTACCTGCGAGACCGGCTGATAACATCAAGCAGCCGAACGCCATCAGGCGCCAGTTCTTAGCCTGCACGCGGGCCGATCCAATGCGTTCGTCCCAAACCTGCGCTGCCTTTTGGTAAGGCGTGATCGGCTCGGGCATGCGCCCGTAATGAACGGAAGGTCGTTTGAACATCGATAATGGCCCCCGGATCAGGTGATCGGCTTTGCTTCGCGTGGTATTCGGATTTGAGATGCGGCTGCGCGACCGCGGTAGAACAGCAGTGGTGCGTGTCAGCTCTCTCCCTGGGACAAATCGACGGAGGATCCGCTGCCGCCGTGATCTCCGGAGCGGACCGCGTGGCCAGCTGCCGAGGCACCATGCCGAATGGTCTGGGCGCGTTTCATGCGGCGCGCCCAGTCGGGCTGCCCTTCGGTCGAAGTGTTCGCGGCTTGCGCGCCGGCTTCCCCACCTCCGCCGGGCGCGGCAGCTGCACGACGCAACGGGCTCATGACAGCGGAAGCGCCCGCCTCCGCGACGCCAGCAAGACCACCGCTTCGATAGGCGGCTGATGCTCCGCTTATAACAGCGCCGCCACCGCGCGCGGCGCCTGCAATCGCGCCGCCAGCGAGACCAGCGGCGCCGGCGGCGACACCTGCGCCTGCCGCAATAATGCCGCCGGCAGCAAGGCCCGTTCCAATCGCGGCGCCGGCGCCGAGCTGCGGTCCGCCGGATACCAGGCCGTTTGCGATACCAGGACCAAAAATGCCGAGTCCCAACAGAGAGAGCGCAGCAAGGACCAGCGTCATTGCGTCTTCAATAGTCGGCTGAGCGCCGCCGAAGCCAACGGTGAACTGCGAGAACAAGGTCGATCCAATGCCAATGATAACGGCCAAGACCAGAACCTTGATCCCCGAAGATATGACGTTGCCCAAGACCCTCTCTGCCGCGAATGCGGTGTTGCCGAACAGGCCAAATGGAATGAGCACAAAGCCGGCCAGCGTGGTAAGCTTGAACTCGATCAGGGTGACGAAGAGCTGGATCGCCAGGATAAAGAAGGCGAGCAGCACCACGACCCACGCAAACAAGAGAACGACGATCTGGACGAAATTTTCGAAGAAACTGATGTAGCCCATCAGGTTGGAAATCGACTCGAGCAGCGGTCGGCCGGCGTCGAGTCCGACTTGGGCGATCTTTCCAGGTCGCAGGAAATCGGATGCAGACAGGCTTGCACCCGATGCTTTCAACCCAAGCCCCGCAAAGCTCTCGAAGACGATGCGCGCCAGGCTGTTCCAATTGCTGATGAGGTAAGCAAACACGCCGACGAAGAGCGTCTTTTTGACGAGGCGCGCGATGATATCCTCGTCTGGTCCCCAACTCCAGAATAGCGCTGCGAGTGTGATGTCGATCGCGGCAAGAATCGTTGCGAGATATCCGACGTCACTCCCCAGCAACCCGAAGCCGTTGTCGATGTAACGCGTGAACGTTTCCAGGAATTGGTCGATGATCCCGGTACCAGTCATGGCTTGCTCGCCTCAGGTGTCCCCGGTTGCGGATAACCTTGCGGGATCCGGCTCTGGTCTTTTGGGCCGGGCGCCAAACCTGCGGAATCATCTCGGCCAGGATCTGTGGGACCGTTCTTCTTGCCGAAGAAGCGACGCCGGTTTTCGGCCCAGACCTGTCTGCAATGCTGATAACCTGCCGTTTCCTCCGCAGTGACGCTGCGGCAGCGTGCGAGGTCAGAGCTGATTACATCTGTCGTCCGCTCCGCCTTCGGCGGCGCTGGCGACTCGTCGCCACCGCGAAGCTGAATCGTGCAGGCCGCGACCACTAATACGCCGATTGTCGTAAGCAGCGACAACGCCTTGAATGCCTTTACCTCAGTCATCAGTGGAACATCTGCACATTGGAGGATTGATAGCCCTGTCCAGGCGTCAGGAATCGTCTGAGCTGCTCTCGCCCCTGATCCTGGGCCGAGGCGCGCTGAGCCGCTTCGAGACTCTGCGCCCTGCCCTGCGCCGCCGCGGCCGCCGTGAGATCGGCAAGTTGTTGCGCTTGAAGCGCGAGGATCTGGTTACCGGCCTGAGTTGCCTGCAAGGTGCCACTGGCACTCTGGCTCGAGGTTACGAGGGCCGATGTCTGGATGCGATTAGTGTCGAGGTTGCCAACGATGCCTGCCTGGACACGAAGCGCGTCTTGCGTCGCGGCATAGGAATTCTGCCATCGCGATTGAGCGTTGGAGATCAGTAACTGGTTCGATTGGCTGCTGGTCGCTGGCGCGTAGCTGGTCGAGAACGCGCGATCGATCTGCTGGATGTCGTAGGCGATCCGCTGAGCCTGGGCCAGCAGTTGCTGGGTCCGCTGAATCGACGATTGCAGTTGCTGCAACGACGAATACGGCAGGTTAGCCAGATTCTTTGCCTGATTGATCAGCATCTGCGCCTCGTTCTGCAACGAGGTGATCTGATTGTTGATCTGCTGGAGTTCCCGCGCGGCGGTCAGGACATTCTGGACGTAGTTGTTGGGATCAAAGACGATCAGTGCCCGTGCGGGCGCCGTAACGCCAAGCACCAGCGCGAAGACGGCCGTAGTCGCCAATAGGCGAAGAGGTCTCATAGCGATTTCTCCAGATTGACGAGGTTGGGGATCAGGTCGAGGGCCCACGCGACGCCACGATGCTGGAGCCAGGCGGGCACGAAACCGTCGGGGCCATGTTCAGCGATAAGTTGCGTGATGGTGGCCTGGTCTGTCTTGGAAGAGGCTGCGGTGAATGCGAGCGCAATCTCACCAAGACCAAGTTCGAACATCCGGTTGCCGCGACGGGACTGACAGTAATAGTCGCGCTTTGGCGTTGCCCGGCTCAGAAGCTCGATCTGGCGGTCATTGAGGCCGAAGCGACGGTAAATCGCCGTGATCTGCGGCTCGATCGCTCGTTCGTTCGGCAGCAACAAGCGCGTTGGGCAGCTTTCGATAATCGCCGGCGCGATCGCGGAGCCGTCGATGTCCGAGAGCGACTGGGTGGCGAAGATGACCGACGCGTTCTTCTTCCGCAGCGTCTTCAGCCATTCCCGGAGCTGGCCGGCAAAATCCTCGTCATCGAGGGCAAGCCACCCTTCATCGACAATCAGGAGTGTCGGCCGGCCGTCGAGACGATCCCCAATCCGATGGAACAGATACGCCAGCACGGCCGGGGCCGCACTCGTGCCTATCAAGCCTTCGGTCTCAAACGCCTGGACCGAGGCCTCGCCAAGGCGCTCGAATTCAGCATCGAGCAAGCGGCCGGAAGGTCCGCCCAGGCAGTATGGTTGCAGGGCGCGCTTCAGGGAGTTCAATTGTAGAAGGACTGACAGGCCCGTCAGGGTGCGTTCCTCTCTCGGCGCCGAGGCAAGAGACGTCAGCGCCGACCACAGATGATCCTTGACCTCCGGAGTGATCTCGATCTTTTCCCGTGCGAGGATCGCGCCGATCCATTCCGTGGCCCATCCGCGCTCGGAAGGATCGTCAATCCAGGCCAACGGTTGCAGGGCAACGGGGCTTTCGTCCCCGCCAGACAGTGCGCCGCCGAGATCATGCCAGTCGCCATTCATGGCGAGCGCGGCCGCCCGGATTGAACCGCCGAAGTCAAACGCAAAGACCTGAGAGTTCGGATAGCGGCGGAATTGCAACGCCATCAGAGCCAGCAACACGGACTTGCCGGCGCCGGTCGGACCCACCACGAGGGTATGACCGACGTCGCCGACGTGGAGCGAGAAGCGGAACGGCGTTGAGCCCTCGGTCTTGCCGAACAACAGAGGAGGGCCCCTGAAGTGTAGGTCCCTCGCCTCGCCCGCCCACACGGCCGACATCGGAATCATGTGGGCGAGGTTAAGAGTCGAAATCGGAGGCTGCCGCACGTTGGCGTAAACGTGCCCGGGCAGGCCGCCGAGCCAGGCTTCGACGGCATTCACCGTCTCGATCATGCAGGTGAAATCGCGACCCTGAATGACCTTCTCGACCAGACGGAGCTTTTCATCGGCGGCACCGGGATCGCGGTCCCAGACGGTAATGGTCGCGGTGACAAAGGCCTGCCCGACCTGGTCCGACCCCAGTTCCTGCAAAGCCGCATCGGCATCGATCGCCTTGTTGTGGGCGTCGGTATCGAGCAGCGTCGATGCCTCGTTGGTCATGACCTCCTTGAGGATGGCGCCGATTGATTTTCTCTTCGCGAACCACTGGCGGCGGATTTTGGTCAGCAGCTTGGTGGCATCGGTCTTGTCGAGCATGATCGCGCGGGTCGACCACCGATACGAAAATGCCAGGCGATTCAGGTCATCCAGTATTCCCGGGGTCGTCGCGCCCGGAAAGCCGACAATCGTGAGAACCCGGACATCGGCTGAGCCCAGCATCGGCTCGAGCCCGCCGGTCAGCGGCTGGTCGGCCAACAGCGCATCGATGTACATCGGGATTTCGGGCACTCGTACCCGATGACGCTTGGTCGAGATCGTCGAGTGCAGGTAGGTCAGCGTGTCCTGATCATCGAGCCAGGCGCATTCGGGCATGAACCCTTCGACGAGTTGCAGCACACGGTTGGTTTGGTCGATAAACCCACGGAGGACCTCGCGCGCGTCGGCTCCGACGGTGCGGTCGCGGCCCTCGTAAAGCAGTTGCTCTGCCCTGGCGGCCCCTTCCTCTGGAGGCAGATAGAGGAAGGTCAGGAAGTAGCTGGACTCATAATGGGCACCCGCCTCCTCGAATTGAGCCCTGCGTTCCGCGTCAACCAGCGCAGACGCGACATCCGGAAAGGAGTTAGGCGGGTAGGTCCCCGCAAAATGACGCTGCGCTTCGACGAATACGGCCCAGCCTGATCCCAGGCGACGCAAGGCGTTATTCAAGCGACCCGCGACGGCGACGAGTTCAGCCGGCACTGCGCTATCCAGGTCGGGTCCGCGGAACTTTGCTGTCCGCTGGAACGAGCCGTCCTTGTTCAGGATGATTCCTTCGTCAACAAGGGCTGCCCAAGGCAGGAAGTCGGCGAGGCGCGCGCTGGAATGGCGATATTCGGCAAGGTTCAACATGACCGATAGCTCAGAGGTTGAGATGACTGGGAATGCGCAGATGTCGGCGCACCACATCGACGAAGGCGGGATCGCGCTTGGCGGCCCAGACGACGGCCATGTGGCCGATGAACCAGAGGACCAGACCCGCGATCCAGAGCCGAAGTCCCAGCCCCAGAGCTGCCGCAAGCGTGCCGTTGACGATCGCGACCGACCGCGGCGCGCCGCCCATCAGGATTGGCTCAGTGAGCGCGCGATGAACGGGCACGACAAAGCCTGCCACCTGATCATCCATCAGATCACCACGCCGCCGCCGAAGGAGAAGAACGACAGGAAGAAGCTCGAGGCGGCAAAGGCGATCGACAATCCGAACACGATCTGGATCAGCCTGCGAAAACCACCTGACGAATCCCCGAACGCGAGCGTGAGCCCGGTCACCACGATAATGATGACGGCGATGATCTTGGCGACCGGTCCTTCAACCGACTGCAAGATTTGATTGAGTGGCTGCTCCCACGGCATGTTCGAGCCGGCCGCCCATGCCGGCGCCGCTCCCAAAACCACCATGCCGAACACGGCCAACGATGCACCTCGAAGAAAACGCAATTGCCGACGCATGTCAGTCTCCCGCTGATGAAAGGCTGTAGTCGCCGGTGGCGCCAAGCCCGATGACGAGGGCGAGTTCAGCGAGGCGACGGTCAGCGCCGCGCCCCGCCAGCACTGCAACGAGGTTGATGGTCTCGGCGATCAGGGCACGCGGAACCGTGATGACGGCTTCCTGGATGAGTTGCTCAAGCCGCCGCAGCGCACCGAGCGCGGTGCCCGCATGAATTGTGCCGATGCCGCCGGGATGGCCTGTACCCCAAGCCTTGAGCAGATCGAGCGCCTCGGCACCTCGGACTTCGCCAATCGGGATGCGATCAGGTCGTAGGCGCAGCGAGGACCGAACGAGGTCCGATAGCGTGGCCACGCCGTCTTTGGTCCGGAGCGCTACAAGATTGGGCGCTTTGCACTGAAGTTCGCGCGTATCTTCGATCAGCACGACCCGATCCGTAGTCTTTGCCACCTCGGCCAGGAGCGCATTCGTCAGTGTTGTTTTACCGGTCGATGTCCCACCGGCGACCAGGATGTTCTTCCGTGCAGCGACCGCGCTCTTCAGGATCTTGGCCTCCTCCGAGGTCATGATCTCCTTGGCGACGTAGTGGTCGAGCGTAAACACTGCGACCGCTGGCTTGCGGATAGCAAAGGCCGGGGCGGCAACGACCGGAGGCAAAAGGCCTTCGAATCGCTCACCAGTTCCAGGCAGTTCTGCCGAAACCCGCGGCGCGCCGGCATGCACCTCGGCGCCGACGTGATGCGCAACCAGGCGAACAATGCGCTCGCCATCCGCAGCCGACAGAGTTTCGCCTGTGTCGATCAGGCCATTCGATAACCGATCGATCCACAACCGCCCATCTGGGTTGAGCATCACCTCTATGATCGTTTCATCTTCGAGGTAGCCGGCAATCGCTGTGCCGAGCGCGCTACGCAGCATTCGCGCACCGCGCGAATTCGCTTCCGATTGAAAGGAATGGACTGCCATCGTTCGCCCCCACCGAATGAGGACGCCCAAAGAGCGCCCTCAGATGGGGATCATTAGAAAATGCACCGATAGACTTGGCGCAACAACCGCTTTCAGTGATCGTAGGCTGGCGTAGAAAAAGGAAGACTGAGAACTGATATTTGACGGCTACTCAATCGTACCGGTCCACGGCGAGGTGTTGCTCACCACGCCGCATCGTCTTCCGCGGGTATGAGTATGACCGAATTCTCATACGAGCTTACTGACTCGACAACGTTGGAAACATTGGCCGGCACGAAGAACGGAATAGGCCTCGCCCATGAAGCTAGGTATCGGCCCCAAGGCAGCGCAAACCAGACCAACGCCGCGATCTGAAGTGCTATGTTGAGACCGAACGCGACTTGATAGGCTTGGACGGGCCTATGGCCACCATTCGCAGACCATTCCTCCAGGATCAGGCCAGTCCCGAATTGAGCCAAAAATGCCCAACCGAAGTGCAGGACGTTTAGGGCGCCATTGGCGCGACCAGCTAGCTCAGGCGGAAAGTAATCCGCTATCACCGCGAAGCTGGCCACAGTTGCCGTTCCGACAATGGCGACAACGGACCAGGGCACAATGGACGGCAGAGGTGCTCGCAAGATCAAGGCTAACTCAGCTGCGACAAACAGAACTGTTACCATCACTAATATCGTCTCCGCCCCGATTCCCCTCCGTTTGATGTAATGGACCGTCGTACCGAACAACCAGGCACCGCAGCTTAAGACGATCGACATCGTAAGAAGCTGTCGGACCAGACTTGCGCGATCAAGCCCCTCGACGTCTGTCAGCCATGGCGATGCCCACAAACCTTGCAGAGACCAGGCTGATCCAATGCAAGTCGCCGACAACGGTGCGATTCGCCAGAAGCGTCGATCGCCGAAAACGGAGCCAAGGGTGGCGTGCGCGGTTGATGGGACAATGGGTCGTTCAGGCACCATGACATAGATGAGAATGGCCGTCACACCCGTAGCGGCTGCCAGGATCTCAAAGAGCGGCCGCCAGCCCATCCAAGCGAGCAGGTGTTCGACCGGAGCCGTGGCGGTCACCGCTCCCAACGATCCCAGCATGACCATGTAGCCGTTCAGCAAGGCAACTCGTTCCCTGGGGAACCAAAGGATGATGGACTTCAGTCCTGCCGTGAGCGCCGCGGCCACGCCGAGCCCGATCATTGCACGCGCGATCAAAAGTGACAGGAAGCCGGTCGATACCGCGAACAACCCAGCGCCCACTGCTGCGAGCAAGAGCAGAACACTCTGGACGCGCCGCGGGCCAAAGCGGTCCAGCAATACTCCGACGGGGATCTGAGCCGCCGCGAAAACCAGGAAATAGACTGACGTCAGCAACCCGAGGTCGGCAGTCCCAAGCCCGGTATCCGAGCTGAGATAATTGGCGATCAAGGCGTTGATCGTTCGAAACAGATACGAAAGATAGTATCCAGCCGCAAAAGGGAGAAAAACGCGTGCGATGAGACGCCATGTCCCCGAGATCTGCATGCTGGCCCCTCTTGCTGTCAGCTCGTGCGAGCCGATAGCGCGACCAGATTTTCGTCAGTTCAGCTAAATCGCTGCGGGCGTAGGTTAGCGAAGAAAAAGAAGGGACCGGCGAAACGGTCTTTCTACATGGTTCAATCAAGCTTCTTCGGCCGCTTCCTGGCGGCGGATATCTTCTGGAATCTCGCGCAGAAAGCTTTGCCCTTTCTGCAAACGGCGCCCGAGCGCCTCGACAAATCCTTCAAAGCGCTCCCGACCCTTTGCCTGCGCGGCCGCCTGCGCGTCGTTGGGCAATGGCGGCGTTATTGTCAGCCAAAAGCGGATGAACAGGGCCAAGGTCTCGGCCATCAAACCCACGTCTCGCTCCAGCCTCTGCATCTGACGCGATAGCCGATCCAGGCGACGGGTAAACGCTGCCTCCCGCCTGTCCGCTCCATCCGGCGACAGAAACGAAGCAACGGCTGCCTCCACGATCGCAGACCGGGAAAGCTTTTTGCGATCGGCGAGGTCCGAGATCTGTTTCAGAAGCTCTGGCGGGAAGTAGACGTTCATCCGGTCGCGCATATTGCCTCAGAGCTCCATGCCGTCATTCGGGTCCATGGCAACCTGGCGGGCGACGCCACGCATCTGTTGGCGCATGAGCCGCGACTGACGGACGACATCCTCGTCATCATCAAGAACAACGGCAAATTCCTCTGCTGGCGTCGGTTCGATCGTCTCCTTGGCGATCGCAACGTGATCGGGGAGTTCGGGCTCACGACGGAGGCCGCTGTTCGCCGTGTCTTCCTCGACCTCGGCGGCCTTGTCAGTGTGACCTCCCGTCGGCTCCGGCGTTCCGAGCGATGACCATCCGTCCGTTCGCGATGATCTGCCAGCCCCCGCCGGATCGGGCGGCGGCAGAACCCGCTCGGTAAACCGCCGATCCTCATAGTAGCGAACCTTCTTTGCCCTTATCGGCGGCGTGCCCGCCACCATGACAATCTCGTCCATCGGCGGAAGCTGCACGACCTCACCCGGGGTCATCAGCGGCCTTGCCGTCTCCTGGCGCGAGACCATGAGGTGCCCCAGCCAGGGATTCAACCTATGACCGGCATAGTTCTTCATCGCACGCATCTCCGTCGCCGTGCCCAAGGCGTCGGACACACGCTTCGCCGTCCGCTCGTCATTGGTCGCGAAGCTGACGCGAACGTGGCAGTTGTCGAGGATGGCGTTGTTGGGCCCGTAAGCCTTCTCGATCTGATTGAGCGATTGCGCGATCAGGAAACTCTTGATGCCGTATCCCGCGATGAAGGCGAGCGCGGACTCGAAGAAATCAAGCCGCCCAAGAGCTGGGAACTCGTCGAGCATCATCAGGACTCGATGCCGACGGTCTCGGGCGTGCAGATCTTCGGTCAGCCGTCGACCGATCTGATTCAGTACCAGACGGATCAATGGCTTGGTCCGAGAAATATCCGACGGTGGTACCACGAGGTAAAGCGTCGTCGGGCGGCTATCTGCGATCAGATCGGCAATCCGCCAGTCGCAGCGGCGGGTCACCTGGGCCACCACGGGATCGCGGTAGAGTCCGAGGAACGACATCGCAGTGGACAGGACGCCGGAACGTTCATTCTCCGACTTGTTCAGGAGCTCGCGCGCGATCGAGGCGACCACAGGATGAGCACCCTGTTCGCCAAGGTGCGGCGTGGTCATCATCGCCTTCAGCGTCGCCTCGATCGGCCGCTTCGGATCGGAGAGGAATGCGGCGACGCCGGCCAGAGTCTTGTCAGCCTCGGCATAAAGGACGTGGAGGATGGCACCGACCAAGAGGGAATGACTGGTCTTCTCCCAATGGTTCCGCTTGTCGAGGGAGCCCTCGGGGTCGACCAAGACATCGGCGACGTTCTGTACGTCGCGAACCTCCCATTCCCCGCGCCGGACTTCGAGCAGCGGATTGTAGGCTGATGACTTTGGGTTGGTGGGGTCGAACAACAGGACGCGGCCATGCCGCGAGCGAAAGCCAGCGGTCAGTTGCCAATTCTCGCCCTTGATGTCGTGAACGATGGCCGAGCCGGGCCAAGCCAACAGCGAGGGGACCACGAGGCCGACACCCTTTCCCGACCGGGTCGGTGCAAAACACAAGACGTGCTCCGGTCCGTCATGGCGGAGGTAGTCACGGTCGAGCTTGCCGAGCACCACACCATCCGGACCGAGCAGCCCGGCCGCCCTCACCTCCTCCAGACCAGCCCAGCGCGCCGAACCATAGGTCTCGACATTCTTGGCTTCACGCGCCCGCCAGATCGACATACCAATCGCCGCTGCAATCGACACGAAGGTCCCCGACGCTGCTATGAACGCGCCCTCAACGAAGACTTGCGGCGCATAGGCGTCGTAGACAAACCACCACCAGAAGAAGACGGGCGGGTAGTAGACCTTGAAGCCTAACAGTTCGAACCAGGGCCGCCCAAGCTCCGGTTGCCAGGCGAGCCGCCAAGCCGTCCACTCGGTTGCTCCCCAGATGGCGAGCAAAACGATCAGGCCGACAACGATCACCTGTCCCCAGAGGATCTTGGTTCCGGACATCCCGAACGTCCTTCCGTAACTGAATTGGTGAGATACCTAGAGGCCGAGGTCGCGCTTGCGACCAAAACCCCATTCGATGCCGCCGCCGTCCTTCACGACGCCGGTGACGTGTTGGCCGAGCCGCTTTTCGAGTTCGCGCGACCAGGGCACGAGTTGGAAGCCGAGCCCATTATCGATCATGGCGAAGCGTCCCGAGGTGAGCGTCAGACGCTGGCGATACGTGCCCGCTACATGCTCCCCGGAGGCGGCGGCCACGTGAGGCAGGCCGGTGTCGGCCGAGACCTTTGCCGCCACGTCGTCCAGTTCACGTCGGCGCAGCGTGTTCAGGAGGTCGCGCTGCAAGATGATGCTTTGGCCCTGCCGTCGCGCCAGGCCCCCCTGGAACAGATGCTGGGTACGGGCTTCCATGGCGTCGCGGGTCTCGCGGCCGAATCCGCCCATGGCGAGCGGCATGCGGTGGCGTTCAACCAGCCGATGGTCGAGCCAGGTCGCGCCCTTCGCGCTGACCTGCTCGTGCAGATCGAGATCCGAGCGGGTCGCCAGCATCAGAGTCGGCCGCGGATCGCCGGCTTGACCGAAGCGTCGCACTTCAACGATACCGCCGATCGGCGGTGCATATTCAAATGCCTCGACCCCTCGGAAGCGCACGTGATGCGCGCGTCCGTCTGTTCCGTCGATCATGGCGTACGCCTCACCCGTCAGTTCGTCATGCAGTCCACGGTCGACCAGTCGTCCGATAATCTGGGACGTCGGCTGTCCACCTTCGATGACGAAGTCGGCAACGCCGCGCGCCTCCCCACGCTCGGTAAAGGTGCGGTGCATGGTCTTGATGATGTCGCCGCGCATGCCGAGGTCGCGCAAGCTGCGCTCGGCCTCGAGCCCAACCATCCATTCCCCAGGCGCGGCGGATGCGGCAAGACCCATCTTCTCCAGGTGTTGAAGGCGGCCAACCATCAGGCGTCGGATCTCAGGATCGGAGCTGCCTGGGTTCTCGGGGCGAAGATCGATAGTGCCGGTCTCATCGGCTGCCAGCCGGATCTCCCGATCGAGCCGCGTCCATCGTTCCGCCGTGACCTCCCTCTCCAGCGAATTGCGGATCTCGTGCTCCGGTTTTGAACCGAGTTCAATGGCGGCCAGTTCCTCGGCGCGTGAGCGCAGGCCCTGGCTGACGTAGTCGCGGGAGATCACGAGATCCGCCCCTTCCTCATCTATTCCCCGAACGAGAAGATGGACGTGAGGGTTGTCGGTGTTCCAATGATCGACGGCCACCCAATCGAGCCGGGTGCCAAGGTCGGTCTCCATCTGCTTGGCGAGATCGCGGGTAAAGGCCTTCAGGTCGGTCATGTCGCCGGCGTCCTCGGGTGAGACGATGAACCGGAAATGATGCCGGTCATCCTGGCACCGTTCTGCGAAAGCCGCGGTATCGGCGCG
This sequence comes from Bradyrhizobium sp. ISRA430, assembly GCF_029909975.1. Lineage (NCBI taxonomy): Bacteria > Pseudomonadati > Pseudomonadota > Alphaproteobacteria > Hyphomicrobiales > Nitrobacteraceae > Bradyrhizobium > Bradyrhizobium sp. ISRA430. The sequence goes on from NZ_CP094516.1 coordinate 3,982,154, forward strand.
GTCGCAGCCCTCATCGAACATCTCGGCCCGCTCACCACTTCGGGTCACGCCATCGCGCTTGAGATATGAGAGGTGGGCGGTCAGTGGCGCTGAACGGAAGGCTCGCCCCTTGTGCCGGACAACACGCGCCTTCACCACAACGCGCCGTGTCGGGCTGAACAATCTGGCGCGGCTAAAGGCGAGGCGCCCGCGGCCAAACGTGGAGCGCCCATAGGCCACAGAACGCCTGCCAGCCGCGGCCGGCCCCGAGGTGTGTCCTGCTTTCTTCGCGGCGCGCAGCACCTGGTTGATGAAGCTCTTCGGCTTCGGCACGCGGGTACTGCGAATGCGCCCGGGTCGAATACGCAGATCGCTGTCGCCCACGCTCACGGCAGGGCCTCCCAACGATCCAAAGCGCACATGGTGCCGAAAATGCCTTTGATTGCATTCGTCAAAATGCACGGCGCGGCACGCGCCGCGACCGACCGGCACGGTAGAACGCAAGCCATGTCAATGGCTTGCGGTTCGACCGGCGAGCCCCTTTTATCTCGCCCTCTTAATCGGTCGTGTGTAAGCGTCCGACTCCCGCACGTCTTTCGCATATTCTGTTCTCGTTTCATTTCAGGTTCTCTGCTGCAGTGGAGAATCTCCGATGCCGCCTCGCTCCTGGGCAAAAGCCAACAATCCGTACTGGTCGACACACGTCGCGACCTGGTATCGCGGCCATCAGGACGCGGAGGAATATTGCCGCCGGCGCAAGCTTTCGATCGCGACATTTGAACGATGGATGCGCCATCTCGTTTGCGCGGAGGATCTGAGCAAACGCGCGGAATACTTGCGTAAATTGCGCAGCAAAGAGCTTGAACGGCAGGGCAAGAAGGGGCCATCGAAGCGACGCAAAAGGCCGCCGCGCTACCGCTACAGCGTGCGTACGAACAGCAAACCGATTGCACTTCGGGCGTTCTGGGGCATGCATGTCGAGGCGATGAACTGGAGTGGCATGGGGCATGCCGAGTACGCTGCGGCGCTCGGTCTGTCGCCGCATGCCCTGCGCATTTGGCGCGATCGCCTCGAAGAATCCGGCGACGAAATGGACTGGCGATCGTTGCTTCATCCGAGTGCCCGGGCTCAATTAAGCAGCGCTGCTAATTGCGCGCGGCGCAAATACCGCTTGACACCGCAGGCGGTGGATGGGCGGTCGAACCGGCGCCGCTTCAGCGACGAGCAGAAGCGGGCGATGGTGCAGGAGACGGAGAAGCCAGGGGTTGCCGTGGCGGAGGTCTGCCGCCGCCACGGCATCGCCACCAGCCTGCTCTTCCGCTGGCGCGTCCAGTTCGGTCTGAACGCTCGCAAGGCGCCGCAACTCGCGACGGTGACGCTCGCCGACGGCACGGCGAGTGAGCCGGCGGCGCTCACGGCCTTGCGCGATCTCGTCAAGGCGCCGGAAGGGATGATGGCGTTCGTACTGGATGATGGACGGCGCGTCCTTGCGCAAGCGGGCAGCAGTCCGGCGGAGCTGAAGCGGCAGTTCGCCGAAAGGGGGAAGGCATCATGATCGCTGTTCCGGCAGGTGTGAAGGTGCACCTCGCGCTTGGCCATACCGACATGCGCAAGGGTCTCGATGGACTTGCGACGTTGATCCAGGAACACCTCAAGAAGGATCCCTTCTCGGGCCATCTGTTCGTCTTCCGCGGGAAGAATGCTTCGCTTCTGAAGATTCTGTTTTGGGATGGGACGGGGCTGTGTCTGTTCACTAAGCGCATCGACCGTGCGACGTTCATGTGGCCACGCGCGGCGGAGCCTGGCGGTACGGTGACGCTGACACCTGCGCAACTCGCGATGTTGATCGAGGGCATCGACTGGCGTGCACCCGAGCGCTTCTGGCGCCCGCTTCTTGCAGGCTGAATCGCAAATACTAGCGCAATATAAGTCGAAGTTGCTTCTTCGAATCAGCGTGTTCGAGTAGATTCGGACATGCAGCTCGATCTCGACAATCTCCCGACAGAAACAGCACTTCTGCATCGCCTCGTTCGCGATATTGTCGGCACGATTGAACACCGCAACACTGAAATCGAGCGCCTGAAATCTATCATCAAGCAGTTGCAGCGCGCGCAGTTCGGCCGCCGCTCCGAGCGCCTCGATCCCGATCAGCTCGCGCTCGGTCTTGAAGATCTGGATGGCGATCTCGCCCGCGAAGAAGAGAAGCGTCCGCGCATCGCGGAGCAACAGGCCGAACGGTCTTCTCATCGCAAGCCGCTGCCAGATCATCTGCCGCGCACGGATGTGCGGCTCGACATTGGCGGCGTGATTTGCGCCTGCTGCGGCGGCGCGCTGCACGTAATCGGCGAGAGCGTGAGCGAGATGCTGGACTGGATTCCAGCACAACTGCACGTGATCCGCACCACCCGCTCGAAATACGCCTGTCGGACCTGCGAGACAGTGGTGCAGGCGCCGGCTCCGGAACGGGTGATCGTCGGCGGTGTCGCAACGCCGGCGCTGCTTGCTCAGGTATTGGTCAGCAAATACTGCGACCATACCCCCCTCTATCGGCAGTCGCAGATCTTCGCGCGGCACGGCGTCGATCTCCCGCGGTCGACGCTCGCTGGATGGGTCGGCGGCGCTTGCTGGTGGCTCGAGGCGTTGCACGACCGCATGTGCAAGAACGTGTTCGCCTCGGATCATCTGTTCGCCGACGACACGCCGGTTCCGGTGCTCGATCCAGGACGTGGACGCACCAAGACTGGACGTCTCTGGGTCTATGCCCGCGAGCAGCGCGGCTGGGGCGGACCGGAGCCGCCCGCGGCAGTTTATCTGTTCGCACCAGACCGCAGGGCCGAGCGTCCGGCTTCGCACCTCGAGCACTTCAAGGGTGTTCTGCACGTCGACGGCTATGCTGGCTTTGAGCCTTTGACTGGCAAAGGCGACGTCGTGCTCGCTGCATGCTGGAGCCATACGCGGCGACGATTCTACGAGGTGGCGCAGGCCACCAACGCGCCAATCGCGACCGAGGCGCTGCGCCGGATCGCCGAACTCTATGCCGTCGAAGCTGAGGTCCGTGGTCAATCGGCTGCGCATCGGCTTGCAGCACGCCGCAACCGATCGAAGCTCATGGTCGATGCCATGCGGCTCTGGTTCGAAACACAGATTCTCCTTGTACCAGGCCGTAGCACCCTGGCCGAAGCGATCCGCTACGCCCTCTCGCGCTGGGATAGTTTGACACGCTTCCTGCAAGACGGCCGCATCGAGCTCGACACGAACCCAGTTGAACGCGCAATCAGGCCTGTTGCCCTCGGACGCAAGAATCACCTCTTCGCGGGCAGCGATGGCGGCGGCCATCGATGGGCCGTTCTCTGTTCCTTGATTGAAAGCTGCAAGCTTAACGACGTCGAACCCTACGCCTATCTGCATGACGTGCTCACGCGGATGGTCGACGGACACCCTGTCAACCGGCTCGATGAACTGCTGCCGTGGGCTTGGAAAGCCGGGAATTCTGTCAAGAGCTGAGCGAAGTGCAGCGGCCGGACGCTTACGGTCGTGTCGTTGGCTTGCTCTCACCCATTTTCGCTTCCTTTCTCGTTTGCGACAAGGCCCGCTGCGCCACGCCATGACACGATGCGCCGCGATGGATCCGAGTCCTGATGCGCCGTGCAGTCTTCCGCGCTCGGCGACGGCACGTAGTCGCTGCAGCACGGCAGCGCGGACGCCGTCGCGGCGCATCTTTCCATCGGTGTGACGGAGCCACATCACAGGCAATCCGGCGCGATCGGCCGCCATCCGAAGATGCACCGTCGCAGGCAAGATAACGTGCGTTCCGTCGTATTTGTGCTGCACCAGTCCTCATCCGCCCGCGGCGGAGCTCCATGTTCAGGACGCGGCGATCACCGCGTCATTGGTCGGTCGTAGATCAAGTCGCTCATGCGTAAGCCCCGAGCAATTTGCGCTGCTTGGCAGTCCGCTCGGCGCGTCTCTCGGTCGCGGAGGCGTCCGGATCGCCGCAGTAGAACGTGCCGCTGGTCCACATGGCGTGCATGATCACGGCAAGCTTGCGCGCCACCGCGACCGTCGCCTTGCGGTGCGAGGACCGCTTCGCCAGCGCCAGCCCCCACGTCTTGACCTTGTCCTGCTTCTTGTAACGGGTCAGCAGCGCGCTGGCCGCCTCATACAGCGCCCGTCGCACGTCGCCGTCACCCGCCTTGCTGATCCGACCCTTGACGTCGATCGAGGAGCCGGACTGCCAGCGTCGCGAGGTCAGGCCAAAATACGCCGCCACGTCGCGCGAACGCCTGAAGCGCGAGGGATCATCGACCGCGGTCATAAAGCTCAGCGCTCCGATCGGACCGACACCGGGAATCTGCATGAACCGCCGGCACAGCTCGTGGCCGGCGACCAGGCGCACCACCAAATCGTGCAGCCGGCAGTACTCCTTCCACAGTGCCGCGCGCGCATTCAGCATGGCGTCGGTCAGCTCACTGACCAGCGCATCGCCCGCCACCGCTTCGCGCACGGCTTGCGCAAAGCCGCCGCGCCCGACCCGGTTCAGCCGGATGCCAAACACCTTCAGCGAGTGCCGGATCGCGTTCTCCAGGTCCAGAAACTTGCGCTTCAAATTGCGCCGGTGCGTCAACAACAGGCGCAGCCGGTAGCAGGCCTCGCTCTTGATATGCGCGCGTCTGAACCAGCCGGTGCGCATGATGTGGGCGATGCCGAGCGCATCCGCTTTGTCGGTCTTGTTGCGCTGCGCCTTCAGCGCTGCACGAACGTGGAGGGTCTCCAGGCACACCGCCGGCAGGCCGAGTTTTAACAGTTCCGGATGCAGCCAGGGCGACAGCGAGCCTGCCTCGTGGCCGAGCCGCCGCAAGCGGGAAAGATACGGCGTCAGCGCCGCCTTGATCGCGTCGGGATCGGTCACCACCGCCGTCTCCAGCATCAACTTGCTGGTGGCGTCCACCACGCAGATCGCTGTCTCGTCCATGCCGACATCCAAACCACAGAAGAATTCCATCGCTCGCCTCCCGCGTTGCTGAGGCGGCGCAGTTTGCGCGTTATTCATCGCGCAGACCACTTGCGCTGCTGCCGCAAGTCCCGGCGCAGCCCGATTACGGGCGGCAGTCCTGCCGTCGTGCGGTAAGCGTCCGAATCCTGCACCACTCTTCGATAGTGTGTTCTCGTTCCATTTCGGGTCCTCTGCTGCATTGGAGAATCTCCGGTGGGTCCAAAACATTTCCAGAACAAAGCCAGACGTGAATGGTGGTCGATTCACATCGAAGCCTGGCAGCGCAGCGGCCTTTCGCAGAGGGCGTATTGCCGTCGACATCGCTTGGACCAGGGGACGTTCGCGCGTTGGCTGAAGGCACTTGCTGGCGAGGAAGCTGCACGCAAGCTCGCGAAATATCAGACGGAATTGCGCCGAGAAGAACTGAAAGGAGGACCGAGAAGGACACTGCGGCAACGCTTCTCGATCAGCACGGACGTGCGTCATCGCGGTTTGCAAGCATTCTGGGCAATGCACGTCGAGGCGATGAACTGGAGCGGAATGGGTGCACGCGAGTGTGCCGCGGCACTGTCCCTGTCGCCGTACGCGCTGCGCAAATGGCGCCACCGGTTGGACGCCGGCAAGCTCGAAATCGACTGGCGTGCGCATCTTCACCCTTCAGCCCGCCCCGTCGCTAGCACTAGTGCCAAGGAATCGACCTCCCAAAGCAGCTTGACAGACGCCTCGAACGACGCTCCGACCATACCAGCGACGCGGGCCCGGCGCTTCTTCAGCGACGAACAGAAGCTGGCGATCGTGATGGAAACCGAGCAGCCGGGCACCACGGTCTCCGGCGTTGCCCGCAAGCACGGTATCGTCACGGGGTTGCTGTTCCGCTGGCGGGTAGAGTTCGGCTTTGCGCAGAGGAAGCGCGCAAAGTGTGCATCAGTCGCGCTGGCGGACGACACGACGGCCGCTCTCGTTCTACGACCGCCAGAAGGAATGATGGCTATTGGTCTGCCCGATGGGCGGTGTGTCTTTGCACCGATCGGCAGCGATCCCGATGTTGTGCGGGCGCGTGTTGAGAGCGGAGAAATCGCGCCATGCTGATTGTTCCTGCTGGCGTCAAAGTGCACCTGGCGCTTGGCTACACGGACATGAGGAAAGGCATAGATGGCCTCGCCATGTTGGTCCAGGAAGTGAAGAAAGATCCGTTCTCCGGTCATCTGTTTGCCGTCCGCGGCAAGAAGGCATCGATGTTGAAGGTCTTGTTCTGGTTCGGCAACGGTCTTTGCCTGTTCACCAAGCGGATCGACCAGGGTCGCTTTGTCTGGCCGGTAACGGCAGGTTACGATGGTTCGATCACGCTGACACCGGCGCAGCTTGCGATGCTGATTGAAGGCATCGACTGGCGCGCACCCAAGCGCGTGTGGAAGCCGGCCATCGCAGGCTAAATCGCAAAAGCCTGCATCGAACAAGGCGAAGTCGCTTTTTCGAATCGGTGTGTTCGAGTAGAATCGAACATGCAGTTCGATCTGACCAATCTTCCGCCAGACACAGCTCCTCTGCATCGCCTGGTTCGCGACATTGCTGCGGCCGTCGAGCACAAAGATAACGAGGTCGAGCGTCTCCAGTCGATCATCAAACAGCTTCAGCGAATGCAGTTCGGACGTCGTTCCGAGCGCATCGACCCAGACCAACTGGCGCTCGGTCTGGAGGATGTCGATAGCGATATCGGCCGCATCCGGGAGAGCCATCCAACGATCGTTACGGACAATCCGGATACGCCGTCGCGGCGCAAGCCGTTGCCCGCTCATCTGCCTCGCGAGGACGTCTTGCTCGATGTCAAGGACAGGGTCTGCGCTTGCTGTGGCGGAACAGTGCATGCCATCGGCGAGAGCGTCAGCGAAATGCTGGACTGGGTACCGGCACAACTTCGTGTCGTGCACATCACTCGTCCAAAGTACGCGTGTCGCTCCTGCAATAAAATGGTGCAGGCGGCCGCGCCGGAGCGGCCGATTGCAGGTGGGCTGGCATCGCCGGCGCTGCTCGCGCAAGTGCTGGTCAGTAAGTATTGCGACCACACTCCGCTTTATCGGCAGTCGCAAATCTTTGCCCGACTCGGTGTCGATCTCACCCGTTCGACGCTGGCCGGCTGGGTTGGTGGCGCGTGCTGGTGGCTGGAAGCCCTGCACGAACGATTGTGCAAGAACGTGTTTGCTTCCGATCATCTGTTCGCCGACGACACGCCCGTTCCTGTGCTCGATCCCGGCCGAGGACGGACGAAGACCGGGCGTCTTTGGGTCTATGCTCGCGAACAGCGGCCATGGTGCGGGCCTGAGCCGCCGGCCGCGGTCTATCTGTTTGTTCCGGACCGCAAAGCTGAGCGTCCGGCAGCTCATCTTGCCGACTTCAAAGGCGTCCTGCATGTCGACGGATATGCCGGCTTCGAGCGGCTCGCCATTAATGAAGACGTTGTTCTGGCGGCCTGCTGGAGCCACACGAGGCGCAAGTTCTATGAGGTAGCCGGGGCGACCGGATCGCCCGTGGCGACCGAAGCCCTGCGCCGGATCGGCACACTCTATGCCATCGAATGCCGTGTCCGCTGGCAGTCGTCGGCTCATCGGCTCGCCGAGCGATGGTCCTTCTCCAAGCCAGTCGTTCAAGCATTGCATTCCTGGCTGGAGATGCAGCTTCTCCTCGTCTCTGGCCGCAGCACGCTTGCCGAAGCGATCCGTTACGCGCTCTCGCGCTGGGAGGGGTTGACGCGATTCTTGCATGATGGTCGCATTGAGCTCGACACAAATCCGGTCGAACGCGCGATCAGGCCTGTGGCGCTCGGCCGCAAGAACCACCTGTTCGCCGGGAGCGACGGCGGCGGACATCGCTGGGCTGTCGCCTGCTCGCTGATCATGACCTGCAAGCTCAACGACGTCGAACCTTACGTCTACCTGCGTGACGTGCTGCAGCGGATTGTCGACGGACATCCCGTCAACCGTCTCGACGAATTGCTGCCGCGGACCTGGAGCTCCGAAGGAGCCCCCGCTACCACCGTCTGGGCAAAGCCAGACTCCCGCCAAACGGCGAACATGGGACCGTAGGCAATTGCAATAGTCGTCTTTTGTAACGATATTGCCTGACGGACCATAATTGCGATGTGATGGGGTTAAAGAGGTGACGCAGTCTTCCCGTAATGAGGCGGATGCCAAGCTGCTCTCCGAAGCCATTGCGGCGCTTCGTGAGTTGGTCTCACGCGCGCAAGACGCCACAGACGAGTCGTACGATGACGGCGAATCGGTTGATACTTGGAAGAGCGAGGAGTTCCGTGCCGCGATAGAGCGCGCCGAAGCGGTGATCGCGAAGGCGGAAGCTGCCATGGCAGAGCCCCGCACAAAGTAGGAGCTCGCCGAGTCGGCGCCTTGCCGACCAAGGGCGCTAGTCTCGTCAAGACATGACGTCATGTGCAGTCTCTGGACGCATACTCGTGGTCTCCCGGTCGCTAGTTCCCAAGGGCCAACTTCCAAGCCAACAGACTCTCGGTCGCGGCGATTTGCGACAGAATGCAGTTCGGGTCATTGCGGTAGATCCTTCAATAGCGCCTGCCCGAACACGTCGGCTGGTGGCCGATTCATTGCGAATGAGTCGCCGCGACTTGGCAGTTGACTTGCGAAGCCCCACTGTTTGCGAGCGTTTGCGATAGCGGTCGTTACCCGAAGGGCCGAGACACCCGCAGGGCGGTGAGGAGCGAAGCGACGAGTAGAGCGCGGACCGAAGGCATCGCCCGTATGCTATCAACACGTGCCACTTGCTCGGTGAAGCACGCCAAGGCTTGCGAACCGCACACTTGGTCATTGCGATACCTCCGAAGCCGATTGAGGGACGAACACGCCAATAGGCCGGGGGACCATGGGCGAAACATCGGACGCCAAGATTGCGGTCGTGACACCGCTCGACGGCATGAGCGCCAGCAACCGATCGCGCGTTTTCATTAGATTGGATCGCGTGACGAATAGTGTCGCAGCTGCTGATGGCTGTCCGCTGGACGTCCACCTCGGCGGCAGTTCGATGGCAAGCAGATTTGCAAGCTTTGCGACGTATGCTCGCGTCTCGTCTGGCAAAGGGCCGCCTGCGAGATGCTCTTCATAGCGACATGGTCCCGCGTTGTACGCGGCAAACACGCCAGGCGAGCCATACCGATCGAGCAGTTCGCGCAAGTAAGCCGTACCGGCCAGAATGTTGTCGTGCGGGTCGTAGGGATCGTTCCCGAGATGGTAGCGCTTGCGAAGTTCCGCCCAAGTCGCCGGCATGATTTGCATCAGGCCCATTGCGCCTTTCGGCGATCTGGCGTGCACGTCCCCAGCACTCTCGATGCTTTGGACTGATCGGATCCAGTTCGGCGCAATCGCAAAGCGTTGTGAAGCTTCATTGATGAAGCCAGCAAAGGAGCGAGCGGTCTGACTGATCGCCGGCTGGGCGGTTGATCCGCTCTGGGCCAAAGCAACACTGTCGAGCGCGGCCAGAAGAAGCATCAGGGGCACGACAGCACAAACGCGCGTGCCCAACTGAGCCAAGCACTCTGTCGCGCACGCGCTGGCCTTGCAGACCTTGATCGAGACGGAGGAATGATCCGGCAATCGATCGAACAAGGAAATAGCGCGGAGAACGCGTCGAATACGCACGATCACTCCTCCCACGTCCACACCGGCACCGCACGACCGATCACGCTGGATGCCCGAAGGAACCCAAAATACCGACCGTCAAGAGAGTCGTCCGACTGCCAGTTCATCAGAAACAGCTCGCCGTCGCCGACGACGCGGCAGCCCTGCCATTTCGGCAGCGGCCGGCCGCGTCCGTCGCGATCCCTCGCCTCGCCCACCGCGACGTCGTCGATCGAAATCGTGAGACCGGTTCTGCAAACACGCTGCCCGGGAAGGGCGAGCACGCGCTTCAGCATGGGGACGCCAATGGGCAAATAGCCGTTAAAGTCGAGGAATGTCGCAAGCGGTTCCGGCGGCTGCACGGCGACCAGCTCGGTGACATGTAAGCTCTCTGTCGGTCGTAAGCGATAGAGACCGATCGGCACGCTCGCGGATGCATTCCAGATGTAAAGCGGAAGCGGCTCCAGGACGATCGTCGCGACGAGCGCGGCAGCGAGCCCAATCGTCGCGGCCAGCATCATGAGGCGGCCCGTCATCGCATCACCCGTTGGCGATGGAGCCAGGCCTGATGGCGCGCTTTCGTATACGGGCGCGGGTTTTCGTTAACCGACAGGCGGTTTTGAACGTGATGCCAATGATCAGGCGCGACATCAGCGGGATCGATGCCGAGCGCCTCAACGGCATCGATCATCTGCAGCACGCGCTCGACCTTCGGCCAACCTGACAGGCGCAGCAGAATCTCACCGCCGGGTGTCACATAAGGAACGGTCGAGCAGCGCTGTCCCGGCGCCACCGCGCGCAAGATGTCGATGCGCGAAATGATCGTGCCAAAGTCGTTGGACGTCCAACGGACGAACGCAAAGATGCTGCCGGGTGCAAATGACAGGACACGCCGGTGACGATCGAGTTTTCTTTCCTTGACAATGCGACCGAACCGAATGCGGTTTTCGATACGCTTCTCGAGCCACAGCACTTCCACTTCTGTCAGATCGCTCATGCTGCCGCTCCCTGAAGCTCGAGCTGGGAGCAACGCGTTTTGGGAGCGGTGAAGTGCGTGTACGGTCTGTGAAGATCTGCGTGAGTGGCGGCCCGGCGTTGCCGGTCACACGTCATGCGCTTTGCGGCCCGGTCCGTTAGAAGAAATCCGAAGGATTTCTGGTTAGCCGGGGTACTGACCAGTGCCCCCTCGCCGGCCGCGCTGCTGCGAAAATGCCTCGCAACGATTCGCGAACGGAGCGCGCGGTGCGGTCCGGCGGTCGGCGGTGGAGGCGAATGATGGACTTCTATGCAGGGCTCGACGTGTCGCTGGAGGCGACGAACATTTGCGTGGTGGACGGCGACGGCCAGGTCGTCCGGGAAGCGAAACTCGATGCCGATCCGGACGCGATCGAGCTGTTCCTGGCGGAATGGGGCATGCGCCTGAAGCGCGTCGGGCTGGAAGCGTTCTCCTACTCTGCCTGGCTGTTCACGGCGCTCGCCGAAAAGGGCCTCCCTGTGACTTGCATCGAGACCCGGCATGCCAAGGCGGCGATGAACGCGATGTTGAACAAGACGGATAGGAATGACGCCAGGGGCATCGCCCAGATGATGCGGACCGGCTGGTTCCGTGCGGTCCATGTCAAATCGGAGAGCGCGCAAACGCTGCGGGCGCTGCTGGTCGGCCGCAAGGCGCTGCTCGGCAAGGTGCTCGACATGGAGAACATGATCCGCGGCCTGTTGCGCCCGTTTGGCTTGAAGGTTGGCGAAATCTCGGTCGGCCGCTTTGACGCGCGGGTGCGTGAGATGATGGCCGGGAAGAGGGATTTGGAGGCCATTGTCGCACCGTTGCTGGACGCTAGAAGCGCGATGCGGCTGCAGCTGGCAAAGCTGCACCGCCTGGCGCTGGCAGCGGCGCGCAGCGACAATGCTGTGCGGCGGATGATGACCGTGCCCGGCGTTGGCGCGCTCGTGGCGCTGACATTCCGCGCAACGGTCGACGACCCGGCGTGCTTCAAGAAGTCGACCAATGTCGGCGCGCATTTCGGCCTGACGCCACGGCGCTACCAATCGGGACAAACCGATCGCATCGGCAGCATCTCCAAATGCGGCGACGAGCTGACGCGGGCGATGCTGTATGAGGCGGCGATCGCGATCCTCACCCGCATTCCGAAGAACTTCAAGCTGCGACTGTGGGGCCTGCGGCTGGCCAGGAAGAAGGGTTTGAAGCGCGCGGCAACCGCCGTGGCGCGCGCGCTCGCCGTGCTGCTGCACAAGATCTGGACCAGTGGCACCACGTTCCGGTTTGGCGCCGGCGGCAAGCGCGGCCGGGTCGCTGCGGCGATCTAAGGGCCTCCGCAACCCGGCCGCTTCCACGCGCGCCTTTTCCTTCCGCCACGGCGGAGCAGCGTCTCCCGAGGAGACGGGGACTTGGGTGAGATCGCAACTTTTCTTGCCGGCGGCTTCATGCAGACGATTGAAGCCATCAAGCACGGCGCTGGTTAGCCTGACCGCCCATTCCTCAGATTTCGGCTTGTGGTGGCCATCGTGCCAACCACGGATGTTAGCGAGTTCTCCTCGACGAGCGAGTGGCTGCAAAAGGACGTGACGCGCACCAGGCGATGATGTTGACGATCGCGCAGATTTGCGCGCGATCGCGTTTTCGCGCGTGCATTGGCGATAAGAATCGCATTGCGGAGAAGCTTTGCGCGTGAGAGAGTCGAGGCATGAGGCGTCCTTGTTGCACGCGCAGCCGACTTGTTCACAACGTACTGATTCACAACAAGAAGTTAGTGTCAGTATGTTAGTAAAGTTAGATCGGCTGGAAAGCGCGGAGAAACAAGCTCTTAAGCTCGATTCCGGTCCCCGATAGCACGATGATCGGGTCCCCGATAGCACGAGGGTTGCGGTCCCCGATAGCACGAGCTGATTCACAGATTGTCCTCCGAATTTGGAATGAGACCGCGGCGGCGCAAGCGGGCCGTTAGGGGATCAGCAGGCGTAGGCGCGAAGTTCAGCCGCTCGGTGCCATCGGGATCGCGCGTGAGCACGAGCTGATAGCCAGGCAATGTCTGGCGCTGGACGATCTGGCGTATGTCGTAAGCAAAGTGCTTGAGCGGCGAGAGGATACCGGACTTGGCATGGAGATGCACAAGGTCAAAGCTCCAGCCGCCATCCTGGCGTCCACCGTGCTTGCGCACGAGCCGGTAGAGCCACCGCTCAAGCCCGCCCGTCAGATCGAAATAAGCGCCGTCGATGGTCAGCACGAGCGCGTCATCGATGACGCCGGCATAGAACCAATCAGGCAAGATCAATTCGAGACCAAATGGGCGGCCATTTGCATCGGCCGTCTCCTTCCACTCGTTGATCCAGGAGAAGCGGTGCCGCCGCCGCTCTGCCGGCTGACGGATCGACGTCAGCACGGTCGTTGACTGAAGTCTGTCAAGACCAGCCTTCAGGCGGTCATAGTCACGTGCACTGGTGCCACGGCCCACGAACGTCAAAATCTCGTAAGGCGTTGCAGCCATGAGGCGCGACGTCTTCAAGCCGGCGTCACGGGCTTCGACGATCTGGGAAGCAGCCCAGATCAGAACATCTGCATCCCAGATGGTCGCCATGCCACGCTCCGGCACGGCTTCGACACGAATTGCAATCGCGCCGGCGCGGAAATCGATTGGTACGATCCGCTTTGTTTTTGCGAGCGAGAAGAACGGATAAGCCATCAAATCCTGCGCGTCGCGGGGCGCAAGATCGCCGGGTAGCGCCCGAAAGAGCTCAAGCTGGTCGCGCTCAGAATGATGTTTGCGCCGCATGGTCACTGCTCTCACGCGGCAATCAGCGACGTTCCTGGCCCGCATACGGCCGCAGCGCCGGGTGCTTCTTGGCCGGCAGCACCGTTCCCTTGCCGGGATCGGACGTCGACGTCTTGGCGCCGCGGTCGGCCCATGCTTTCAGGTCATCGACGGCGTAGACGACGCGGCCACCGATCTTCCGATACGTGGGCCCAGTACCGTACGTGCGGTGCTTCTCTAGCGTGCGGCCGGACAGGCCAAGATAGCGGGCGGCCTCAGGTGTACGCAGGAATCGCGGGGGAAGACCGGCCATCGGATCGGGCATTTGAGAACTCCAGGAGGACAGCGCACCACGCCCGGCTAGGCCGGCGTGTGTGCGGTCATCATGGAGAAGCGCGATATCAGCAGGGGATGCCGAACATGGAGGGGACGATTTTCGGCACCCCCGGAGACTGCGCTACTCGTCCTTGCGCCCGGGCCGCAGGAGTTTGCGGTAACCACCGCGCATCAACTCGATGCCGCCTTGCACCAAGCGGATTGTTCGATTGCGCAAATCATGCGTCTTCCAGGCGCGATCGGGGATGCGCTTTTTGCCGAACAGCGCTTCGGCGATAATGCGATAGCTTCCGCCGGCGCTATGAGCATCGAGCGCGCGGATCGCGGCGCTCAAGCGTTCGCGCCGCTGTTTGGATAGCGTGTGAAATCCCGTACCTGGCACGCGTCCATTCATCGCGCGCCATAGTCTTCGGGCTGCATAGGCACGTGCGCCGAAATCGCCATCAAACGGCAGTTCGGCTGTGTATGACGCGTCGAGCACCGGCGGCTCTTTGAACCAGACACGGTGATCTACCGCACCGATGCGCAGCACGGCATGCCAGCCGTCGACAGCGCGGCGCACCTGGCCAGCTGTAAGGTCAAGCAGTGGCTGAGACGCCGACACGAGGTCGGCCGTCGAGGCAACCTTGACCGGAACGACCGTCGCTAGAACCTCCGGCGCCCAAAAGATCGTCTGCTCGTCGAACGACCTCTGCGGATCATGGGCGAAAGCAGATACCCCATTTCCTCCTGAATTCCTGGGTCACTGCACCATCTGGGCTGCTTGCGATCATCGCTTCGTACTCGCGTCGATAGCCTGCGTTACGACGGAGACATTCCCAGGCGATGTCGGTGACTTCCGCGTCTTGTAGGCTCTTGTAGGATTCCGGCGACCGCCAGTCGAATTCAGGCATTGCTTCCGCCCCATTGCATGCTGCTAACAGCGATTGCGCCGCAATAGGTATGAACGAGACGGTTGTAGGAAGCCCCTAGTTTGGCACCACGTGGTGCACCGGAATGACCGCCGATCAGCAAAAGAAAATAGTTCTGCCTGCAAGTCGCCAGCCGGCGATTTTCTTCTATTTGGAGCCAGTGCCACGTAGTAGGCGGCCCTGCTCGGTCAGCCATTTGGCCCGCGCAAGGTGGCTCTGATATGCGCTCCGCGCACGGTCCGGCTCTCGCTCGGGGTCCAAATGCAAGACCACTCGAGCCACTTCGCGCCAGTCCGCTCCCTCACCTTCGGCCTGCAGAAGGCGCATGTACGTTACGACATGCTGTTCGTCATAGGTTGTGAGCGTCGGCTCATTCGGCGCGACATCCGCGACGTCAGGATCTAGCGGCGGCTTCGACATCAAAGACGACAATATGCGCGAGATTCAAAATCAAATGGCGAGGCACCAGCATCGCTGGCTCGAACAATTCCCTGCTGTAGCATATGGCATGCCACCTGCTCGGGCGAGCGTTCAAGAAGCTGCATTTCCCACATTTTCCTCAATTAAGGCTCCGTCCGAGACCTAAAGCAACCAGCTCCGCGTATTATAACACGTAGCGCCAAAATACGCGATTGCTTCCTATCCTGCGGATGGACATTCGCAAGGTCTTTGGAGCAAACGCGCGTCGATTTCGGCTGGCCCTTGGCTTGAGCCAAGAGGCCGTAGCGGAACGCATGGGCGTCGACCGGGCCTTCGTGAGCAGCATGGAGCGAGGGCTCCAGAACGCGACACTGCTCACAGTCTGGCAGATTGCCCAAGCGTTGGGGGTCAGGCCGGCCGATCTGCTTGAGGAGAGGGTGTCCAAAGCTCGGTCCTGACTTTCCTGAGCCGGGCACGCGACCTTGGGAGTCCCGATGTGGACACTCGTTACGACTAGCGATCCAGCTTGCTGCAGCGCCAGCGATCAGCTTTCAAACAGGCGATGTTCCAGTGGGCGCGCGGAGTAAGCACCAGCACAATGGTTCAAGGGTCGATCCCTCGGCCGATGGAGGATCTGAAAAGCCCCGCCCGGCGGACCGGACGGGGCTTGATGGAGTGGGCTTACTCGCCGGTCTTGCGCGGCCGCGACCACAGAAGGGTGTAGCCCTCACCGCCTTCGTCGTCGAACAGGTTCGCGTAGATAGGCGCGTTGAACGAGGGGTCGTCGAGCTTGAGCGAGAGGTAGTCGCGGCCCTCCTCGGAACGCTTCGACCAGGCCGCGCCGATCTCCGCGCGACCCACATAGATGCGGTGGCTGGGAGCGTTGTCGTTGGATCGGTTGGTCTCGGCGACGATGCGGACGCCCTTGGCCTTCAGGCTCAGGGTCACGATCTCGCCCTGGAATTCGTTGCCGACCTTCTTGAAAGAACCGATGCTAGCCATGTCACTTCTCCTGTTGTGTTTCGAGCCCGCGACCACCGCGGCCTTGATGGCGGTCTAGGGCCGAGGACGATCGGCGACGCACCCGCTCGGGCCGGAGCGCAGCGGAGGACGTCGTTGTGGCGACTTTCTTGTCTCGCGAGGAATGGGCGAAGCCCAGGGGAAGAAAGTCGCATCAACGGCGTTGCGGCTCAGACGATCGAGGCGAAGCCGGTCTTCGGCCAGATCAAGCCATCAACGAGGCCACGTGCGTCCGGGTGCTGGACCACAATCCTAAGGAGAAGCGTCGCTATCTCGGTTTTGATGAACAAGAGTTCGGAACGACTCAGCGCGGAAAGAGAAACAATCTCCTGCAAAGGGCGGTATCGCCTCCCAAGAACGGATCGAGGTAACATCGCTCCGCCGCGGCTACGTGGGCCAGACCTTGCCGGCAGCTTGGTCGAGGCGCTCCGAGGAGGATAGCCTCTCCCGCGCTCAGGTTTCGATCATCGCCGTTCAACCGCGCCGATCTACGCGAACCTGCTCGACGACGAAGGCGGTAAACGGTCATCCCCTCGGGCCATGCGGCCGTAAGAACCGGTTAGGACGGATTAATCCACCACCCCGCCCGCCTCTAACGGGCGGGTCTCCACCAAAACCATCGAGCGCGTCCATGACATAACGCCAATGCAAACTGCGCCGAGGCAAGCGAAGACCTCACGCCAAGCCAGCGAAGGCACCCCGATCTGGGACAGGGCGAACACCACATGATAGCCTGCGACGGCGGCGGGAGCAGCGAATGCTGTGGCGATCGCGACGCGCAAGGCGGAGGACCGAGTAGCAGCAAACGCGACCTGGCTAAGGACGAGCGTCAGCGCACCGCCGGCGGTTGCGATAAGTAGCGCGCCAAGGAGGCCGGCGCCGCTCTGAAACGCAGTCATCCCGATACTCAGGGCGACGAAAAACGGCAGGGCATACACTGCGAGCGCGAAAATCGCCCAGCAGAATAGGCCGATGCCGAGTGTGTTGAGAACAAGTCCAATAGCGAGCATGGTGGTGGCTCCATGTGCATAGATGTACCAGTTGCGCCTTCCACCACCACCACGGCGCAACTCTGGATATGAGACCGAAACGAGGCGGAGTTGCGGCGCGTGCAACTCCGCCTCGATGGCTTGGACGCGAGATGGCCGCGCTCACGCGCCGCCGAACCTCCAGACGGGGATGCCAAGCCGCTTCGCCTTGTCGGCGAGGTTGCCCTGGATTCCCGTGCCCGGGAAGTGCATGATGCCGATCGGCAGGAGTTCGAGCATGGCATCGTTGCGCTTGAACGGTGCTGCCTTGGCATGTTTCGTCCAATCGGGCTTGAAGGCGATCTGGGGCACCTTGCGGGTGGTCGCCCATTTGGAGGCGATCAATTCGGCCCCCTTCGGTGAGCCGCCGTGGAGCAGGACCATGTCGGGATGCTTGGCGTGAACCTTGTCGAGACGATCCCAGATGAGGTGGTGGTCGTTGAAGTCGAGCCCTCCGGTGAGCGCGATCTTCGGTCCTGGCGGCAGCATGACCTCGGTCTCGGCGCGGCGCTTCGCCGCGATGAAGTCGCGGGAGTCGATCATCGCTGCGGTCAGCGTACGATAGTTCACTAGCGATCCCGATCGGGGGCGCCAGAATGAGCCGGTGTGAGTCTCAAAGCGCTCGATGGCCTGATCACGGAAGAGCTCCAGGCAGTTGCGGCGCTCGATCAGCGTGATGCCTTCCGCCGTGATGCGTTCGAGTTCGACCGATCGAACTTCGGAACCGTCCTGCTCGCGCTGGCTCTTCTGCTGCGCCTGTTCGTTGTCGTCAAGTTGACGCCCGATGCGGTCGACGGCACGATGGAACAGGTTGACGGTCGACCAGAGCAGATCGTCAAGGTCCGGCTCGAGCCGCGTGTCGCTCAACGTCGCGACCAGAGCATCGAAGATGTCGGCGACGGCGCCGGTTATGCTCTTGCCCTCGGGAAGCGGCCGTGGATCGGGCTGGTCGTCGAAGGGGCGGTAACCGAAGAGTTGCAATTCGGTAAGAACGTGTTCGGTCGCAGAAGCGGCATGCGGCGGTTCGATGTCGTCGTGGTCGGTCATGGAGGCGATCCTTTGCCGGATCGGCCGCGACCATCGCGGCCTTCGTGGCGATCACTCAGACGGCAGGCGGAACGGGCCAGAACCCAGAGCAGAGCGGAGGGCCGAAGCGCAGCGGAGGATGGCGGAGGCCGGCTATTTTGCTTCGCGATGCAAAGCGCGCTCGCCAGATGGCTAATGTGTCTTCTCGTCGCCGGCGCGCGGCGGAAAATAGCCGGACGCAGCCATTGCCGGCCCGAGCCGCTTGCCGTCCGATCGCCCTCTAGAAGGCCGTGGTCGCGACCTCTTCCGGCAGCGGCCGCACCGCGACCGGCCTGTCGACGCCATCGAATTGCCGGGGCTATTCCGCGGTTGCCATCGACGAATGCAGGAAACGGAGGACGTCCTCCGGTACGAGTTGCAGTAGCAACGCTGCTCTGAGGGCCTCGAGGCCGAAGATGTGCAGATCTTCATTGAAGTCGCCCAGCCGGGGCGACAATGCGATCGCTTCAATGCCGGCGGCTTCTGCGCGCTGGGTAAGAATAGCCTGTACGGCATCTCCGGCGGCGTCTGCGTCACGGGCGATATAGAGTCGGCGTAGGCCAGACGGCAGCAACATGGCTGAGAGGTGATTGGCCGAGAGCGCAGCGGTCATGGGCAAGGTCGGCAGTACATAACGCAGCGACAGCATGGTCTCGATCCCCTCGCCCGCAGCGAGCACGTCGTCCACCACGTCGAAACGAACGGCATTGCCGAGCAGGTCGCCCATGGCCCGCCGTGGCGTATCGATCGGAGCCTTGCCGAGCCGCGTGCGGTCAAATCCGTATGGATCGAGCCAGGTGCGGTGCACGCCGGTGATCCGTCCCTCGAGGTCCGTGACGGAGGCAATCATTGCGGGCCAGGTTTCGGTCGACGAATGCTCGTCCGGCCGGTAGTAGCAACGCGGGTGGAAGCGGAGGCTGCCACCATGGTGGACGCGGGCTATTCCGCGACGCTGCAAATATCTTTCAACCATCGTCCCTTCGATCGGGCTGGATATCGCAAAGAGCCGACGGGCGGCTTCCTGCGATCCGGCCGACACTGCTGGACGAACGGGTCTCGGGGGCGGTTGCTGCTCGGAACGAGGTAGCTTCAGAAAGCGCTTCGCCTCCTCAGCGGCCTCGCGGAAATCGCGCAAACCTCGGCATTCGCGGATGATGTCGAGGAGATCGCCATGCTCGCCGGTCGCCGCATCAGTCCACTTGCCGGCGGCGCCCTTCGGCGATTCCTGGAGTCGCACGAAGAGCGATCGGCCCGGCGTGTTGTGGACGTCGCCGACCACCCAGTATCGCCCCGCCCGCTTGCCATTGGAGAGATAGTGTCGGCACACCGCCTCGGCCTCGCGCGCGAGGCGACCTGCCAGTTCGGAGATATCGCGGGACATCACGCCGCCTCCCGCTCGCTGATGCGCGCAACCGGATAGGTGTCGAGCACCTTCGACAGGATCTCGGCGCCGCTCGCGTCCATGGGCACGAACATGCGCAGCTTCCAGGAGATGATCTCCCCAAAGAGACCGTACGCTCGCAGTCGATCGCGCATGGTGTCGGTGAAGCCCGACAGCTCGATGCGGTATGCGCCCATGACCCGGACACGGCGAAGCTGGAGGCCTTCGGCGAGGTCGAAGACGGTGCGCCCCTCCATCAGCGCGGCAAATACGGCGTCCGGCGTCAGCGCGGGCGCGTCGGCCGCAAGGACGCTTGCGACCCACGCGGCAGAAACCGTGCGTCCGATGATGCGTTCGCCCGCATCGGTCTGGAGCCGATAGACGCGGGTCGATTCGTTCGGTAGCCGCTTCCAGATCGGTAACAGCAAGCCCGCCACGACGTGGATCGTGCTTTCCGTGAACTCGGGCAGCTCGGCAAGCTCCGCCTGCCAGGTCAAGGCAAAGCGTTCACGATCCGCTTCGCTCCAATGACTTTCGGCCATGGTGGTCAAGGGGACCGTGTGCTGATCCATCGGCCGGATCAGACGGACGCGCCGCTCGATCTCGCCGTCATCGAGCATGACGCTCGCCGCGGGGACCTGCACGGCGGCTCGTCCCGAGCGCTCATTGACGAGCAGGACGGCCTGACGATCGGAAAGACGAGCAAGAGCGTCATCCAGGCTGACCGGACGATTGCGCTGGCGCTGCGTGATCGTGAGCAGCCTGGTCTCGGCGCCGGTCCCCGGATGGTCATAGATCGTCCGCCGGTCGGTGACGACGAAGCTCTCGGCACGGAGGGTTTCCAACCCCACGTCGTAGGTGCCGGATGCAACCGCGCCTTCGATCCGAGCGGTCAAGAGCTGCTCGAAGGCGGTGAACAGCACATTCTGTAGGTCGATGGTGAGCGCCAATAACCTGTTCAGAAAGGTCGTGATCGGCGGCAGGTCATCCCTGAGCCCATTGGCATCCATGAGCTTCAGACCGGTCGCATCCTCGAACCTTCCAAGCGAGCAGTCGTCGACCTTGCCTCGCGCGAGCAGCGTGTAGAGCTGACGCAACGCATCACGTCCGTACTGGCTTTCGAGATTGTCCTCGGGCCGGAACAGGCCCTGCCCTCCGGTCTGACGTTGGCCGCGCGTAATGGCTCCCAACGTGTCGAGCCGGCGGGCAATGGTGCTGAGAAAGCGCTTTTCGGCCTTCACGTCTGTCGCAATCGGACGAAACAGCGGTGGCTGCGCCTGGTTGGTCCGGCTGGTCCGGCCGAGGCCTTGGATTGCGGCATCGGCCTTCCAGCCGGGCTCGAGCAGGTAGTGGACTCGCAAGCGGCGATTCCGCGCCGACAGTTCGGCGTGATAGCTCCTCCCCGTGCCGCCGGCGTCGGAGAAAACGAGGATAGGCTTGACGTCATCCATGAAGCCTGAGGTCTCGGCGAGGTTGGCCGAACCGGCTCGGTTTTCGACCACCAGCCGGTCGCGCTTGCGCACGATGCGGCGCGAGCGGCCGGTGACCTCGGCGACCATGTCGGTGCCGAAGCGCTGGACGACCTGATCCAGCGCGCCGGGTACCGGCGGTAGCGAGGCAAGCTTGTCGATGAGGCGGTCGCGGCGTGCGACGGCTTCCCGGCTCTCGACCGGCTGGCCGTCGCGATAGACAGGCCGGGAGCAGAGGTTGCCCTCTGAATCAGTGAAGGGCTCGTAGAGCTGGACCGGGAAGGAATGGGCGAGATAGTCGAGGACGTACTCGCGCGGCGTGATGTCGACCTGGACGTCGCCCCACTCCTCGGTCGAAATTGCCGCAAGCCGACGTTCCATCAGCGCTTCGCCCGTCGACACGATCTGGATGACGGTCGCATGGCCAGCATCGAGATCGCGCTCGATCGAGCCGATCAGCGACGGCGTCTTCATCGAAGTCAGGAGATGGCCGAAGAAGCGCTGCTTGGCGCTTTCGAAGGCGGACCGTGCCGCGGATTTTGCCTGGCCGTTCAGCGTTCCGGTTTCGCCGGTGATGTTGGCGGCGCGCATCGCCGCATCCAGGTTATTATGGATGACGCTGAACGCACCGGCATAGGCGTCGTAGATGCGAACCTGCTCCGGCGTAAGCTGGTGTTCGACCAGTTCGTACTCGACGCCCTCGTAAGAGAGCGAGCGGGCCGTGTAGAGGCCGAGCGCCTTGAGGTCGCGCGCCAGCACCTCCATTGCCGCAACGCCGCCCTCCTCGATCGCTGCAACGAACTCGGCACGGGTGGCGAACGGGAAGTCGGCGTCGCCCCAAAGGCCGAGGCGTTGGGCATAAGCGAGGTTATGGACCGTGGTGGCGCCCGTCGCCGATACATAAACGACGCGAGCATTCGGCAGCGCGTGCTGGAGTCTCAAGCCCGCGCGCCCCTGCTGAGAGGCCGCCTGGTCGCCGCGCTCCCCCTTGCCCCCGACCGCATTCTGCATGGCGTGGCTCTCGTCGAAGACGATCACTCCGTCGAAGTCGGAGCCCAACCATTCGACAATCTGCCGGACACGCGAAAGCTTTTCGCCGCGCTCGTCGGTCCGTAGCGTGGCGTAGGTGGTAAATAGGATGCCTTCCGAAAGCCGGACCGGCGTGCCCTGCCGAAACCGGGACAGCGGCGTAACAAGCAGGCGCTCCATGCCGAGCGCGGACCAGTCGCGCTGCGCATCTTCGATCAGATATCTAAACTGTCTAGGGTGTCTCACCGCCTTTTTTGCTGTTGGCGTCATGGTTCTTTCTCCGGAATGGCAGGATGTTGGCGCGCTCGGCGCGCTGCGCTTCTTGCCTTTTGTGCAGGGCGCGGGCCTGTATGTGCTGGGCGAGGATGTGAGCGTTGCGGCTCTCCTCTCCCGCGCCTGCAAAGGCAGCCTCCACCCGCGCCCCTCTCGCTCTGCGGCCGGCCACTGCGCTCCGGAACTCCGCCAGCACTGCGGTTGCCCGATTGGCGGTGGCGCGACTGACGCCCGCCTCGATAGCCAGATTGACAACGGTGAAGCGGCCATCCGTCTTGACGGCGGAGCCGGACAGGAGACGCTGCATGGCTGCGCGAAGAGCCTGCTCAGTCGACTGGCTGACGGGCGCGGTCATGACGCGCCTCCAGCCTTGAGCGGGGCGACCAGCTTGCGCTTGCGATCGTTATCGCGCTGCAGGGCCTCGCGCTGGAAGCGCGGCACGCGTTTGTCCTGCAACAGAAGGTCCGCTTCGGCGATTGATGCCTCCCAGACCGGCAGATGCCGCTGGGTGATGCAGGCGTTCGGACAGCGGTCCGGTGCGCAGCGCGATAGAGCCGGGCCAGTCGGTCGCCCCTTGCCCTTGTCGAGGCACAGCGCCGTCGCCTGCTCGAAGAAGCAGTCGTTCAGATGGCCGACATGGAGCGTGCGGGCCAGATGGGCGAGCATCGCGCGCAGCCGTCCCATGTCAGCGATACGTCCGGGGAATGGCTCAAGTTCGCGCTGAACGCGATCGTACTCGGCAGCAAGGCGCGAGGCGGCAGGTCCGGCAAGTTCCTGGCCACGACAATGTGCCTCGTATTGGGCGACGACATCGTCGAGCTGGCCGAGCGCGCGCTCCTGCTCGACCTCCTGCCGGAAGCCTGATGCCGAGGAGCCCGCATAGCCGTCGAACATCGCGACTGAAGCGTGCTTGTACTGGATCTTGCCGGCGACCACGCCAAAGGGGCGATTGGCAATATACCAGGCTAGCGTGCGTCGGAACTGCCGGGTGGTGAACGACCAGGGCTGTCCATCGACGGTCGGGATCGCCGGTTCTTCCTCTCCGCCATAGTTCTCGTCGAGGTGGACGCGGAATCGGTTGATCTGGTTTACGATGCCGGGAATGCCCCGGCCGGCGGATCGGCTGCGACGATCGAGTGTAAGCCAGAGATCGTCCTCGTTGCGCTGCCGTCGATGCTGTGCGGCGAGACGTTCTGCGATGGCGACGGCGCGATCGACGGGTTCTATGGTGATCCACTCGGCGGGCTCTCCGCGTGTTCCGCGGTGCTTGTAGATCGTGCTGCGCAATGCGAGACGTTCGATCATGCCATCAGCGCTCAGCGAGCGGGCGACACAGCCGGGGCGCATGGACTGCACTTCGCCGTCACGCATGCCGGTCAGATAGGAGCAAAGCACATAGGCGGCCGCTTGCAGATGCTTCTCTTCTTCGGCAAGGCTCAGATGATCAAAGCGACCGCGCCAGGACAGACCGGTGTCAGGATCAATCGAGATTGCGCTGTCCAGTCCTCCCCGCTCGACTCCCAGTTCATCGACAGCCTGGAACAGGCGCAGCCGCGCTTCGTCACTCTCATAGATCGCGGTGTGGTTGAGGCCGCTTTGAAGTCCGATGAGCCGCATATTGAGGACTTCGCCCTTGAGCTTGCCGTCGGGCGAGAGCCTGCGGGCGGTGCCGCCGATCCCGGCCGGATCGCTCCAGACCGGAACGCCACGGGCCATGCGTCGCCGCCGATCGATCCATTCCGTCATGCTGGCGACCACGTCGGGCGTGCGGCCTCGCCGGGCGGCAAAGCGCGCCTCGAGCGCATCCAGTTCGGCTCGTGCCGCGAAGATGTCGGTTGAGAACAGATCGATGTATTTGAGCGACCAGTGCAGCAGCGCTCCGATCACCGGTTCGGGAATGCGTGGCGTCCGGTTCTCGTCGCCTCTCGGTCCGCAGCCGGCGACGCGATAGAGCGTGCGCCCGCCCCAGGGCAGGAAGCTAAGTCCGCCGCAGGTCAGCCAGGCGGCAAGACGATGCAGTTCAATGATCGGCTTCAGATACCGCGTGATCTGCCGGGCGCTCGTCGAGGTCGCCGCAACCAGCGACGATCGGTAGGCATCGATCAGATCCTGATTGATCATGGCGGCGTCGAAGCGGCCCCGTTGTTCCCGCACGAATGCCATAAAGCGGGCGAGATCGCGAAGAGCGACGCGCGCCGATGCGGGACGCAACCGGGGTCGTCCGTCGGACAGGCGTTCGTTGAGGCCAGCGTAGATATATTCCTTTGCGGTCAGGCGTTCGGCCGGGCAATCCATCCCGGAGAAGTCGAGTTCGTGGTAAACGTGGCGCGCGCGAGTCTGGAAGATTCCCGGCGCCATGTCCCAGCAGTCGTCACCGAACCGTGACAGGCAGCTGCGAGCCGTCCCGTCACGGAGCGGCATCGAGGCAAGCACGATATCGGTCGCGGAACGATAACGCGATCTGATGGAAAGGCGCGTGACGGGAGTCTGCTGGTTCAAGATGCATACGCCTCTGGCGGCATGTAGATGAGGTTGGTGTCGGGCTTCTCGGCCGCAGCGCGCGCTTCGGCTACGACTTGTGGCGGGAATGCCGGCAATATCTGTTCAACGATCCGGCGATGAGCTCGGCCGAACCGGGCTGCCCAGCTTCGTTCGTCCATCAGGGCGCGCTGACCGATCATGAACGTGTCGAAGGCGATCAGCGCCGGCAGCTTCCGGGCCGTGATCACGGCGTTAGCGCATTCGAGACATCCCCAGAACGGTGTAGGACAAGCTTCTCCCGGTTGCCCGAAGGGGCTGGCGTGGAAGCCGGCGCAACTTGCCAGCCAGACGTCCTGCTCGCCGTCGAGGAGCTCGCCGACCTGATCGGGTGGAACCGGCAGTCCCGACTCTTCCGGGCTGGCGCGGACCGCCTTCTCGATTGCCGGCGGCATGAGCTTCGGCTTTAGCGCCGAGTCAAGCGCATCTCGGAGTGCATCGGCGATCGTGTTCTCGTGGACGTGTCGCAGAGCCGGGATATCGGCATAATGACGCGCCGCGACTGCAATAGTGTGGCCGACGGCAAAGTCCTCAAGCTGCCCCTGCGTGTGCAGATAACGTTCTGCCTTCTGCGTCTTGCGTAACCGCGACAGCTCCAGATGAAGCGGGCTTCCGTCATCCGCGGTCAGGCCATGCCGGGCGACGAAGGCGAGAATGCTCCTCCGGCTGATCTTCGGACCGCGCAGGCCATATCCGTTCCACCACGCCCATAATGCGTCCGTTCCGAGGTAGCGGCGGGCGCGTTCGGTCAGACGTATCGCCTGCCGGATGATGCCGCCGGGTGTCGAACTGCCGCCATCACGGACCCGCAGTCGCTTCCATTCCGCACCTCGCGCGCGACGCTTGCGATACTCGATCTCGACATAACCGCGCGACGGATTACGCAGGCAATCGGCCTTCAGGCTCCTCAGGCACTCGATCTCCATGCCTGTCTGCAGCGACAGGGCGACGAGGAAGCCGATCAGGTCGATGCGTGTCAGATACAATTGACCATGCAGGTCCTCCGACGACAGAGCCGGCATCTTGCGGTTCCACAGCGCGCCTTTGAGCCGCCAGAACGTCGGATTGTGCGTGCCAAGCGATCCTTCTCTGGCGAGCAAAGCGATGACGTCGTCATGGTGGCGATGCAGCGCCGGGCATGCCTCGATATCGCCCCGGCGCGCGGGCATGGCCTCGTCGATAAGCACGCGCTTGGCAGCTTCGGCAACCTGATTGCGGGCGGCGGTCCTCAACGCGGCTGTGACACCGCTGCTGTAGGCATCGCGCGGGCGACTGCCTGCAAGCTCTCCTCGACCGAGCCAGGTCAAACGGTTTGCCAGCGCCTTTGGGAACCGGTCGGGTTCGTTCTCGACCGCAAGGCGCATGATTCCGATCAGTGGAGCGATCAGGCGGCGTACAGCAGCCTGGCTTGGTGTGTTCTGCTCCAGCCAGTCCTCGTAACGGTCGATCAGATCGGCCGTGACATCATCGATGCTGCAGAGTGTTATTGCGGCTTCGTCGAGGAAGCGCCAGAAGCGCCGTAAGTCGAGAACCTTGCAACGAACCGTGCGCATGACCGGCGCGGGACCCATTCCGCGGACAAGCTCCTGCAAGATCGGCGCAATGGATGCCGTGAACGACGGATGCGGCCACGACGACAGATCGAGCGCCAGCTCGCCGCCACCATCCACTCGCACGCGGAATCGTCGGGAATCGAGCGTCCGGACAACCGCTCCCGAACCGACTTCTGCATCCTCGTCGTCAAGATCGGGGAAACTCGCGCGACGACCGCGACCGCTCATGCCACGTCCCTGACGGATGCAACATCCAGTCCCCATTGCTCGACTGCCGCGTCGACAAGCGCCTGACTATCATCGAGATGATCGAGATAGATGTAGGTGCTCTCGATCCGGCTATGCCCCATCAGCCGTTGCAGCTTGAGCAGCGGATCGCCGATCAGGCGGCGATACGCGGGACTCATGCGCCCGGCGCGTTCTTCCAGCATCCAGCCAATCTGCTCGCGCAACAGCAGGGTCAGCATGTGGACCGCAAAGCTGTGGCGCAGCATGTGCGGCGTCACCTCGATGTTGATGCCGAAGCCGCGGCAGCGTGCGCTTGCGCGGCGGAACACCGCCTGCCACGAGGTCATCGGCATCGGCAGGCCGCCTTCGGTCAGCCACAGCGCCAACGGCTCCTTGCCTTGCTCATGGAGAAGCCGGCCGCGCTCTCCGGGATTGAGCCGATCGAAGCGGACGCGGCCATGATCGAGATGCAGCGATTGGCGGTCATGGCCGGTGACCATCATAGGCGCGTCGATCCGCATCCATGAGCGGCGCTCGCGCCAGCGCGCGAGAGCGTTCACCCGCTCCACGTCCGCATAGTCGCGTAGCCGTTCGAGCAGACGCGCCGGCAGCCGAACCTCCCGAGCCTTGCTGCCCTTGGCGGTTGCAGCCGCCAGCCGGAACGGGACAGAGCGCTGCCCTTGGTGCCGGTCCGGGGCTGGCAACTCTACCGTCAACAGGTGTGACGCCTCCTGCAACCTGAGACCGGTCGTCACCAGAAGCTCGGCGAAAAGGGCATTGCGCTCGCCGTTGCGTCCTCGCCACGTCGCGTCCTCCCGCCCATCGGGTAGTCGGCCGCGCAGACCGACATCTCGAAACAGCAGATAGCGGTCCAGCGACACGAAGCGCATGTCGCCGTTGCGGGCGGCTGTCTCGCGCGCCATGTTCGCCGCGACGCTGATCGCGCTTCCGTCCAGCGCGCGCGTCCAGGCCTGCCGATATGTGAACGGCGCCTTGGCGATCAGCTTCTCTTCGACAGCCCAGCGGTAAAGTTTGTCGAGAGCCGCGACGGCGCGGTTCCACGATGATGCCGAGATACGATGCGGCGGGGGCGACAGCCGGCGTGCCTCATGGAAGGCGGCGATATCGTCGCGATCTACCGACCAGACCGATTTGCCGTCACGCCGTTCGGCAAGGAAGCGCAGCCACACCACAATATCGCGCGCGTAGGCACGAAGGCTGTTCAGCGATCGCACGCCCATCGTGGGACAAGCCCGGAAGAAACGGTTGAGATCGTGATCGTAGCTGCCGTCATGTCCGAGGATGAACGGCATCCCGTCCACGAGGCCGGAGCTCTCCGCCCCTGCAATCACCTCTTCGGAAAGTTCATGAGTAACGCCATCGACAATGGCCGGGCGGCGCAATGCGCCAAGATCGGTAAAGTAAAGCTGCGGCATACGTTCTCAAAGCGGAGCGCCTTCGGCGCACTCTTTTTGTTTAGGATGCGAGGGGTTCCCCTCGCGCTCTCCCGCTCGCCGCGTGGCAGGGTTGCAGGACTTCGCCTGCACCCTTTGACTAGCTTGTGGTGGCGCCGCCGCGTCAAGCGTTGTCCTCGCTACGCTGCGGGAACGCTTGACTCGGACGTCTGAAGAGCTCCACCGCAATACCGGTGACGCCGCTCCATGCCTGATTCTGAGACAGGATCACACTGTTAGGATAAGATCAGCTTGTCGGACTTGCTGATCCAGACCGCGCGGCGGCGGCCCTTGAGCCAGTTGTCGAGCAGGACGCCGCCGACCTGCCGCCCCTTGCCCGCGCCGGTGCCATCGCCCAAGAACCAGCCGCGGCGAAAGCGGACGGCATTATCCGCGTCATCGCGCGCGGCGGCCACAACATCAAAGGTCGCGTCGACCGTCCAGGAGCCCGCGAGAAACTCAGAATGCGCCTCTCCGGCATAGATGACGCTCTCAAGCTGGGCGTCCGATAGAATGCTATCCACCACGAGGTTGGCCGGCAGGTGCGGACGGTAGGATGGCTTCGGTGGCGCAACGGACGCCATCGCCGCGGATTGCACGAGTTTGGTCGGGTGTGCGCACGATCCGGGAATACGGATCGACTGCAATCCATACTCCTCGTAAAGCGCATCGGTCAGCCGGGCGCCTTCCGGCGGCGACCATTCGACCGTCTCGTACGCAAGTTCGACACCTTCTGGTGCTGCGCTTATCGAAGAGGACGAAGAAATTGGTGCAACGGCGCCGACCGATCGTGACGTCGCTGGCCGCCCGATAGCCGCGATCTCCGATGGTGGGGCGACGGGCAGCCTTGGAGACACATGCTGGGTCACCCAACCAAGCAAGGTAGCGGCATCGGCCGCCACGCCTGGCGAGGCAGGAAAAGCCGTCGGATCGGCAGCGGGCAGCTTGTCGATCACAAGCAGCCGTGTGTCGATTTGTGTTCCGTGCTTCGCGTAGAGGGCGCCGTCGATTGCCGCAGAAAACACCACCCGCCCGCGTTCCTGGAGCCGCACAAAGGCATCTCGCCATGCCGGATTATCCGGCGCGAAGCTTGCGCCAGCGATGGCGACGAGGCGTCCGCCGTCGCAAAGACGCGCGAGCGCTGAAGCCATGTGGCGGAGAGCCGCATCCGCCATCCGTCGATCGACATTCGCCACCGGGGAGAACGGCGGGTTCATCAGGACAACGCTAGGTGTGACACTCGTATCAAGATGATCATCGATCTGAGCGGCGTCGAACCGCGTGACCTGAGCGTTGGCGAAGAGACGGCCGAGCAGCTCTGCGCGGGCCTCGGCCAGCTCATTCAATACCAAGTCGCCCCCGGCGAGCTCGGCAAAGACGGCGAGCAAGCCCGTCCCCGCGGAAGGCTCCAGAACGCGATCGACCGATGTAATGCCGGCTGCGGCGCATGCCGCCAGCCCAAGCGGGATCGGCGTCGAGATTTGCTGAAGCGCTTGGCTGTCCTCGGAACGCCGCGTGTGGGTCGGCAGACAGCTCGCGATCTTCGCGAGCATCGGCAGCATTGCTGCCGTCGAGCCGGCCTTGGCACGCATCGCGGGGCCGAACTTGCGAAGGAACAGAACCGTTGCCGCCTCGCAGACGTCATAGGCGGTCTTCCAATTCCAAACGCCAGCCGTGTCTGAGGCGCCGAACGCAGACTCCATGGCGCTACGCAGAACAGCGGCATCGATGCGACGGCCGCGTTCGAGCTCGGTCAGGACCTGTCGCGCGGCCCTGACAGCGGCAGAGGTGAGATTTGCAGCCGCACGCATGGAGAGCGGCGCGGCGGCGCCTCCGGCAAGAAATTCGGTCATGGCAGGGTTTCTTTCGGAGAGCAGGAATGGGTCGAACCATCAGGCGCTCTCCTCTGACCCCGACGGCTCAAACCCTTCCCGGCCTGGCTCTCCCTCTGAGCCCTCGCCCATAAGAATGGGGACCAGCGCTGCGCACCGGTCCCCAAGCAACCGCGGGACGGCCGGAGCCGTCCCGCTCTGTAATTTCACTCAGCCGCGTCGAGTTGCTGCGGATCTTCGTCGCCGCCGTTCTCCGGATCCTCGTCGTCGGCGAGAAATTCGGGCAGCGGGCCCGCTTCACCCTCCCGCTCCACTGGCGCCGCATTGAGATCAACGAGACGCAGCGGCTCCGGCAACCAGCCCGAGCCATCGAGTAGACGCTCGGCCTCCTTTGCCATCCCAGCCTTCTTCAGATGGTCGATCAGTTGCGCCGACGACTCGCCCTTGGCTTCCCGCACCGCCTCCAGAATGCGCGGCTTGGTAACCCGGCCGAGATAGTTGTCGACGGTCGGTCGCCAGCCGGCCTGCACCATGTCGAGCCCGACCGCGCGCGCCGGCACATCAGCCTGGTTGAGACGGGTGCGGACACCCTGAGCGGAGACGCGCCCCTGATTGTAGCGATTGGCGGGGCCGAAACGGCCGGCGGATGCATTACGCGGCCTCCTCGTCGACAGAGGCGATCGGCCGTTGCTGAAAGCCAAGCAGGAAATCGGCGGCCTTCGACGCCGCGCTCGCCGCCCGTACAACGGCGCGGTTGTCCTCACGCAGCACCTCCAGCCAGGAGCCGATATAGTCGGCGTGGCGCACGGTCGGCACGATGCCAAGTGAAGCACAGACGAACGCACCCGCCATCTCCGCGACCAGTTCCTCGCGCGCGTAAGATTTGGAGCCGAACGACCCCGAAAGATCACGAGCAAGCCGGGAAACAGCTCCACTCCAATGCGACAATTCGTGGAACGCGGTCCGATGCCAGTTGATCGGCTCGAAATACGCCGCTGGCGGCGGGACCTGCACAAAATCGCCGGTCGTATTGTAGTAAGCGCGCACTCCGCCAATCCGGAAGTCGGCGCCGGTTGCGGCGATCAGCGATTCCGCCTGCGGTTCGATCTGATCCGGTGGCGGCGGGACGACCGAGCCGGTGACGTCCTCGGGCAAGCCGTCACACTGCTCTATGTTGAAAACGGTAAAGCGCTTGAGAAACGGGATCGTGCCCGGCTCCTCCCCGGTCTCTGCGGTACGTCGACGCTCGTCCTCGGGAATGAAGCGATCCGCGTAGACAACGGTCGTACCTCGCTCTCCCTTCCTGACATGGCCGCCGAGCCCGAGCGCCTGACGAAAGGTCAGCCAGCTCTGGCTGGAGAAGCCGCACTCAATAACGGCACCCCACAAAATCAGCACGTTAATTCCGGAATATCCCCGCAGCGTCGAAGCATTGCGCGGCATGGCGAGCGGCGCCTTGATTGCCGCCGTTCCCCATGGCTGCACCCAAGGGATACGGCCGGCCTCCAGTTCTGCGATGATCTTGTCGGTGATTTCAGTGTAAAGGCTCGCCCGGTCATCGCCAACGCGAGCTCGTGTGTGTCTGGACATCGCGGTTCTCCACGACAGGCGCCGGAAGTCTCTCTCCCGACCTTCGACCCGTCACGAGGAACCCGGTCCGTACTCTCACTCTCAATCTCGATGACGGCGCGCGGCCGGAAGAGAGTTGCACGCGCGGTAGACCTCGAACCGAATGGGCCACGTGTCCGGCCCGTCTGGACAACCTGCAGCCCGATGCCGAAGATTATGAATCACGCCGCGCCCCCACCCGTCTGAGGGCCCACGGCGTCTAAGCGGCGAGGTGGTGGCGGGCGTGATCAGGAAGCTTTGTGCCCGAGGTGCACGGCTCCCGTCATTAATATGGAAGAGAAGCGTATGGGGCGGAGCCAAGCGGAGACCACTAAGGGTCGCGAGACCCGGCTAAGAGGCACCCGCAGGAGGGTCAGCATAGCGCCGACGCGTAGCGGCGGGACCCGGGACCGAGTGCAGTCGCGAGACCGGTTAAAAAGGCACCCGAGCTCGGGGCAGTGATAGCGACGCCGGAATGCAATGACGGCGGGACCCGAGAGCGAGTGCCTCCGGCGAGCGACTCAATGCGGATTCGCATCTCATTGGTATCAATTTTGCTTTTGTGATAACGTCTCACTCGTGCGCATGTCTATGCACGGCGTGGGCATGTTCACTGAGAGCCAATTCTTACAGAGGACGACATGGCCAAGAAAGCGAAGAAGGCAAAGAAGACCGCGAAGGCAGCTACCAAGAAGGTGGCAAAGAAGACTTCAAAGAAAAAGAAGTAGTCGTATCGGCTACTGATATATTGCCGCCTCCGGGTCGAAACCCGGATGAAAAGCGAGACCTCCCAAAGGATATGAAGCGTCCTTTGCAGCCGTTTGGTATCGCGGCACGCTAAGACAAGGCCGGGCCTTTGTGCAGGTGGCTGCTGCATAAAGGTCCGGTTTTTCGTTTCTGCCCCCGCGAGGGCGTGACTTGCTCGTGCGCGCGGGATCGAAGCCGCATGGCGTGCGCCGTTGAGGCGTGGAGAAGAAGGGAGTGTTCGAAGGAATGGAGCCTGCTGGTTATGGCTCTCACTTGCCCGGCTTACCGGTGTCGGAAACGACTGGACCAAAGCATGCCGGGAAACGTCTCGAAATCGGGCGCCGCAGCCCGGTGGAGAGCGCAGAGTAAGGTGTGCATGGTGAAAGCTGTATTGCCTGAATCCCAGTTTCCAGTTGCCAAAGGGCTGGCCGTAGCGAACGCGGCTGACACGCTATGCCACGCGGGGCAAATCGCACCGGCCAGTGCAATCTGCCACCAGTCCGCGTGGGACGACCACCATCCCTGGGTCAAGGAGACGAATGGGACACCTAAACACACCGCAACTTCCTACACACGCAACTACGGGATCGCCTGCAGCAGGCTCTTTCAAGGACCTGTATGGCGACGGAGCCGTCATAGTACCCAAATGCCCGGCGTAATGGCCGGGACAGCCGCCGCGAGGTGGACGATCGCGCGCATAAGGCCGGGTGACCGGACCGAAAGCGCCTCCGATCGGGGGAAGGACGATGCCGCTAAAAACGGCATTTGCAGTTCGCGTAGAAGAGATTCTTCGACGGAGAGGTTCTGCTGATGCAGGCCGCTACCATCCAGAGAAGAATTGAATCACTGCCGACTTTGTCGCGGTCGGGTATTCTGCCCCATCCTCCGTGATAGCGCGCCAAATCCAGGTCCAGGAGCGTGACATGCGGTATGCCAAGCCCATGCAGCAAACGCCAGAAATGATTGACGTGTCGCCCGCCTAAAGGCACGGCCGATATCGACTCGTCATCGACCAGGATTCCCTTGGCAGCGAGCAGCCGCGGCAATACGACTTCCTCGCTATCGCCCTGTCCGAGAATGACGAAGCGCGAGAAATAGAGCTCCGGAAACGCCTGAACGCCCTCGCGAACGAACTTGAGCGCTTCTTGATCTTCGGGCAGCTCGATGCGCTTGACCACAGTTTTGCGCCGCTTGTTTAAACGCATGTACCGGATGTTCTCAGGCGGCACACGACGCATCAACGAAGGCGAATGTGTCGCAAGCGACGCCTGAGCGTCCCGACCGGTCGCGAGCTGCTCCATAGCCCTGACGACGCGCCCGAGATAGTGGCGACAAGCTATTCTCAGGCTCCTCTATCGCAATCATCGTGAAGATGGCCAGCCTCAGCTTGTCGATGTCGAACGCCTCGGCCAATTCCCCGCTGAGGACTTTGGCACCGATGTCATGCATCCCAAGCACGATTGACAGATACAGGATTGATTGTTGTCCATCGCTCAGTCGCGAAAAATCGACGAATTGCTCGGGATCAGCGAGATAGTTGCCTATGTGCAAGCTGCCCCACTGTTCAGTCAACGCCGTCGTCATCCCCTCGATAGCGGCGTTGTCTGCAAGGGTTGAGCTGATCTCCGACGTCAAGCTCGAGACCTTGTCACGCTCTCCCGCCCAGTTCGCCGCGCGCAACGCCCGTCCCAAAAGCGCGTTGGCCGAATAGGAAATGGGCGCCGCCGGATCGCGACGCGCATGGGTTTAAGAGGCCGCCGCCGAGCTTGCGGCAGGGAGCTGACGAACTGAAGAGTTGCACGTGCTGTGCGGCTCAGTCTTCCCACAGCCATCCGCTGACCACGACAGCTGCAACCATCCCGGCGAGTTGGGCTACGATGAACGCCGCGACACCGCCGGGCGCGATGCCAGCGAACGTATCAGACATCGAGCGCGCCACAGTCACCGCCGGGTTAGCGAAGGACGTGGAAGCGGTGAACCAGTAGGCCGACGTGATGTAGAGGCCCACCGCATATGGCACTGCCTCGGATTTTCGAGCGACACACCCGAAGATGGTCAACAGAAGGCCAAAGGTGGCGACCGCCTCCGCGAGCCACTGGCCAGCACCAGTGCGCACCGTGAGCGAACTTTGCCACAGCGGCTGTTCAAACATGAGATGTGCAAGCCACACGCCGACCACCGCGCCTACAAGCTGCGCTGCAATGTACACGAGTGCGAGTGTCCAGCCGATGCGTCTCCTGATGGCAAATGCCAAGCTGACCGCAGGATTGAAGTGCGCACCTGAAAGCGGTCCGAAGATCAGGATCAGAACGACAAGGATTGCCCCTGTGGGGATGGTGTTGCACAACAATGCCAGCGCGACATTCCCACCGGCGAGCTTCTGGGCCATGATCCCAGAACCAACAACAGCAGCCAGAAGGAACGCCGTGCCGATAAACTCGGCGGCTACTTGTCGGCTCCCGTGGACCATCAGGTGGCCTCGGAGATGCGCGTGGCGCCTTCCATCTGCCCTATTTCACGGAGCTTGTTCTTGAGGGCAAGCTGGTCGAGCGACTGGATGGGCAGTGAGGCAAAAGCACCGATCCGCTGGTTTAGAAGCCGGTACGCTTCCTTGAAGGCCGAGGCTACCTCGGCAGGCGTTCCCTTGGCTTCCGCAGGATCAGCAATCCCCCAGTGGGCTGTTGTTGGATGACCCGGCCAGATCGGGCAGGCCTCCGCTGCTGCGTTGTCGCAAACGGTGAACACAAAATCGATCTTCGGGGCGTCAGCCTTGGCGAACTCATCCCACGACTTGGATCGCAGGTCGCTCGTCTCATAACCAAGGCTCTCCAAGAGCTGGATTGCATGAGGGTTCACCTGCCCCTTGGGCTGACTACCGGCGCTATAGCCACGGAGCTTTCCAGCCCCGACCTTGTTCAGAATGGCCTCTGCAAGGATCGAGCGGGCGGAGTTGCCGGTACAGAGGAAAAGAACATTGTGCGACTGATCCGACATGCCGACGCTCATCAGTTGCAGCAGCTCGGGGCGCAACATGCGGAGCCAGTGCTTGGCTTCACTGCCCGAATGGAGGCGCCCATGAACTTCCCGTCCACCTCGTGGGCCATAGCGTCCACGTCGATCCCTTTGCCCGCCAAGAACTCTCGCATATCTTCCACCGTGTAAATTCGGGTCGGCTCGATGGAAGGCTTCTCGAAGCCCACGGCCGTCAGTTTCGACGTGTACTCGTTCTCTTCGAGAGCGCCTGCAATGCAACCGACCCACAGCAGCATGTCCTTGCGAAGCTGCTCTGGGACAGCGCCCTTGGTCACCACGTCGGAGACAGCGAACCGGCCACCGGGCTTCAAAACGCGGAAGGCGTCACGCAGCACCTGGTCCTTGTCACCAGAGAGATTGATCACACAGTTGGAAATGATCACGTCAACCGAGTTGTCGGGCAACGGGATGCGCTCGATTTCGCCCTTGAGGAACTCGACGTTCTTGGCACCTGCCTTCTGCTGGTTCTCCCGAGCCAGCGAGAGCATCTCATCGGTCATGTCGAGCCCATAGGCCTTACCAGTGGGGCCTACACGTCGAGCGGATAGCAGCACGTCAATTCCTCCACCCGAACCCAAATCGAGCACCGTCTCTCCCTCTTTCAGCTCCGCCAACGCAGTTGGATTGCCGCAGCCCAACGAGGCGAGCACAGCGGCTTCCGGCAGCTCGCCCGTTTCCTTGTCGGAGTAGAGGTTGGAAGTGATCGGACTGGCCCCCTCTAACGCAGGTGTGCCGCAACAGGAGCCTACGCGCAGGGCTGCCTGGCTATACTTCTGGCGAACCGCTTCCTTGATGTCGGACATATGGGCCTCCTCGGTGACGCAGTGGTGTTCAGGCGGTGATCTTGGTTCGTTTGCGCGCGGGCTTACACTCGGCGGCAGGCCTGCAGGTGACACCGCCGCAGCAGTTCTCGGTCATGTAGGCCAGCAGCGCGTTCATGGTCTCGTACTTGGCGGTGTAGATCATGGAGCGACCTTCGCGGCGCACGGTGACAAGCCCAGCGATCCGCAGGCGGTCGAAGTGGAAGGTCAGGGTGTTCGGAGCGAGGTCGAGTGCTTCGGCCACGGCTCCCGCAGGCATCCCCTCAGGTCCGGCCTGTACGAGCAGCCGGTAGACATCCAGCCGATTGTCTTGCGCGAGAGCGGACAGGGCTGCGACAACATCCGATTTTTCCATATTTCAACGATTATGGAAATAACGTGACAAGTCAATCGTTATTTCGAGAACTATGGAAGTATTTAGGGTTCCTCATGAGCGGCCTTAGACGGCCGAACAGGGCGTCAGTGGGTACCACGGGGGTTGGACTGTGGAGACGAGCCCCAGCACCCAGAGCGCTACAGGGGCCGCGTGGGCCCTTCGATGCGGGACGGGCACCGGGCAGTCTGGCTTCCCAAGGGACGGGAACAACCATGCGTCTGCGCCATCCGCAGCGCGACGAGCCTCAACGTAGCTTAGGAAGCCCAAGCGTACGGCCTCGGGGTGGACAGGCACGACGCGCTCTGAAGCGTCCGCCTTGGTCCGCTTACCTCGTGCTTTCTTGGTCTCGAAATGGAGCAACGCCACGCCCGCTCGGCGTCAACCTTCACGTTGTCTGCTGATTCCGATGATCTCGCCCGGGTGTACCGATTTGATCTCGCCCAGGATTCCGAGATGATCTCGCCCACCATTCCGATTTGATGTCGCCCGGGGCGTGAGGCGTTCTGGCTGTCTGGTTTCTGGCATCGGCGAAGCCGCGTGGTCAATCTTGAATCGCGGCTCGACGGGCGGGTTTTTCTGTTGCTCCTGCTGTGGGCATGTGGGCAACGCCCTTCGCGTTGTCCAAGCGTAGCGGCATGTCCACAGCGCCACAGGCTCAGGCCTTTCGGTCGGGTTTGCGGGTTCGCCGCATGCTTTCGCCGTTGAGATCGATCCGGTGGGCGTTATGGACCAGGCGGTCGAGGACGGCGTCAGCGTAGGTGGGATCGCCGATCAGCGCGTGCCATTGATCGACCGGGAGCTGGCTGGTGACGATGGTGGAGCGGCGGCCGTAGCGGTCCTCGAGGATCTCCAGGAGGTCGTGGCGGGCCGCGGCGTCGAGCGGCTCGAGGCCCCAGTCGTCGAAGATGAGGAGATCGACGCGGCCAAGCGCGCGCAACAGGCGGGAGTGGCGGCCATCGCCGCGCGCCAAAGCAAGATCGGTGAACAGCCGCGGGACGCGCTGGTAGAGCACGGAGCGATTGTCGCGGCAGGCCTTGTTGCCGAGCGCTGAGGCGAGCCAGCTTTTGCCGACGCCGGAGGGCCCGCAGATTAGCAGATTGGCGTGGTCATCGATCCAGCGGCCTTCGACCAGCATCGTCAGCAGGCTGCGGTCGAGGCCGCGTGGGGTGCGGTAGTCGATGTCTTCGACGCAGGCCTCCTGGCGCAGCTTGGCGTATTGCAGCCGCTTCGACAGCCGCTTGTCGCGTCGCAATGACGCTTCGCGTTCGAGCAGCAGCGCGAGCCATTCGGCGTGGCCGAGGCTTGCGGCCTCGCCGCCGGCTTCGATGTCGGCGAAGGCCTTGGCCATGCCATGCAGGCCGAGCGCGTAGAGTTGATCGAGGGTCGGATGCGTAAGCAAGACGTGATCTCCTAATTGTAGTAGCGCGGCCCGCGGATGTTGGGATGAAGGATCGGCGCGTCGTCCGCGGAGCGCTTGGGTGAAGGACGCCGATCGAGATTGTTGGCAAGGATCGATTTGACCGAGCCGTAGGTGCGCGCGCCAATATCGATCGCCCGCATGGCGGCGGCATCGAGCCGCTCGTGCCCGTAGGATCGGGCGAGCCGGATGATGCCGAGACAGGCGCGGAAGCCCTGTTCCGGATGCGCGCGCTCGTCGAGGATCAGGTCGCACAGCGCCGCGGTGGCCGGCCCGATCGAGGCTGCGTCCTTACGGATGCGCTCGATAGTCCAGCCAGCGTAGCGCCGATGACTGGAGGCCATGTGCTCCGGCACCGTCGTGTGCTTGTGGTTGCCGCTCATGCGCTGATGCGCGGCGATCCGCTCACCCTTGTGGAAGATCTCGACGGTGCGAGCCGTGAAGCGCACCTCCACCTCGGCGCGGACGAAGCGATGTGGAACGCTGTAGTAATGCGCCTCGACCTCGACGTGATAATCGATGCTGACCCGGCAGATCCGCCACTCGGCGAACACGTAAGGGTTCTCCGGCAAGGCCTTGAGCGCGGGCCAATCGATCTCCTCCAACAGCTTGCGGCGGGTCACGCCGAGCCGCCGGATCGGCCGCTCCTCGTTGAGCCGGGTGAGCAACTCGGCGATCGCCGCATTGACCTCGGCGA
Source organism: Bradyrhizobium sp. ISRA430 (assembly GCF_029909975.1). NCBI lineage: Bacteria > Pseudomonadati > Pseudomonadota > Alphaproteobacteria > Hyphomicrobiales > Nitrobacteraceae > Bradyrhizobium > Bradyrhizobium sp. ISRA430. The sequence continues at coordinate 4,020,766 of NZ_CP094516.1, forward strand.
GGCTGTGGAAGATGCGGTGGCGCAGCCGCCCGAGCAGCCAGCGCTCGACCATGAGGACCGCCTGCTCGACCTTCGCCTTGTCTCGTGGTCGTCGCGGCCTGGCTGGCAGAATGGCCGAGCCGTAATGCGCCGCCATGTCGGCGTAGCTGCGGTTGATCTGCGGATCGTAGAGGCAGGCCTTGATCACCGCGACTTTGGTGTTGTCCGGCACCAGCAGCGCCGGCACGCCGTTGATCGCCTCGAAGGCGCCGACGTGGCCGCTGATCCAATCGGCGAGCCCCTGCGTCCAGGTCGCCTGCGCGTAGGTGAAGCTGGAAGCGCCGAGCACCGCGACGAAGATCTGCGCGGCGCGCCGCTCGCCGCTGAGCCGGTCGATCACGACCGGCACGCCGTCACCGGCATAATCGACGAACAGCTTGTCGCCGGCCGCATGCGACTGGCGCATCGTCACCGACAGCCGGCCTTCCCAGGCGCGGTAGAGCTCGCAGAAACGCGAATAGCGATACCCGCCGGGCTCGCTTGCGATGTACTCCTCCCACAGGATCGACAGCGTCACGTGCTTGCGCCGGAGCTCGCGGTGCACCGCCGCCCAGTCCGGCTCCGCCTGCCGGCGATGGCCCCGCCGCGTGCCGGAACCCGCACCGGCGCTGGCGAACAGCCGGGCCTCCAGATCAGTGTCGGTGACGTCATCGGGCAGCGGCCAGGTCAGCCCCGATGCCTCGAACCGCCGGATCGTCAGCCGCACCGTCGAAGGCGCCGTCCCCAACCGCCGCGCAATCTCGCGGGTCGGCATCCCAGCCGACTTCAATCTGATCACTTCGCGCACATGGCGCATCGCAAGCCTCTCCGTCGGCATCCAGGTCCCCCTTCGCAAAGCCGAAAGGCGGGACCGTATCGGAGCCAGAAGAGGCCTCGTCACCCCGGGCGACATCATCCCGGAATGGTGGGCGAGATCATCTCGGAATGGTGGGCGACATCAAATCGGAACGGTGGGCGAGATCATTCCGGAATGGTGGGCGACATCGAGCGGAATCAGCACGTTGTCGGCGTTGAGGCGGCCTAGCTCCGCCTGCCTTGCTCCGGTGTAGAGCGCAAGCACAGGAAGCCAGAACCCGGCCGCTCCGTGGGCACCAAGGGGGAAGCGGTGTTCAGTGAACCGCGGTGCGTTGAAGAGGGACTGCAACTCTGCAATCTCAAACGACGTCCGCTCAGAGCGCTCCGTGGGCAGTCTCAACCTGCTGAAGGGGTCGGTCCACTGCACGTCATCAGGGATCAGGCCATTATCGCTAGCCCAGACACAGATGGCCTGCACGCTACCTAGTTGCTTGTTGATGGTCGCGGCGGTGATCCGTGGCGCCTCGGGGTGCTCCCTGGAGACCTTACGGATGTCAGGCCGGGCTCGTCTGCATGAGCAGGCGTTATCGCACCAGTTTCGCACCAGAAACGACCCAGCCGGGGCGCAACGAACGCGATCAGATTCAAACAAAAAGTCAGCAAAATCAACGAAGCCAATCGCTATCCCGCCGCTCATAACGGTCTGGTTCCTGGTTCGAATCCAGGCGGGCCCACCAGCGCAGCAGCAACAACAAAAAACAAGAAGAACAAGATCAAGCGCAGCTCGATCTGCAACGCTTCAGTCGAAGCGCTGCGGTGCCCCTGACGACATATCCGCCGGCAAACGGTTCATTTCAAACTGTCCGAAAGCCATGCCGCTCGAAGGCAGTCGCGGCGAGAGCAGTTGTGCTCTGTTGGCATGACGTACCCCGCAAGTCGCGGATGCATATGTCGTCTTCAATAGGTCCGAAAAATGCGTGCAGGTCAAGAAGTAGGCCCCACCCGCACGACGTTTGGAAACAGCCGATGATGTCAGTTAGCGCATGGTGATAAGGTACCCGGTACTCGACCAATCTTTGGAAAAGCGTCTTTGGATCCAGGCGATGGATCGGAGTCCCGTCGAGCATCGACTCGAAAATCACGGCTCATGGAACGGACCAAATAACACGCCTTTCGGATCTCGATTCAAGTCGGCGACGTATCGACAGCGTGTCGCCGCGATCGTGTGATTCCCAATTCAGGCAGGAAGTAGGAAGTAGGAAGTAGGAAGTCGTAGACCTCCGGGAGATGCCAGTGGGTGTTTCTTAGCCATTTTCGCTGAAGCTGCGTGAAAGCGGCCTCAATCGATGGCGGAACGAAGGTGCCGCTGTGGGGAATACTGGCAATCACCGGAACGGACGTTCCTGGCGCAGATTGCCCGACCCGATACAGCTGTGGGCAATTTGCTTCTGCTCCCCGATGCCCTCCGATGATCATGGTCATCTCATCGCGCCTCACATCAAGATAGCCGAGCATCGGCTCGGCGATCGCCGTCCAGGCGAGCGAATGCGGGGATAAATAGGCGCAGCCGGGCTCGTCGCTCTTGTTCGCCGCGATCCAGCGCGAACTCACGCATATGCGTCGCATTTCGTTGCCGAAAGCGGGAAAAGAGCAGCGAACGTAAGCTGGAGATGTATCAAAGTACATAATCTCAATGCTGATTTTGAGCAAACTCTCTGGGGGCTTCGAGATGAAGAGATTTCTGTCACTGTTGCTGCTCGCCCAATTCTTCTTTCTTTCCGGCGAGGCCATGGCGCAGGGGCTTCCTGCTCCCTCATACTGGAAGAATGAACGGGGTTCGGAACTGTTCGTTTGGTCCGCCAATGGCGGAGCAGTACAAGGGACTTTCACAAACCATGCTCAAGGGTTTGCGTGCCAGGGCATTCCTTATCCTGCATCGGGAGCCGTTAGTCCAGCCGGCTTGTATTTTGTTGTTACTTTTGCCCAATGCAATTCCTTCACCCGGTGGGTTGGAAAAATCAGCGGGTCTCAAATGCCGACATCATGGACGCTGTTCTACGTTGATAAGAACGGTAAGCCTGGCAAGTTGAAGGGCGCCGATACATTTACGCGCGTATGGTAGTTTTCAACCTTCGTGCGACATCGCGACCTTGACGTTTGCTCTCTCCGGTCTTGGGGCCCGGCTGCCTTTGAGATGAGTAAGCTCCTTTTCGCAAGTCTCCGGCGCTGTCCAGGGTCACTCAGCTTCGATGCTTGACAGCCCGTATGGTCTGCTGGAGCGGTCCGGGAATAACATCAAAAGGCCTCTCCCAAGATCCGAAAGGACAGTCTAAGCTTGCGTCCAGATTGCGGGACGATTCGTGCATTAGCATTGCTTTTCAGGGTCTTTTTGAAGCCGAGTGCGGGGTCCAGCAAGTGCCGCTAACATGTGCGGCATTAGTGTTGGTGCGTTTGGTTGGCGGATGTGAGTTTTCAGCTCTCGATACTTAAGATTCTCGCCGGCCAACGGGAGGGCCGGGCCAGTCTCGCTGTCCTGAAGCACTACTTGGCGGTGTTCTACACCAGCGGTCCGGAGTGGACGGCCCGTATGAAGCGATTGGCAGAGCTGGCGCCAAATCTCGATCTTTTCGGACAGAAGCTGGTTGCGCGAGAATCCGGGCAGTGGATCATAACGGAAGGCGGCCGGGCCTTTCTCGCTTCGCTGGAACAGGCAGCCTTGCTGGCTACTCAGGAGCGAGCGCTCGAAGAAACGACTGAGAAGCGTCTCCCAAGCAAGCTTCCCATGCTTCCCCTGACGCCCCAACGTCGCAGCGCCAGTCGCAGGCATCGCCGCCGGAAGCAGCCGATCGCGCAAGGTCGGTCGGCCTAACCGTTCCGCGAAGCTGGTTGCGATTGTCACTTTATTTGCACAGCGACAAGATCGCACGCGTAAATCGCCCTTACCGAGCCACTTTTAGAGATGCGCCAACTGTAATTCGATGACATCACCGTCCCATGCCTTCGCTTCATTGAACTCCTCATGATGACAAAGGGTTGAGAACGTCGTGCGCAAGCCATGGGCGCGATGTTCGGTCTTAGTGCAGATGCCGAGCGGACGCAGCCGATGACCGAGCGTCGCGTTTGACCGCGGTCAAAGTACTAGGCATTTCGAGCAATGGCTGCCGGCTCCGTTGCGATCGCCAGCTAAGGCGAACGCAGAAGCGCTGCCCCTCAGCTTGCTGCGTCACGCATTTGCCACGTACAGGCGCCAAGGGTAGCTGATCTCGAACATGAAGGCGCTTACGCCCGAGAGCAAAAGCAGCAAGCAGCAGGCCTGACGTCGCTGGAATCCCAATAGCCCTATGCCGCGCGGATAGGCAGCGCCCTCGCACCATCGACGACGATCAGGTTGCTGAGGTAATCGAGCGAACATTACGTACGACGCCGGCCGACGCGACGCACTGGTCGATCCGCTCGATGGCCGCGGAAACTGGCTTTTCCCACACCACGATCCGCCGAATGTGGTCGGCGTTCGGCTTGCAGCCGCACCGTAGCCAGACATTCAAGTTGTCGAGCGATCCGCTGTTCGTCGACAAGGTACGCGATATCGTCGGCCTTTATCTCTCCCCACCGAACCGAGCCCTTGTCCTCAGCATCGATGAGAAAAGCCAGATTCAGGCGCTCGATCGCGAGCAACCGGTCTTGCCGATGATGCCTGGCGTGCCGGAACGTCACACGCACAGCTACGTGCGGCACGGCACGACCACGCTTTTTGCAGCGCTCGATGTCGCCACGGGGTTCGTCATCGGCAAATGCTACAAGCGCCATCGGGCAGTCGAGTTTTTTGAAGTTCCTGAAAGAGATCGACACACAAATCCCTGAGGGGCTCGCTGTCCATATCGTCATGGACAACTACGCCACCCACAAGACGCCAAGATCAAAGCGTGGCTCGCTCGCCGACCGCACTATCATGTCCACTTCACGCCGACTTCGGCATCCTGGATCAATCAGGTCGAGCGCTGGTTCGCTGAACTCACTAGAAAGCAAATCCAGCGAGGTGTTCACACCTCCGTCAAGCAGCTCGAGGCCGACATCCATACCTTCATCGACCTGCACAACAAAAATCCGAAGCCCTTCAAATGGCCAAGTCCGCTGACCAGATTTTGGCTTCCGTCAAACGCTTCTGCCCCAAAGCCCACCAGACTTTATGTGGTGAACTTTAGATTCACGTGACTAGGGACGGTCCCATTTGGGATGTTCGCAAAACTCTTTCTCATCCAAATGGATATTAATGGAAGGAACGGATCGTAGTTCATGACGCGGCTCGGCCACGGTCGCGCAGAAGGCAAGCGCGTTTTGTCCGGTCCGCACATAGTCAGCGACTTCTCATGTGATCGCCTTCGCACCTCGCCATCTCTTAGTTCAAACGCGGTCGGCGCCCAAAGCCCCCGGCTCATCGATAGGACGCCGCTCAACGTTTGGTCACCAAGAAACTTCAAGCATCTCCATAATGCGACTCGCTGGCCCGCATTGCCTCACTCGGATCAAGCGAGATCATCCCGAGCCACCAGCGTGGAAGCAAGATCGCACCTCAGATGCTGCGGCACGGTCCATCTCATACGCCCATTGTCGAACGGCTTTGGCGAGCGACTGTCAGGCACAAGTCAATCCTAAGCGCACCGGAGAAACTGCCGTCTCAGGTCTATTTCAGGAAAAAAGCCCCCAGCTTTTGTCCCCCCGTCCAGGCGATGTTATCGTCCATCAGAGTCAAAGTTCACTGATTTCGGTGCCTCCAACTTAGAAATTCTGCGCCAGATGGGGGACAATGCGCAGACTCTCATGAGACCAACCTCAACTCTTAGTCGGCGAGGCGCCAGATGCGCCCTGAGATTCCTAACCAACGCGTTGGACAATACAGCATCGCGTCTCAACCTGGCGCTGTGCCTCGATTCTTCCGGTTGCCGACTGCCCTCTCCCAACCTGCTACGGCGCTTCACGCTCTATCCACCCTGCGTTCCGCAAGGCATATTGCCGCAAACTGCGCCGGGGGAGAATCGTGTCTTATTTCTCAGACAATTATTTGAGGCTGACATTTCCGTTAGCAGAGGGTGAGAGGCCTGGATTTCGCGAGGCCCAGCGCGGCGCTCTTTTCGCTATCGGTGCGCATTTCAGTGGTCGCAATGACGCGGCGATCATCACGATGCCGACAGGCGCGGGCAAAACAGCGGTCCTGCAAGCCAGTGCATTTCTGCTGCAAGCCGGCCGTGTCCTGGTGCTCACGCCAAGCCGGCTTGTGCGCGAGCAGATAGCCGAAGATTTCCAGAAGCTGGGCGTCTTGAAGAGACTTGGCGCCATTCCCGCCGACCTGCCTGAGCCCCGCGTCACGGCGACCGCGAGCCGCATCACCGCCCCCCTTCAATGGGAAGGTCTCCGGGAATTTGATGTCGTTGTCGCCACCGTACCAAGCGTCAGCCCGCACCTCGAACAGGTGCCGAAGCCGCCTGAAGATCTTTTTGACGTAATATTGGTCGACGAGGCGCACCACAGCCCGGCCGTGACGTGGACGGCGACGTTGAACATGTTTCCGAATGCTCGCATGGCCCTGTTCACTGCAACGCCATTCCGACGGGATGATCGGGAAATTCTTGGCCGGTTTGCTTACACCTACGATCTGAAGCGGGCTTATCAGGACGGGATCTTCGGGCACATCCAATTCGAGCTGGTGGACAACATCCCCGCCGGCGAGAACCGGCAGCAATTGGAGGACATCGCCATAGCGCGGGCGGCCGAGCGTAGGCTTGCGGCCGATAGAGCTGCCGGGTTCGATCATTTGCTTATGGTCCGCACCGATAGCAAGAGGCGCGCGGGCGAACTCGTCGAGCTTTACGAGGACCATACCAAGCTACGGCTCAAGCTGGTCCAGGGAACGCACTCCTTGAATCACGTGCGCCGGGTTCTTGCCTCGCTGGCTGCGAACGAACTCGATGGGATCGTTTGCGTGAACATGTTTGGCGAGGGTTTTGACATGCCTCGCCTGAAAGTCGCCGCCGTGCACTCGCCGCATCGCTCGCTGGCGGTGACATTGCAGTTCATCGGACGATTTGCGCGGACAGCAGGAGAAAGGCTCGGCGAAGCGACCTTCTTGTCAACGGCGTCGGGCGTGAAGGTCGAAGCGGAGAAGCTGTACTCGTCGGGCGCCGTCTGGGCCGAGATCATCCCTAACCTGAGCGCTGCCCGTGTTCAGCGTGAGGTCGAGGCGCGAGAGTTTATCGAAACATTCGAGCACGATGTCGGGACGATTCCGGACTTGTCGGACATGTCGCTGTACTCGCTGTCGCCTTACGCGCATGTGAAGATATACCGCCTGCGCGAAGCCTTCGACATCAACGCGGTCCCGAATTTCGGACCCGATAGGGAGATGATTTTCGGACGCGTGAGCGAAGATAAGGATTCAAGTGTCTACGTTACGCGAATGGTGTCGCCAGTCCCCTGGTCGACTGATGACGCCCTTGTTGACGTCGAGTACGATCTTTTCATTTTCTACTTCGATCCGGCCTCGTCGCTGCTCTTCATATGCGCGTCCTCGCGCGGCGATGGCCTTTATCGACGAATAGTTCGCGACCTAGTCGGCTATGACCCTAAAATTTTGGGGCTTTCGGAGATCAACCGCGCGCTTAAAGGCCTAGAACAGGCGCGCTTCTTCAACGTTGGCATGCGGAACCGTCAACATTCGAGCCTGGTTGAGTCTTACCGGATGCTGACCGGCTCTCACGTAGATGAGGCGATTCGCCTCGAAGATGCACGACTGTTTCACCGCGGCCATTGCTTTGGGAGCGCCCTGGAAAACGGCAATGAAATTACAATTGGCTTGAGCAGCGCATCCAAGATCTGGAGCAATACGTCTCTTAGCCTGCCGGAGCTCCTGGCTTGGTGCAAAAGCCTGGCGGGGAAGATCGTCGATGACCGAGCAGCAATAACAGGCAGCAATCTCGATCTGTTGCAGATGGGGGAGATTGTTGGTGAAATGCCCGCGAAAGCTCTGTGGGCCGAATGGGACAAGGACATCTATATCGACCCTCCAACGGCGAATTACGAGATTGATGGGCGGGCTTACGGAGATGCATTGACGCAGTTCGACCTGGTTGTCGAACACTCGGATCAACACGGCGCGATGCTGGTGCTGGAAGGGCCGAGCCTGGAGACCAGGATACAGTTCAAGATCGCCGAAAGCCCTCAATTCTCCTATGCGACGGAGGATGAAACGCGTGTCGAGCTTGCCTTTGGTCGCAATGGTGAAGACCTAGTCGATTACCTGAACGACAATCCATTGAACCTCATGCTGGAGGACTGGTCGCGGATTTGCGGCGAAGAACACTATCGCGCGCCTGCCGAGCCCTACGATCCGTTCAACCATGATCGCATCAAAGCCGTCGACTGGCCGGGCGGAGGCGTCGATATCACCGTTGAGTATGCTGTTGAGCGCGGGCGAGTGGTGCCCGCCTCAATCCAAGCTTTTCTGGAGCGTGAACTCAACATCGATGACAATACCATTGTATTTTGGGATCACGGGAGCGGAGAAGCAGCAGATTTTGTCGTTATGCAACAGACTGCGGACGGCGGCGTCAGCGTTACGCTGTACCACTGCAAAGGCGCAGGTGGCGATGCTCCTGGCAATCGCGTCGGCGACCTGTATGAGGTCTGCGCGCAGGCCGTAAAGTCCATCATCTGGTGCGATCTCCGGCGTCTCGTCGAGAGGCTGACGGATCGGCTGCGGCGTAAGAAGGGCGTCGCCAAACTCGTGCGGGGCAACGTCGAAACAATGTACGAATTTGCGAAGTGCCGCCCGGTCAGGTTCGGCATGGTCGTTGTTCAGCCCGGCGTTACCAAAGCAGGGCTAGAACCACGCCTCGCCGAGGTGCTCGCTGCAGCCAACTATCACCTGGTGCGGTCCGGCCACGCTGAACTGGAAGTTTGGGCTAGCGCTTAAAGAACGGCGAACGCGTATGCTGACATCTGCTGTCGGGCTCGTTCGATTGAAAGACTGCAACCCGCACACCGCAAATTCGCGCTCCCAATAGCCAACACGTTTCCGACCACGTCATCTGCGTGCATCAATCGGAAGAAAAAGAACGCGCCTTGGAGACGGTATAAGTCCGATTAGGTCGAAACAGCGCCACTTGGCGCGGCGCTGGCCTTATCCGCGGAGCCCGATTGGATCGCGTCGTCGCCTCCACTGGCTTCGAAGTATTTCTTTGCTTTGAGATGGTTCTGCAGTGCGACAGGTCTGTAGGGCCCGTAGCTCGTAAAATTACGCACCGACTTCATCGCGAGCCGCTCATAGACGGTGGGGTGAAGTTGTGCGGTATCGGGTACCTCCCGAACCGCCTTTGCCCACTTGAACGCCGTGCCGCCCATACCCACCATGCATTCATCGTGCATCATGCCGTCGGTCGACGGATATAGTCTTAGCAGGTCCTTGTCGACCATGACGCGGCCTGCCTCCGGAATCTTCTCGGTGATAAACTCCAGCATCCAGGCCAGCGTGATGTCCGAGAGGCGGGATTCGTTCTCGGGATAGCTTCCGCCGATATCGGAGTGATTGCCGGCGAACCAGATCTGATCGAACTGCTCCGGTTCACCCTGTCTATCCGGCCACTTTACGGTTCCGCTTCCTCCCCAGGGCACCCGCTTAAAGTCCTTTCGGCCTTCATCGATTGATTGCAAGTGCCGCGCGTATTGGATGTCGGATGGGAAATGCCGATCGTAAGCCCAGTCTGGAAAAAAGCGTTGCCAGCCGATCGCGGCCACGGCGTCCCAAATCCCGATGAAATAGGCGGAAGCCCCCGCGCCGCGCCCGACCTGTGAACAGTAGGCATCGCGGAACTGGAGCGCTCTCTTTTCCACTTTCGCGCCTTCCCTGGGCATCCCAAGCCAGTAGATGGAGGATACTGCGTCCTTGGCGACTCTCCTCAGTGAACTCGGATCCAGATTGATCGGCTGGCCATTCCGCTCCTTGGTCGGAATACCGCAGAGCTCGAGCACGCGTGCGAGACACCTGGCGGTGTAGGCGCCGCGGCTGAAACCGAACAGGTAGATGCGGTCTTCCGGCTCCCAGACGCCGACGATTGCGACGTAACAATCGATTATCTTCTTCGTAATGCCGAAGCCGAACATCTGCTGTACCGTCTCTTTCACCCCGTCCCAGCTGTTATTATGTCCAGGCACCGGCGTCCCAATACCGGGAATGTAGAGCGCTAACTGCTTCTTCGGGTCGATGATCGAATCAGGTCCGGTGCGCGTTGCCCGATAAAGTTTGTAGACGTTAGTGCGACTCTCGTCTGGCAGGAGACCGCCTTCGTTGCCCGTGCCATCCGCGAACACCAGGATGTTCTTAGCCATTTCGGTCTCCCTTTATCACGTGACGAGAGGTTCGAGGGATGCATCCGCGACGATGATGCCGGTCGCATCGGCGAAGATGGCAGCGACGTCCCTAGCCTTCTGACGGTATGCATCGTAGGTACTTTGGCCAACCAGCGGGATCGCCTCTGCCAGGCTCACGACCTGCCCCTGCTTGGCGGCCACCGCGGCAGCCTTGAGTTTCTGCTCGTCAGAACGGAGACCGGCAACAGCCGCATTGAGATCGGAAATGTTGGTCGGCGTCACCAGCTTGCCGCCGATATAGACGAGTTGGCTAAGTCCAACGATGCCCAGGATCGTGTCGGGAACAACGAACGTCGAAAGCTGGTTCACGCCTGCCGCGATCAAGCCTCCGATCACAACCAATCCGAAAATGAAGCTCTGGTAGCGATACACATCGAAGATGCCATCTGTGGAGAAGAAGTCACGCCAGGTCGCGTTTGACGGGTCGACGATCGTCTTGGCCATCGGAAGCCAATTGCGTCGCAGTAGCCAGGCCCGGTTTTCAGCCGACAGCGTGTTGCGCTGGCTATCAGTCCCCTTGGCTATAGTGGCGCCGACGCCGCTGATGCCCAGAAGCGTCAGGATCGATCCGGAGAGATCGACCAACGTTCCTGTCTGAAGCAGCAGTAGAGAGATCAGAGCAGCAACTGCAAGAGAGAAGGCCAGCGTCTGGAACGTCGACAGGCTTCCTTTTCCGTCCGCCCCTGCCGAAACCTGTGCGGGGTTCAACGCGCGCAGGAAGGATCCCAACGTGTGATCCTTTTTGCGGAGCGCGAAGGCCATCCAGAAGTAGAGGACCAGGACCTCGACAAGGACGGCGCCAATGCTGAACCAATACGGGCTGAGGCGGACGCTTACGGACGACACGCGCCAAGGAGACTGACCGACCGGGCTGTCGCAGGTATAAAGATAAAGATCGACCCTACTCCAAAACCAAGCCAGATCGTCTGCCATATTCAATGTGACAATTGTCTGGTCGGGCTCAAGCAGATGCTTCTTGACCAGCGTGTCCGATTCCGTCGCGCGGTGCGTGACGACGTCCTGCCGCTTGAAAAGGTAGGTTTCGTCTCCATAGTCGATGCCCGCGAAATAACGCACGCCATCGACAAATGGCGCACGCACGCCGACATCAACGCGCTGGTTGGTGGGCAAAAAGTTCGTGGCCAGCACGATTGGTGCGCCTACCGGATTGCGACCAGATCGAAGTTCGATGGCGAACTCTCCTGGCTTCACGCACTGCTTCTGAGGATCGCTCGGCGCGATCTGAGGGGCGCCGGCGCCTGTCGGCTGCGCTGGCTTTTGAAGCGATGGATCAGATCGCGGCTCGCCGGATGTCGATTGCGAGACCGCAGGGTTCTGTCCGTCACCTTGTGTCGGTTGAGCCTGCTGCACTCTCGCTGGCGAAGAGAGAAGCACGGTTGTCAGCGCAACGACGCAAGCAGCAAGGATGCGGGATCGAACCATTTGTTTCACCAGCGGGCAGGAACACCACCAGATCATTTACCCGTGGTTGTTGGGGCCACGCAAGCCAACTTCTACGATTCGCTTCCGTTTCTCCCCAAGTGAGCAATCGATCGAGCAGTCAATCGGTCCGCAGTCTCTCGAGCTCGGTTCGCGGTCTCGATCCTCGAGCTTCGCCACTGACCGAGCGAGTTATGAATATGAACTCGACGGCTGGAAACACCGCATCATAGACACCGACGAGCTTGGCGAGCGTCGCGACATTGGCGCCGCGAGCATGTCACGAGCTTCGGATCAATGTTGCGCATCCCGATTCGACAAAGTTTGGCGGCGGAAACAGGGGCCAATTTGCCGGAAATCTGCGTCATGTACGTGGTAGCGGAAGCAAATCCGAACAGGCGGGGCAGAAGGCATTTTGCGACGGAATGCAGCGGCGGGAGCGACATTCAATGCTTTCTCAAATGTCTATTCTCGGCCGAGCTGATCGCGGGCCGTTGAGGAGATCTGCATTGCGAGACTATCGACCCGGCCTCGCCAGGGACGAATTTCGATGACGAAGACGAAAGACCGTCACGCGGTCTCGGTTGACTGCTGTCACCTGCGTGGCGATTCGCCGGAAGCGTTTGACACATTCGCGGGAGCCCCGCCTGAGGTAAGCAATTGTGCTTGCTCCGCTCCGTAGAGGCATAAGGCTTCGTCAGGTCGAGCAGGTTCGTCGCCCCCCAAAATTAAATGGAAAGTAGGACCATGGCCACTTACCGAATCGATTGTGTTCATAAGCCGAACCGCATGAGTCGGCATGAGCACATCACGGATGTCGGCGGCCCCAAGCCCGAAGGCGGAAGATGGCGGGACAAAGTGGAAAATGTTGTTCGTTTTATCGAGAACAAGCAGCACCGGTTCTACACGCAAGACGGTAATTCGACCGCTTGGGTTGCCGTGCGAAAAAGCCCCTCGGGACGGAAATTCATTCAGACCCATGTAGACGGGGTCTGGACTGACAATCTGCTTGCCTTCGGCGAGTGCTCGACCTAGGCGCTGCGCCGATGGGCGCATCGGGCATACTTGAATGACGGCGGGCCCCTTTCCCGAGTGCCCACCGGCGAGGAGCTCCGCATCCGTTTGCGCGAGGGATCGACGCCGCACGGCCCTGTAGTACTAGGATAGAAATCGCTCAATCCGCTCTCGACCTCAGTAACCAGGCTTGAGCAAAAGTGGGGCTGACTTGAATCTGCACGAACTGAAACTGCTGCTGCAACGTCACTTCTCTGACGGGTTGGTGACAGTTGTAGGCTCGGGCTTGTCCTGTGCTGAGGGCTTACCTGGAATGGGTGCCCTCGCCGCCCATCTCCAATCGACAATCGAGACCGACCTGTCGGCGGATGACAAGCTGGTCTGGTCGGAATTGTCGCCACAGATCTCCGCCAAAGGCTTTGAAGCAGCACTTCTGGCAAGACCGCCAACCTCCACGCTTGAAGCCGCGATCGTCGCAAAGACTGCAGAACTGATTGCCCGACGAATGGAGGCGTTTTGGTTTCTGCACTCATCACGAGCGCGGCGACGGCAAAGCGCATCCAAAGCACGATGCGACTCGGGACTGCGTACCTCGATGTCGATTTTGCGGTACCACCGCGGGTGAACATGAAGTTTGTTGGCTCGAAGGCCGCTGAAAAAGATGAACCGATCCGCGACCCGGACGAGCTGGAAATATCGTGTAAGTGATCACTCAACCGAACGCTTAGTCTTCCGTGCCGATTGCAAAGCCCTAACCGATATCGACGTCCCCTCCCGGCAATAGCGAGGATGCCTTGATATCCTTCAGGCCGCTCGGTCTTCCTTGAGCTGATCAGCGGCCGTTTGGATGGCTCTATCAGGCTCCCATTCGGGGTAAGCGCATAAGGCGGTCACGAAATCGATGGTGTTGGCAAGATCGCTTTCTGCGATCAACGATGGGTTTTCGGCTGCACGCTCGTGTCCTTCTCGTTCATCGATTTGCGACCTGAGCTCGTCGGCTCGCGCGAGATATGCCTCTATCTCCGGAGCATAAACCGGTTTTGCGCCTTCTTCATCGGCAGACGTCCGCTCTTGTATGTGGCCAGGATCGCTGCGGCGGCATCGGGTCCGACGTCGAGGACGAGGTCGAGAAACGACCTGTCTCCGCTGCGCTCGGCAGCGGACAAGAGGTCGCCTTCGAGAGGGCGTCGCGTCTTGATTGGCAAGATGCCTGGAAGGCTGGCTAGGAAATCCGCCAGGGAGCGCATCCGTCAATACGTCACTTATACGGTGGGAATCGGCTGATGTACATTTCGAGGACTGCCGCCCTAAGGGGCAAGGATGGGTACCATTTCCTCGATATGTGCATCGATCCGCTCGAGAACCTGCCCAGGCACGACGTCGCGTTCTGGGAGAACTGACCACTTGTCGCGCACGGCCGCCGCGGTCTCAGCTACAGCCGTCACCACTGCCCCTTCCGGAAGACGGCTGCGGTTCGCGAAATTGCGCCAGCGCTCTGGAGTTAAAGCCTTGAATGACTTTTCGCCCGCAAGGCTCAATGCTAGACCGTCTTTCGGGATATACGGAACTGTTGAGAGCACGTCGTAGATTGGCGCCAACGTAGGCGTCCGTCCGTCTCCAGGATACAGTAGCGACCAATTCTTGAGATGCATGTCGCCGTTGCCCGTGATCGCGGTGAGCGCAAGACGGCGGACAAATTCGATCGCGGAATCGAACGAGACACCGCTGTTCAACGCCGCCGCAATATTGTGATACGCCGCACCAGTATATTTCTCGGACGGATAGCGGCCGAAGACTTGTGCAAAGTCCTCCATATGCACGCGCGCTCCATCGGCACCGCGATCGAAGCGACGGACAAGAAGCACTTTCCCCGTGGACATGGTGTTGAACTCTTCCGGAATGCCGGCGAAATCCGTCTTTTCGACGAGCTCGCGCGCAGGCACTTCCATCCCTAGCGCTTCCGCCAAGGCCAGGATCGCGAATTCGTTTTCCGAAAGTCCAATATGGGTGAGGGATGGAAATTTCGCGATGTACTGTCCTTGCTCATCGTCGACGGCGAGCGTGATCCCCCCTTCTTTTCCGGCATTTTTCATAACGGAGAGCTTCATCTGGACACCGGCGAGCGAAAAGCGCACCTTCTTCTTGCCCTCGGCCTCCGGGCCGGCTGGAACTGGCGTACCGTCACTTGGTAAGGCGCGCACCGCCCCTGGCAGGTTAGTCCCCAGCGCAGCCAAAAGATCGAAGTCGTTTCCAGGTCTTACTGACGCTGCGTGGTGCTTTTCCATCGCCTCGCGCAGTTTCTCTTCGGGCAGCAAGTTCGCGAAGAACGGCGGCAGCGCGCCGCGTATGGGTTTGGGATCCCGGCGGAGGCTGCCATCCGCCGAGCGAAGCGATAGGCTGAAGATCGGTGGGTTTTTCAAGCTCCGATACGCGGGCAAGAGATTGAATGCGTTGTAGTCGCCCGGCGTTCGGACGAGCGTGCCGACGGCAAGATCGTTTAATGAGATGTCGAGTGATCGGATACGTTCAGCCGCGAGGACAGGTTTATTCATGCTCCTGCACCTCAACGTCTGACATGAACGCAGGATGGTCATCATCGCCCGTAGCTGGCTGCAGCATTGATTGAATAGCCGGTACCATCGCTTGCGGAATCAGCATCATTTCCATGCCAAGGGCGCGGGCAACGTTGACGAGTGTCGTTGCGCGGGCTGCAGCGGTACCCGTTTCAATGTCACGATAGCGGGGTCTGCTAATGTTCGCCCGGAGGGCGATTTGCTCCTGCGATAAACCAGCAGCCATTCGTGCTCTTCGAAAGTGCAGACCAAGTTCCTTGAGCAGCGGGTTCGGGGTCGAAGGCATGGACACGTTCTCGGATCTTTAGGGACTAAATGATACGTAAACAGATCATTTAGCGCGGTCAAGGGGAAACTAAACAGATCTTTCTTGTCCATAATGATTCGTAAACATATCTTTCCGATGATGGTTCCGACGGCACCCGTCGTCTGAACTGTTGATCTGTCGCCAGATCGCTTTTTGCGCCTGACGTGATGAAAGACGTAGATCTTATCCGCCAAGGTCGACCAAAATTTCCATGGCGCTCGCGTGCATTGGTCGCGCAGCAATGGTCCGTCAGAGAACGAACCAATCCTGGAACGCGGTGCCTCGCTTTTATGGAACGCCAATCGAAAGCGGTCGGTAGATTGATCGTCCAAGTTCATCCATGACGCCGTCCTGGTGGCGTCGAGTCGTTTCCGTGAGGCGCCTTTGGCGCGGAGCAAGTCCGTATCACCAAGTCAATTCCAATGTCTCGCTTTCAATCATTTGAACAACAACGCTGCTACGATATAACTTTCAGGTTATTGGCCATCAGTGGAAGCAAACCGGGCGTCATGACCGGCCGCTGACGTGGCCACCTCGCAGTGCCGCAATGTGAGCGGCGTGGACTCAGCAACTTTTCTTCTATTCGCGTTGATATCCAATCCTACGACGCGCAATTGACGTGTTCCAATGCAACATCAACCGGAGCATGATGGTCGGATCGGCGGCACTCGACAGGCAAAGTTCGACGACCGCGTGATTCTCGTGACGTTTCGCCCAAGAAGCGACAGGCGATTACATAAGAGCCTCGCTCGCTTCAACCGTGAGAGTTGACGATGGGCCAATCGAAGGAGACGCTCCGCACCATGAAGCGACCTCGGAAGAATCGTGGCATGCCACCACCCGCGACGTTCGATATCGATTCGCTGCCGGGCAGCTCTAATTTAACGGCATTAGAGACGGCCTCCGTCATCCGGCGCACGCCTGGAGCTCTGGAGCTATGGCGGCGCAATCCGAACCATCCGCTGAAATGGCGCTACGTCGATGGCCGCCCGCTTTACCGTGTCGATGCGGTGCGCGACTATCTGGCCGGACGCGATAAGACAACTAAGTCGCCGCAGCCGCATAATGCTCGCGAAGACGGCCAAGCAATTCGGCCTTGATGGGATCGAGAGGATTCGTCCGCTGCAGTCGTACGATCTTCCCCGCCCGTTTCGCGCCGACCAACTCCGCGATGTAGTCATGAGCAGCTTCGAACGCCATCTTGCGGATGATCCACTGTTCGTCGTGATTGTAGACCTGATCGATTCCGCGCGGCTTTTGCCCGACACACAACCGCTGGATTTCGTTGTCATAGCCGCAGCGCGACATGATGGTTCGCAAGCTGCGCCTTAAGTCATGCATGGTGAACTTGGCGGCGCCCGCTTCCTTGACCAGGCGGTCGACCATCTTTGTGAAGCCCGACATCTGGCCGCCGGTCTTCGGTGACGGGAAAACATAGTCCGACGTCGCACGCTGAAAATGTTTCGCGGCCGTAAGCACCTCGTCAACGAGGTGAGTGCGCGGCACGTCGTGGTGGAGGCCCATCTTGGTCCATGCTGCATCGAAAGTGATGCGGTCATCCATGACGTGATTTTGCCACTCGATCATGGTTGGCTCGCTGCGGCGCGGTCCACCGAGTAGGCACATTCGTGTCAATAGCCCAAACGTCCCGAGCTTGCCGGATGCGTGCCAGACCTTGATGATCTCCTCGTCGGTCAGCGCCCGCCCCTTCGTTCGGCGCCCAACCCGCTGCGCGCGTGTCTCCTTGGGCGCACGAAAGCCGGCGAGCACGTTGTGCTCGACGTAGCCTTCGCCAACGCACCATTCGAGGAACGTATGCGTGTGCTTGCGCAAGTCCTTGGCTGCGCCGCGCTTACCGGTCTTGGCGATCCTGTCCACCGCTGCCATGATTTGCCGTCGTGTCAGCTCGGCGATGGCGAGATCGAAATGATCTTTCAGACCGCGTCGGAGTGCCGACATGGCCGGTTTCCAGTTGACGACCTGGCGCCCGGTCAGGGACATTTCGTAGGGGCCATCTTCAACGATCAGGATCGCCAGTGTGGTGCACTGCCGCTCAGCCAGCGCTCGCCGCTTCGCCTCGCGTTTGGCCTCATTGGGATCGACCCCAATGACCACCTCCCCAGCCACGACCGTGGCGGCCCTGCGCGCGGCCTTCTCATTGAATTTGGGCCATGCACCCAGCGTCTTGCGTTGGGTGCCTTTCGTCCCAGGCTTTGTGAACATGAAGACCCACGTCCGGCCACCAGTCGCGCGCATCCTGATTGCGAGCCCCGGCTGCTCTATATCGTGCAGATAGTGCTGCGACTTGCCCGGCGGCAGCGTTGCCGCACGGATCGCCGCGTCAGTGAGTCTCAGGTAGTTCGTCGTTCCTTCAGCTCTGGGAGCTTCTTCGCTCTTTTCCATAGTTTGTGCCCTTGCTCCTTGCGCCCTGGGACGGGTCGAGGCGCGCCCCTAGAAAAGGACCACAAGCCGTTCCCTCCACGTTCCCAGTTTTGCTGTGCCCAGAGGGAATTTCTCCGCAGGGCACAGCAGGGACATACAAAATGTGGTAGGGCCAGCCGAGGCCAATGATGGGCCGATATGGCCGCAAATGCCTGCTCTACAAGGATTTTTACAATCAGACTATGGCTGGATTAGGTTGACTACAGTCTACCGATTGTGGTTCACACGGGAGAGGTCCAAGGTTCGATCCCTTGTGCGCCCACCATTCAGCCTCCTGAACCATACCGGGTGCGGACAATCATCGACGCCAAGCGGTCGCTTGGTGGCCTTCGTGACGGCCCCCATCAAAATATCGAAAACAACCCCATGCAAAGTAGCCGGCGGCTGCCGGCATCACGGCTACGTCTTTTCCGAAGCAGCTTGACGCGTCGGGCAAAACAGCGGCACGATGCCATCATCCAAGGAGAGGCGCACGGCACCGGCGATCGGGCCGAGGTCGACCTCATTGCACCCTGGATTCCCAACTCACCTGGAAACGCCTTTCGGCCGAAACCTTGCTGGCTCCTTCCGTCGGGCCGGAAACACCGCATCGTCGGCTTAAGGGCGCATAGTTCAGCGGAGAGCGTTCGCTTCACACGCGAGAGATCCATGGTTCGATCCCATGTGCGCCCACCATTCAGCTTAGATTTCAAGAGTCGTTCCCTGCCGAAGCGTGCGAATGAAATCAGACACCAGACCGTCATAGTCTCGAACGGGCCCTTGTAAGTTCAGGGCATCGTGGTGAAAGCCGCATGGTAATCGTGCGGCGGACAGAGGCCGACGGCGTCCTCAATCTCCTACTTGAGGCTTGCCCGAAAAGAAATTGGCCAATTCCTCGGGTGGTACCGGCGGACAAGCACCATTGAGCCCGCGAAGGACGTCACTTGGGATCGGATCGACCGGATTAGGAAGCCAAACAACAAAGTACAGGCGTCCTGGGCGATATTTTTTCGGATCGTACGCGGCTGTGGAGCTTAATGGGCCGTTCAAGTGCCCAATGAACCAAGCTTTTCCAGGTAGGGATGTAAGTCCAATTTGCGGTACCGCTGCTGCATAATTGAAGCTGATGCCACCCCCGCGGGACGCTGTCTCAAATTTATTACTTCGATCGCCAAATTGGCCCTCGACGTTGGTGAACTCTCCGCCCCACGCGCGGAGAACAGCGTGCATAGCTGCGATCTTGACGTAGGGAGATGAGCTATTTCGAGATACCTGCACGAACTGCGCCAACAGCGCGTCTTCTATTTTTTGCCTTTCGAAGGTCGATTTCCATCTCAGCGATCGAGCGGCAGAAAGCATCCCCCGATATTCGGCGTTAGTTACTGATCCGAACGAACACTCATCCTGCTCATGATGCAATGGTATGACTGAAGAGAAGATGATGGTAATCAGTCCGGCAATTGGAAGCGCGAGCAGAATTGAAAGGACGATATTCTTGCGTGACCAGTTCATTATTCAACCTTCGCGGGAGGCTGTTAATTCATTCCTAAATCCGGAATATAGTGCGCATCAGTTGGCTTACTCGATAGCTCAATCGCCTATTTTTGGCCGCATGATCATGCTGTGCGGACAGACATAACGAGAACGCTGGTGGACCTCTCCTCATTTAAGGGAGCGCTCACTCCTTGAGTAATTTCCAAAAATCACGGTGTGCAAAACGTGTGCAGTCGTCGCCCGATCATCAAAATAGCCTATTACTATAGGCCGTTTTGAATACGCCTCCACCTTCACACGGAAGGGTCCATGGTTCGATCCCATGTGCGCCCATCATTCAGCTTAGATTTCAAGAGTCGTTGAAGGCTCCCTGCCGAGGCGTGCCGACGTCCGCTTTACCCCCGCGGGCAGAAATCAAGCAGCCGACCGACATAGTCAGCTAAGGGCCCAAGAGTCGACACCAGGGATTTGCGATCGACCCACAACCGGGGGGCTGGTCGCCTGGAACTTCCGCGACCGGAGGCTGTTGTAGCGCACAGAGGGTCTCGTGCATGGACGTGGTCGCGCACGTTCGCGGTTTGGATGCCGCTCCATCGGGCCGAATTTCTCCCGTGAACTCACACAACGAGTGGGACACGCTGGAGGAAGTGATCGTCGGAAGGCTTGAGGGTGCGGTCATCCCATCCGATCATCCGGTCGTCACCTGCAACATTCCGGGCATGGCAGCGCGTGCTCAGTCGCTGCTCGCAGGCTTTCGTTACCCAAGGATCATGATCGAACCGGCGCAGCGTGAACTTGATGGCTTTGTTGCGCTGCTACAGTCGCTGGGCATCGTCGTAAGACGGCCGGACGCTGTCGACCACAGGAAGCGCTTCAGCACACCGGGATGGTCCTCGCGCGGCTTCTGCAATTCCTGCCCGCGCGACAGCATGCTCGTGATCGGCGACGAGATCATCGAAACCCCAATGGTTTGGCCCTGTCGCTACTTCGAGACGCAGTCTTATCGTCCGATCCTGAAAGACTATTTCCAACGTGGCGCGCGGTGGACGAGTGCGCCCAGGCCGCAACTGTCGGACGAACTGTTCGACCCTGACTTTCGCGTTCCGAAGAAAGGCGAGCCGATCTCATACATTCTCACCGAATTCGAACCGGTCTTTGACGCTGCCGACTTCTTTCGCTGCGGGCGCGACTTGTTCGTGACCCGCAGCAACGTCACCAATGCGTCCGGCATTGAATGGCTGCGTCGTCACCTTGGCGACGGTTATCGCATCCATGAGATTGAGAGCCGCTGTCCGAATCCAATGCACATCGACACCACCATATTGCCGCTTGGGCCCGGCAAGATTCTGATCAATCCCGAGTACATAGACGTCGACCATCTTCCGGCTGTCTTGAAAGGGTGGGACATCCTCGTAGCTCCCGAGTCCGACCCAATCACCGATCCTGTACTCAGGATCACTTCACTATGCGGGAAATGGCTCAACATGAACGTATTGATGGTCGATGAGAAGCGCGTCATCGTAGATCCGCATCATACCGCAACGATGCGTGCGTTTGAAAATTGGGGATTCGAACCGATTCCCTGCAACTTCTTACACTATGCGGCGTTTGGTGGTGCCTTCCACTGCGCTGCTCTCGACGTCCGACGGCGTGGCACGTTGGAAAGCTACTTCTGAGCCGACTTCCAACAGGCCTCATCGCAGCATCTTCAGTCCGATGATGCCCAAAAGAATAAAGCCGATGCAGGCTAACCTAAGCAACGTCAGGGGCTCATTAAATAGATAGATGCCGAGCGCCGTGGTGCCAACAGCGCCAATGCCCGTCCACACCGCATAGGCCGTACCGACCGGCAGCGACTTAAGGGCGAGTCCGAGGAACCCAAGGCTGGCCGCCATAGCGACGACCGTGCCGATTGTTGGCAAAAGGCGCGCGAAGCCTTCCGTGAATTTGAGGCCGATCGCCCAGGCGATTTCGCACAGGCCAGCAATGAGCAGAAAGAGCCAGGCCATGGGAATACCTAAAATGCTTGAACCACGAGCAATCTCTCTCTTTCGATATGCTCCAAATCAATGCTTTGAAAATCTGCAGTAGGCATCGGGGCAAGCTGTCCCAAAGAGATCGAGCATTGCTCCCAATGCCGTCTTGGTCGCCCTGCGTAATTTCAACGCCGCATGCTAACGGCCTTACTGACGGGCTTGATGGGCGCCGGATTCATGTTCCACTGTTTGCTGAGGCTCGGTCGATCGCGTCAAACTCGGTCTCACTCAAGCGCCAGGCGAGTGCATCGAGATTGGCCCTGGCGTGATGAGGTTTGGTCGCGCCGGGGATGGGGATCACGCGACTGTCGCGCGCCAACAGCCAGTTCAGCGCGACCTGACTGATGCTGGCGTCGTGCGCGCGGGCAATTTCGGCGAGACACGTCAGCAGCGCTTTCGTGCCCCTGCTGTCCGACGGCCGCGTGAGGCGGCCAGACGCAAGGGGAAAATACGCGACCAGTGCCACATCGAGCTCACGGCAGGCTTCGAGCACGCCATTTGTTTCCGCTCCTCGTCGGAGCAGGCTGTAGTTGACCTGATTGGCGGCGAGCGGAACGCCTGCCCTTGCGAGGTGATCGGCGATGCGGCGCATCTGGTCCGCATTGAAGTTTGCCACGCCGACCGCGCGTGCCTTGCCGGACTTCACCGCTTCGACGAGCCCTTCGGCGAACCCTCCCACGTCGATCAGGGGCAACGGATAATGGACATAGTACAGATCGATTGTCTTGAGGCCCAGGCGCGCAAGCGAACCGTCCAGCGCGCTCATCAGGCGGCGCGGCGAGGTTCGGCCCGGAAAGGGAAGGAATTTCGATGCTATCACCGCGCGTGTGGGACCTGCGCGCAAGCAGTCGCCCACGACGCGCTCCGAGAAATAGATCTCAGCGGTGTCGATCATGCACGGGCCAGCGTCGTGAATGGTCCTGTATGTTTCCAACACGGCCCCACGATCGGCACGCCGCCACTTGTTCGTGCCGATGCCCAAGGGCAGCACATGGATGCCGGTTCGACCCAAGGGCCGCGTATCATGATCTGCGGGCATCGCTGGACCTCACACAAGGAGAAAGCGCCGTTGGCTGGTTGGCGTAATGGCGCTGGCGTTTCAAGGTTACGCCGTAGCGACTCTGGCCGCATCATCTTCTGCGGCTACGTCCTGCCGGCGCGCACGTCAAAAAGGCGGCCGCTCGGGCCGCCTTTTTCCTCGTCTTCGCGTCGAAAGGGATTACTGGCAGGGATGTAGCCGGCCGTCCGGACCCTTGAACATGGTGCCGGGCGTGCAGGCAAGGCTGTTGTGGGCGGCGTAGGTCTTCCAGTCGCGACCGCCATAGCCGTAGCCATAGTAGTTGTAGTTGCTATTGTCGAAGGCTCGGAAGGGGGCAGTTGCGATCGCCCCCGCGGTCGCGACGGCGCCGCCCACGACATTGCCGGCTACCGCAGCGGGCCCGGCAGGCCTGCGATACACTGTCCCGCTCGGCAAGGCAGCGTTGGCGTTACGGATCCGCTGGCTGCGGTAGGTCGCGTGACGCTGAACGTGGCGCTGGCCTTTAGCGAGAGTTTGGGATCCCGTGGTCTGGGCCTGAGTATGCCTCGCACCCTTGGCCATTGTACCCTCGGCCATCGCCGGGCTCGCGAGCGCGGAGACGACAATGGCCGCGGTGCCGAGGATGGCAAGACTTGCAGTCTTCAGTCCTGTCATTTGGACGCTCCCTTTTCTGTGATTTGTGACCGAGGCAAGCACCGAGGACCGACGGATGTTCCGCGCCGCTTCTCAAACCGATGTGATCGAGCACTTCAGTTTCCGGGAACTTGGGGAAGTCCGCTCAGGCGGCACAAGCTGACAAAATGTTCAGTAGGTTCTCTGGAGGAGGATGGCGGCTTCGGGGGTCAAAGGCGCATCGAGGAACCCAGCGGGTTGGATCCCCTTCACCCGCAACAGCGGACCTCAACGAGCCTCACTCTCAACGAGCCTCACTGCGGCCAATCCTTGTAGAGCGTGATGCCGATCATGATCAGCGAGCCGATTGCGACCGCCACCGGACAGATAAACGGCAGCTCTTCCAGCACGCCAATAACGACCGCCCGGACGCGGAGAGTTCTCTTCATATGCGCAAAGCGCCAGCCTGCCGCACCCATCGGACATCTCCGGTTGGCCCCCAGCAGTGGTGGTCTCACTCTTCAGCGCGAAGCGATCTTCGGCTATTGCCCATTCGGATGTATCTCTAGATCAAGGTGAAGGAACCCTTGCACGTCTCGCGTCGGCGTTGCTCTCAGACGGCGACGTTGAAGCCGACTTGGCTGCATCCCGGCCTTGGGCCAACTATGTACAGGAGACGAGACTGTCGGCATCGGGTAATGGCGCCAGCTTTGCTCCCTTGTGCGCCCACCATTCCTGACCAGCTCTTTAACGCCGGCGTCGTCATCGTCCGCGCAAGGCAATCACCGCAAGCGCATCGCTACGCAATCGACAGAATCTCGACCTCCTGATTGCCCGAACCGGCGACGTCGCCGACGGCTTTGCCGATCAGGGATTTTGCGACCGGAGAGACGAAGGAGATCGACCCGGCCTTTGGGTCCGCTTCATCCTCGCCGACGATGCGATACGTCTGCACGCGGCCGTCAGCCCGGCTGAACGTCACCGTGCTTCCGAAGGCAACGGTATCGGTCGACGCTGGATGGGGAATCACCTGGGCGGTGCGGAGCCTCTCGACGAAATAGCGCACGTCACGCAAGGGGACCGCCGACTGCCGGCGTTTTTCATTGACGTCTTCGATCTGCTGCGCGGCCTCATAGGCCTCGCGTGCTTGGCGAAGCTGCAGCTCCAAGGCCTGCAATCCCGATTGCGTCACCAGGTTGGGATGAGGCGAAATCGGGCGATCCGGCAACAGCGTCTCGGACGCGGTTTCGGCACTCTCTTCTTTGGTAAAGGCGACGCTCAATTCCAAGACCCCATCGACTGCTTTTGGGGATTGTAGCGAACCTAGATCTCGAGGTCGACGTATCGGCGCAGCTTGAAGACGATATCGGGCAGCGCTTGACGGAACCGTGTCGCGTCCCGGAACGTGGTCGAGAACGGCGCGAACGTGATCATGGCGTTCCAGTTCCGGTAGCCGTAGACCGTGATGGAGACACCGGACGCCGGAAAACCTTCTATCTTGCGCAACTCGCCGAGCACGAGATCGGCAATCGCTTCCGCAGGCAGCCGCCGCTTGCCGCCCGGTTGCGTCACGATTTGAGCCGGCGGCTCGATCAGTTTCGCGGGCGCAACTGCGCCATTGGACGCATCCTCGCGCCTCGGTGGCACCGCGTCAGCGATTTGCGCCGCCACCGCTTCCAGGCCATTCGTCGGCGCTGTTGGCGGGGCTTCGTCGAGAGGAGGCGGTTCGACGTTGTCCGCGCGCTTGCCGCCCCCCAGGATGCTGCTGATCATCGCCACAAGGCCAGCATCCTTCGCATCATCACTCATAACCGTCCCCTGGGCTTTGGCCTACTTTAGCACCGCGAGCGTAGACCGCCGCAAGGTATGCAGATCTGCATCTGACAAAGCTCTCCAAACCCGCGCTCTGACGCTCGATCGCGCCGGCGCCGTTGCACGATCCGCTACCGCTTATCGAACGGAATGTAGTGCTGGTACTGCCTCGGTACCGAGCTGCGATAGCGCGCCGGAACGGTGCCAGTGTCGATCGAATGATCGATCTCCTGCCGCAGCGTCATCTTCTTCTTCGCCGGCTTCTTCTCGGCGCTTTTCTTCGCACCGGTCGAAGGGCTTGAAGAGTCAGTGGTTGCGCTCGGCGGCGTCGCTGCCGCCGGCGCGGAGGTCGCCGCCGGTGCCGTGGTGGCCGCATCTGCCGGTGCAGTACCGCCCGCGGCAGGTGCGCTCTGAGCCAGCGCGATCGGGGCTTGCAGAACGAGGGCCAGCGCTGCCGTCGCGGCGAACAAATATGATTTTTGCATCAGAGCCTCCAAATGCCTGATCCGAGTGAGGGAAGCGTAGTCCCGCGGGATCAGCAAGTGCAAGCCGGGTCAGGATGGGCCGGAACCCGCACGCGAACTGTGCCCGAGATCACATAGCCGGGCCCCGCCTGCGTCATGATGGGCGTCACATCTGAACGCACCGGGCTCCGCGCGCAACAAAGAAGGTAAGACCGTGCATCGGGCGAGCCCCGGAAACGCTGACATGGCCCGCCAACCCGTACCCGAAGGAGATTGAAATGCGTCGTACCGTCCTGACCCTCGCGTCATTCGCTACGCTGCTTGCCGCGACATTCTCGGCGCCGGCACAAGCCGCAAACGACAGATACTGCCTGCAGGGCCGTAGCTGGGGCTATCCCGGTAACTGCCAGTTTGTCAGCTATCAGCAGTGTCTCGCCGCAGCCTCCGGTACGTCTTCCTATTGCGGCATCAATCCGCACTACGCGTTCGCGCAGCGCTACTCCTACTGATGATGCAGCGGCGTGCGCTCGCGAGCCTTCGCGCGCGCCACACGTCTTGCCGCCTTAGTCACTCCCACTCAGGCCGACCTCCTCCAGCCGCGCGGCGAGCCAGAGCGAGAGTGGCGGATCGATGACGCCGCCCACATAGACCTCCGACATCGTCACGTTGCGCTTTGCCAGCACGAGCAAGACGCCGGCCCAGTATGCGAACCAGATAAGCGGATCGGTCATCGCCTTCAGCTTCTGCTGATCGTGCTCCATTGACGTGTGATTGCTCGCCTTACGCACCTCGATGGCGAGCAGGTTGTTCGGGATCTCGCGCTGATGCACGACGATGTCGGGATAGATCGACTTGCCGAGATGGTCGTCGGTCGAGATGATCGTGCCGTGCGGCAGAAGCAGCGTGCGTTCGCCGAGCCGGTCATAATTGCAGTCGACCGCCCAGCCCCGAAATTGCTTCTCCAGATGCATGGCGAAGCGGTGGGTGATGGTGCGCTCGCCGACGTCCTTGTCGAGCAGAAAGGTCTCTTGCGCGTAGAAGTCCCGAAGCGCCGCCACCATCTTGTTCAGCTCGGTCTGCATCGCGCTCCTCGACCCCGGCGCTCTCCTCTAGCTGTCCCTACATCTGCACTTCGATCAGCCGCGGTCCGGGTTCGGCGACGGCTTCGGCCAGCGCCTTGTTGAACTCGTCGACATTGGTCACGGCGCGGCCGGGCACGCCCATGCCCTTCGCCATCGCTACGAAATCGAGGGTCGGCCGGTCGAGCCGCAGCATGTCGTTCGCGCGCTGGCCGGGCTCGCCCGCACCGACATTGTCGAACTCGCCGCGCAGGATCTGGTAGATGCGGTTGGCGAACACGATGGTGACGATGTTCAGGTTCTCGCGCGCCTGGGTCCAGAGCGACTGGATCGTGTACATCGCACTGCCGTCGCCGACCATGCAGATCACCTTGCGGTCCGGACAGGCGATCGCAGCGCCGATCGACAGCGGCGTGGAGAAGCCGATCGAGCCGCCCATGTTCTGCAGCCAGTCATGGGGAGCCGCGGCCGCCGTCGGCGGGAAGAAGCCGCGACCGGTGGTCAGGGATTCGTCGACCAGGATGGCATTCTCGGGGATCGCGCATGCGATCGCCTGCGCGATCGAGGCGAAGGTCAGCGCGCCCGTCGGCTTGACCAGTTCCTGCAAGGGCTGCGGCTTGACGTCCTTGGTGCTCGCATGCAGTGCGCCGGCGAGCGCTTCCAGTGCCACGACCGAGTTCTCGCCCCAGGAGGTCATGCGATGAACCTCGCAGCCCTCGGGCTTCAGCATGCTCGGCTTGTTCGGATAGGCGAAGAACGCCACGGGATCGTCCGCCTCGACCAGCACGATGTGACGGAACTTCTCCAGCATCGGCAGCGCCTGCTCGATCACATAGTGGATGCGATCGATCGAGAAGCGGCCGCGGCCACGCGCCATCTTCGGACGGAAGGTCGGGCCCATCACGGAGCAGCCGGTCTTGCCGGCGATGCGCTGGGCCAGCGCCAGCCCGTGCTCGGTCAGCGCGCTGCCGGTCATCAGCAACAGCGTGCCCTCGCCGTCACCGTGCAGGATCCTGGCGGCCTTCTCGACCGCCTGCGGCGAGTAGCTCGCCCGCTGCTTCTCGGCCGGCACCTCGGCGACTGCATCCGCCTCGTTCCAGGCAGTGTCAGCGGGCAGGATCAGGGTCGCGATCTGCGGCGGCGCGCTTTTCGCGGCGGCGATCGCCGCGGCGCCGTCGGCGGCAACCGATTTGGAGTCCGGCGAGGTGCGGACCCAGGACGACATCGGCCGCGCCAGGCCCTCGATGTCGGAGGTCAGCGGCGCATTGTAGCCGATGTGGTAGGTGGCATGCTGGCCGACGATGTTGACGATGCCGGAATTCGCCTTCTTGGCGTTGTGCAGGTTGGCAAGGCCGTTGGCGAGGCCGGGGCCGAGATGCAGCAGCGTCGAGGCCGGCATGCCCTTCATGCGGAAATAGCCGTCGGCGGCCCCCGTCACCACGCCTTCGAACAGGCCGAGCACGCAACGCATGCCCGGCACGCGGTCCAGCGCCGCGACAAAATGCATCTCGGACGTGCCGGGATTGGTGAAGCAGATGTCGACCCCGCCCTTGACCAGCGTCCGTACTAGACTTTCCGCACCGTTCATCATTCAGCTCCAGCAGCCGGTAATTTCCAGCGTTACGCCCCGATCAATCATTGTTTGCGCGTCTCGTCAAAGCAATAGCGGGGATGGCGGCCCTGCCCCGCGCGACGATGCGCCGTCTTGGCTAATGCTTTTCGGCAAATTGGCGCGGGTTGCGATTTGGTAACGCCAATCGTCAAGGGCGGCACCGCTCACGGGGCCGTGGCTTGCGGAACGGGCGCAAATATGGCCTCTGGTTGTATTGGAACGATTTTCATTTTGCTGGGGGGATACCATGAACCGGTTGTTTGCCGCGCCGATTGCAGCCGTCGCATTCCTGACGGCCGGAATGAGCGGCGCGCTCGCGGAAGAGTTCGATTCCCGCGACATCATGGGCGGCGGCCCGAACTTCTTCCGCGCCGGCGTGAGTGCAATCCCGCGCACCACCGTGGTCTATACCGGGACTTACGCACCCGGCACGATCGTGGTGAACACTGCGGAGCGGCGGCTTTACCTGGTGCTGCCGAACGGCCAGGCGCTACGCTACGGTATCGGTGTCGGCCGCGATGGCTTCCGCTGGGGCGGAGTGCACAGGATCACCGCCAAGAAGGAGTGGCCGGCTTGGACGCCGCCGGCGCAGATGCTGGCGCGCCGGCCCGACCTGCCGCGCCACATGAAGGGCGGTATCGAAAATCCGCTCGGCGCGCGCGCCATGTATCTCGGCTCGACGCTCTACCGCATCCACGGCTCCAACGAGCCGGAGACGATCGGTCAGGCCGTCTCCTCCGGCTGCTTCCGCATGACCAATGAGGACGTCACCGATCTCTACGGCCGCGTCTCGGTGGGCACCACCGTCGTGGTGCTGAATAACTAGGCGCAAGCGCGCGGCGGGAACCCGCTCGCCGCGTGGATTTGCGGTCTTGTGTGCGGCTTGCGAATACGGCAGCGTCGGATAACGATGAGCGCCCCTCTCCCGCCTTCGCCTGTCACACGCATCGCCCTCGTGGCGCTCGCAGCCCTAGCGCTCGCCGGTGACATCGCTACCATCGCGAGCGCGGGCGAATTGCCCGCGATCGCCTCGCGCCAGCGCACCGAGAAGAAGAGCTTTACCGACGGCGAGATCGTCGAGGGCTTTTTCAAGACCGCCTTCGGCGCCGAATACCATCTCGCCGGCCGCGTCGACCGCATCCGCAAGTTCGACGGGCCGGTGCGCGTCTATGCCGAGAGCGACCGCACCGACCGCAAGGCGCAGCTCGCCAGAATCGTGGCCGATATCGGCGCCCGCGTGCAGCATCTCGACATCGCCATGACCGACGCCAGCGAGGCTGCGAATGTGCGCGTCAAGCTCGTGCGCGACCGCGACCTCTATCGGACCATTTCAAGCTTCTACGGTGCGGAGAAGGCGCGCGAGATCCGCTCCTCGCTCGATCCGCAATGCTTGTCCGGTTTCCGCAAGAACGACAATTTCGAGATCGAGCATTCCGACGTCATCCTGACCGTCGACAACGGCGACTTCGTCTTTCTCGACTGCGCCTATGAGGAGCTCTTGCAGTCGCTCGGTCCGATCAACGACACCACGAGCGTGCCCTGGACCATGTTCAACGACAACGTCTCGATGGGCTATTTCGACGTCTACGACCAATACATCCTCAACCTGCTCTACGACCCCCGCATCAGGCCCGGCATGACCGTGCAGGAGGTCAGGGCGCTGCTGCCCGACGTGCTCGCCGATGTCAGGGCCTGGGTGAAGCGGGTGAACGAACTGAAGGAGTGAAGAGAAGGTGGCGCGAAGCGCCGGATGAGGGGATCTCTCCGCGAGCACTTCGTCGCGAGATGAGGTCGTGGAGAGAGACCCCTCACACCTTCCTCGCCTTCGTCATCAAGAACTGC
Organism: Bradyrhizobium sp. ISRA430; assembly: GCF_029909975.1. NCBI lineage: Bacteria > Pseudomonadati > Pseudomonadota > Alphaproteobacteria > Hyphomicrobiales > Nitrobacteraceae > Bradyrhizobium > Bradyrhizobium sp. ISRA430. The sequence goes on from NZ_CP094516.1 coordinate 4,050,765, forward strand.
TGGCGCATCACGTTGTTGCTGCGGTCAAAATACTCCGAGGTCAGCGCGTCGAACTCGGCGCGGAAGCTCCGCAGCTTGTCCGGTTCGTCCTTGTATTGGGCGACGAGCTTGATCACGGGGCCGATGGTTGCTTCCATCAGGCGGCGGAAATGTTGCGGGCTGAGCGCGGAGGGCGTCATCATGTCCATCTCGAAGCAAACATCCTTCACCTTGCCGGCAAGACGCTCGGCGACGATCTTCGGATCGCCCCACAGCACCGGCGAGGCCACGCCCTCGGGCGGCGGCACATGGCGCGCGATCAGCGCGAACATCCGACCGACATAGAGATGCGGCGGCCAGGTGGAGAAGGCGATGGTGCCGCCAGGCTTCAGCACGCGCAGCATCTCGGCGATGGCCACGTCGGGGCGCGGCGCGAACATGTGGCCGAACTGGCTGAGAACCACGTCGAACTCGGCGTCGCCATAGGGCAGGCTTTCGGCGTCGCCCTCCTTGAAGTCGACATCGAGGTTCACGAGCTGCGCATGTTCGCGGGCGCGCTCGATCAGGACCGGCGACAGGTCGAGCCCTCTCACCTTCGCGCCGCGGCGCGCCGCCGTGATCGCGACGACCCCGGTGCCGCATCCGACGTCGAGCAGCCTTTGACCGGCGGCAACGCCGGCAAAACTGACGAGCTTGGCCGCGGTCGGCGTCGTGAACACCTCAATCGGCGTGAACAGCGACCAGGCTTCTTTCTGGATCGCCTTGAAACCTGCAAACGGGTCGGACATGGAACTCTCCCTTCGCTTGACTCCCTCCTCCATGAGGCAAGCGACGGATACCGAAGGTTCAATGCGTGCCTGCGACACCCACGGCAGCTCACGTCATCTCGCGTCTGCGTACACTGTGGCGCGCGACACGCCGAGATGGGCCGCGATGATGTCCGAGGAGCGGCGGACCTGCATACAGCCGGCCTGACGCAATTCGCGCAGCAGAGTGCGGCGATCCTCCGTCGTCAATGCACGCGGCGTGGTGGCGCGGCGGGCGGCGAACCGGTCGATATGCGCGCGGATCGCCTCCGCGCCGACGGGGCTCAGCGACTCGCGCGGGCTGTTTTTCGCACCGACGCTGACGAACTGGCCGATGGCACTCTGCAAGCCCTGGAACAGCGTCAGGTCGACATTCAGACAGAGCGCGGCGACGTAGGCACCGTCCGCGTCCTTGATGCCGATCGAGGTGCTCTTGGCCTGCCTGCCGTCGGCAAAAGCGTTGGCGTAATTCGCGATCACCTGCGCGTAGTCGGGATCGGCGATGCGAGCCAGCCCAAGCTCGGTGGCGGGCTGGCCGACCTTGCGTCCCGACAGGTTGTTGTGAATGGCGAGGATCGCATTCTTGGGATGGGTGAGGTCGTGCAGCACGACTTCGCAGAACGGCGCGAAGGTGTCACCGAGCCCCTTCGCGATCTGCTCCAACTGCTCGAACAGCGCCTTGCGGTCTGCAGCGGCGCTACGCGACGTGGCGGGCTTGCGGCGGCTCATCGCCGTGCTCCTACTGCACCAGCTCGGCAACTGTCGTTGCGGCCTTCAACCCGGTGCCGGTGAGGACCGCCACGGTGGTCTCGCTCGCCTTGATGGCTCCGGCGCTCGACAGCTTGTCCAGCGCGGCCGCGGCGCTCGCGCTGGTGGGCTCGGCGAACAGTCCCTGCCGCGCCAGCCGGCGCAGCGCGGCGACGATGTCCTCCTCGCTGAGCGCAACGGTGCCGCCGGCGCTTTCACGCAGTGCGCCGATGATCTCGCGCAGGCGCAGGGGATGCTTGATGGCGGTGCCTTCGGCGATGGTCTTGTGCACCTCGCGCGGGACGGGCGTATCGACGCCGGCCTGAAAACTCGCATCGATCGGCGAGCAGTTCAACGGCTGGGCCGCGAACAGGCGCGGCAATTTTGCGATCTGCCCGGCCTTGAGCAGCTCGCGGAAACCGAAGGCGCAGCCGAGCAGGCTGCTGCCGGCGCCGACGGGGACGATGACGTTGTCGGGCGCGCGAAAGCCGAGATCCTCCCAGATCTCATAGGCGAGCGACTTGGTGCCTTCGAGGAAGAAAGGCTGCCAGTTGTGGCTGGCGTAGAAGGTCTGGCTCGACTGGCGGATGGCTTCGGCCTCCGACTCCTCGCGCGGGCCCTCGACGAGCTGCACTTCGGCCCCATAGGCGCGCACCTGCGCGATCTTCGCCGGCGACGTGGATGCAGGCGCAAGAATCTTCACGCGCATCCTGCCTGCGGCGCCGAGCCCGGCCATGGACGAGCCGCCATTGCCGGAACTGTCTTCCAGAATGGCGTCGACACCTATCTGCCGCAGGAAAGACAGCATCACCGCCGAGCCCCTGTCCTTGAAGCTGCCGGTCGGATTGAACCATTCGAGCTTGAAGAACGGGCGCAGCTCGCCCCACGCCTGCTGCACCAGCGGCGTGCAGCCTTCGCCGAGCGTGATCGGCTTTGCGATCTCGACCGGCAGCGCCGCCCGGTAGCGCCACAGCGATCGCGTGCGGCCGTCAATCTCATCGCGCGACAGCCCTGCCCCCGGCGTGACCAGCAGCGGCGTACGCTCGTCCGAGCACCAGCGCGGCTGATCCAGCGGATAGAGCTTGCCGTTGCGGGGGTCGATGTAGCTGGCGGACATGGCGTTCTCCCGAGAATCTGAACGATATGTCTGAATATAGACGTTTTGTCCAGATTGCCGGCGAGCTGGTCTGGATGACAACGCAGGATTCATCTTTTTAGAAAATGCTAATTATTTCAATAACTTGCACTGAACGCATCCGAGCGTCACGCGGCTGATCGGCGTCGGATGGGGCATTCAGGACACGCCCAACAATACCTATATGTCTAATGTCGAAAATGAACGGGCTCGTCACACGGTACGATTAACTTGTCCGTCGTGGCTCGCCGCTACAATATGAAAGATTAGGGCGCGTCGCCGGTGGACCCGGCAATGCGACTGAGCCAGGCCCGTCGGACAGGCGGGCCGTTGGCTTTTTGGGAGTTTGGTTATGAGCCGAGCGAACCGTACCGATCACATCCGCCTCACCTCCCATCCGGAGCCGGGCAGAAAGGCGGCTTTTCCGATTCACTGGGGTGCCCCGGAAGCACGCGAGCGCGGGCCGATCATCGGCACGGTGTCGCGGTCGCTGGATCGCAACGTGATCGGCAGCCATGGCGGCTCCTATGCGGTGTACCGGGCGCTCGCTGTCTCCGCAGGCGCGCTCGATCCGATCCGGCGTCCCGATCTCACCAACACATTTCCAGCGGCGACGATCGGGCCGTTCCCGCAATGGACCGACCCGACCAAGATCGTCGCGCTCGATCCCTGGGGGCATCTCGTCGCCGAGAATTTCCGCCAAGAAATCGCCGAGGGCGCCGACATCCGTCCGAGCATCGCGGTGACGCGTGCGCGGCTGGACCTGCCTGAGATCCGCGATGCGCTCGCCGCAAAGCGGCTGCGCGCCGACGGTGAGGTCGTGCACGCCAACGGCAGCGTGTCGGTGGTGAAGATTGCGATCGATCCGGTCTGGTATCTACCCGGCCTTGCGGCCCGCTTCGGCACCGGAGAGACCGAGCTGCGGCGGACGCTGTTCGAGCAAACCGCCGGCATGTTCCCCGAGCTCGTGACGCGGCCGGACATGAAGGTATTCCTGCCGCCGATCGGCGGCACCACCGTCTATTTGTTCGGTGACGTCAGCAAGCTGCCCGACCATCGCACCAAGATCACCTGCCGCGTGCACGACGAGTGCAACGGCTCCGACGTGTTCGGCTCCGACATCTGCACCTGCCGGCCCTACCTGATCCACGGCATCGAGGAATCCGCGCGCGGCGCGCAGGAGGGCGGGCTCGGGCTCGTTGTCTACAACCGCAAGGAAGGGCGCGCGCTCGGCGAGGTCACGAAATTCCTGGTCTACAACGCGCGCAAGCGCCAGGAGGACGGCGATGCGGCCGCCGCCTATTTCGAGCGCACCGAATGCGTCGCCGGCGTCCAGGACGCGCGCTTCCAGCAGCTTATGCCGGACACGATCCACTGGCTGGGCTTAAAGCGCATCGACCGCTTCCTGTCGATGAGCGACATGAAGTACGACGCGCTCACCTCGCAAGGCATCGACATCGTCGAGCGCGTGCCGATCCCGCCGGAGCTGATTCCGGCCGACGCCTATGTCGAAATCGCCGCGAAGAAGGCCGCCGGATATTACTCGACCGACGTTGCGCCCGAACAGGACGTGAATGGCGTAGTCGGGCGTTCGCTGGAGAAGTACTGACAACGTGATGGCGGACGCCACGGCGACAGAACGAGAGGCCCGTTCGCTGCTGACCGCAGAAGCGGTTCGCGCGCGGGCCGCTCAGATGCTCGAGCTCGGCCTCGGTGGCGGGCTCATGCATTTCACGATCGATCTCGATCGCATGGACAGCGTTGCCGAGGCCGTGGTTGCGGTCACGCGCAAGGCTTATCCGACACTCGATATTCCCTTTCATGCACGATGGCGGCATTTCGTGCTCGGCGGTGTCGACCGCTGGACGCGCCTTGCGGACGCCGCGGCGTGGCCGGATCGCGCCGCGCGTGGGCGCGCCGAGTTCGACCTTGCGATCATCAGCGTTCTGCTCGATGCCGGCGCCGGTGCCACCTGGCGCTACCGCGACGCTGTAACTGGACAAGACATCGGCCGCTCCGAAGGGCTTGCGATCGCGAGCCTCGACATGTTCGCAAGCGGCGCCTTCTCCGGCGATGCGCGTGCGCCGTACAGGGTCGATGCGGACGTGATCGCAAAACTGCCGCTCGGCTCGCTTCAGTCCGGCTTTCAGGTCACGGATGCAAATCCACTGCTTGGTGTCGAGGGACGCGCCGATCTGCTGCGGCGGCTCGGCAGGCTGGTGGCGCAGCGCGCGGAGATTTTCGGCTTGCGCGACACGCCGCGGCCCGGAGGGCTGTTCGATCGTCTGGCGGCACAGGCGACCAATGGCGCGATCGCTGCGCCCGTGATCCTGTCCGAAGTTTTGAATCAGTTCGGGCCGATCTGGCCGTCGCGGCTCGAGCTTGCGGGCCTTCCGCTCGGCGATTGCTGGCGCCATCCGGCGATCACGTCCGATGATGCGACCGCGGGCCTCGTTCCCCTGCACAAGCTGTCGCAATGGCTGAGCTATTCGCTGATCGAGCCGCTACAGCGTGCCGGCCTTGAGGTGACCGACATCGACGGCCTGACCGGGCTTGCCGAATACCGCAATGGCGGCCTGTTCGTTGATCACGGGGTGCTGCGCCTGCGCGATGCCGCTGATGCCGACCGCGCGCATGCGGTGGATTCGCTGCTCGTCGTGGAGTGGCGGGCGCTCACGGTCGCGCTGCTGGATCGTCTGGCAGGTAGCGTCCGCGCGAAGCTCGGCCGCAGTCCGGAATCGCTACCGCTTGCCAGCATCCTCGAAGGCGGCACGTGGGCCGCGGGCCGCGCCATTGCCTTCGCGCGCCGCGCCGACGGCGCGCCGCCGCTCAAGGTGATCAGCGATGGCACTGTTTTTTAACGCGTGGGTTCGAACGTATCGCATTGCGCATCGAGCAATTTCAGGAGCATCCCCTCATGGAAGGCGTCACGATCGTCGATCATCCCCTGGTCCAGCACAAGCTGACTTTGGTGCGGGACAAATCCATCTCGACCAAGTCGTTCCGGGAGCTGGTCAAAGAGATCGGCATGCTCCTGTGCTACGAGGTGACGCGCGACCTGCCGCTCGCCGACGTCGTCGTCGACACGCCGCTTGCGCGCATGCACTCGGCGAAGATCGCCGGCAAGAAGCTGGTCTTCGTTCCGGTGCTGCGCGCCGGCACGACCTTCGTCGACGGCATGATGGACCTGGTGCCGACCGCGCGCGTCGCGCATATCGGGCTCTACCGCGAGCCAAACACCTTCGCCGCGGTCGAGTATTTCTTCAAATCGCCGTCCGACCTCAGCGAGCGGCTTGCGATCGTGGTGACGCCGGTGGTTGCAACCGCCAACACCGCCGTTGCCGCGGTTGATCGGCTGAAGGAGCGCGGCGCCAAGGACATCCGCCTCGCCTGCCTGATCGCCGCGCCCGAGGGCCTCGAGCGCGTTCGCGGACTGCACCCTGACGTCCGGATCTGGACCGCCGCGATCGACGAAGGTCTCGACGAGAACGGATTTATCCTGCCGGGCCTTGGCGATGCCGGCGACCGCGCTTACGGAACGAGATAGCAGCCTCGGGAAGATCAGATCTTACCGCTGCCGCCGCAAATCCCTTTCAGCGCCTTCCACTCCGCGTCGGTCAACAGCGGTGGGCCGCTGGCGGGGCGGTCTTCCCTGGTCATGCGCGCGAGGCGGTCATCGGTCAATGGATGGCTCGACAGGATGGTGAAGCCGGAGCCGCCTTCCTTCCCGGTGATGCGGAACATCAGTTCGGCCGCGGGCTTGGGCGAGCGGCCGAGCGCGTGCATGGTCTCGATGGCGAAGGTGTCGGCGGCGGTTTCGGCCTCGCGCGAATAGGAGGCCTCGACCACGCTGCGCGAGGCAAAGATCACGGCGGAGGAGCCGGTGACGTCGCCGAACAACAGGCCGATCAGGAACGACGTGCCGCCGTTGTAGATCAGGCCGCGCATGTTGTCGTGATGCTTGAGATGGCCGAGCTCGTGGGCGAGGATGCCAGCGACCTCGTCCGGGCTATCGGCCTTGTCGAGCAGGCCCTTCAGCATGAAGACCTTGCCGCCCGGCAACGCGAAGGCATTCGGCACCGCGGTCGGCAGCACCGCAGCCGTCATGGACTCATCGAGACCGGCGACGTCGCGCAGGCGATTGACGAGCTTTGCGAAGGCCGCCTGCCCGGCCGCATCGTTGCAGGCGCCGCGGCCGAAGATCGTCTTCATCTGGACCTCGGCGGCGTCGCCGATGCGCCGCTCGATCGGCTTCGGCACCAGTGGTGCGAGGCGATCGGCGGCAAGCGGTACACCGAATAGCACGACGCAGACGATGGAGACGGCGGCGGCGAGCGACCAGCCGACAATCCTGGCCGTGCCGCGGCGTGTGGTCTGGTGCTCATCCAGCCGCGAACAGCGCGCGGTCAGCTCCGTCGCGAGCGACGCGTCGCGGATCTCGAGGCGTGCCAGGGGCGAGGCCGAGGTACAGGCGAGACGCAGGACTCCGGCCGGACTGTCGGCGCGGCGGATGTCGGCATAGGCCCAGCGCGCGATCGTTTGTTGGTCCTGCGCTTCGCCCTCTTCAAGGATCTCGAGCACGTCACTGAGCGTCAGCGTGACCCGCCGCCTGCGGCTCGAGACGCCGTCGAAGAAGATCGTCGGCTTTCCGGGCTGGGCCTCGGCAGACACGTCACTCACGACCTAGAATCCCGCGACATCGAGGCTATCGGCAAAGCCTTCACCGAGCGCGCTGGCGAGCTCGCCGCTGCCGCGCACGTCAGCCGCCGCGCCGATGTCATGCATCTCGACGGTCTCTAACACTTTCACCCAGAGATCGCGCTGGAGATAGACGCGCATCACGATATTGACGGCGAGCGCCAGGGCGAAGTAGCCGATCACCATCGTCACGAGCAACGGGATGTTCTTGGCAGGCCCGTCGGGTCCCAGCGCCTGCTCGACCGGCAGACCGCTGAGCTTGACGATGAGCGCGGTGGCCGCGGCAAGATAGAAGCCGAACAGGGTCGAGAGCAGCAGCCACCAGCCGATCACCTTCCAGTACAGGCCGTAGAACGCATCGTGCGGCAAATCCGAGGAGAGACTTACGCCGCCGATGCGGAGACCCGCGAGCCACCAGCGCCACTCTCGCGCCTTGAACTCGGAATAGAGAAACGGTGCCAGCGGGAAAATCACGAGCGCGATCGGCGTGAGCAGCCACAGCCACCAGCCGCGCTTGAAGAACTCCCAGCCGTCGCCTTCGAAATCGCCGGTGAGATCGCCATAGTGCGTGTGCCGCATCTTGTAGCGTTCCAGCGACGCTTCACGCCAGGGCAGCGCCAGACCAAGGGTCAAGAACACAAGCAAGCCCCACAGCATGGCACGGAGCGAATAGGCCCAGCCCGATCCGTCCATCCAGAACCGCACGCCGCGCCAGACCGTGCGGGTCAGGCGATAGCACCGGGCGCGGTAGATCGCGAATTGCCCGAAGGCGTAGAAGCTGATGAACAGCGGTGTCGAAGCAAAGCCCTGCCAACGCTCTGCCTCGATCGTGATCAGGAAATAGCCGAGATAGATCGGCACGAGAATCGCGAGCGCGAACAGGAAGCCGATCAGCAGCTCCTTGCCGCGCCCGGTATACTCGGCGGCATCGCCGTCGATCGACGTGTTCGACCACAGATGCCGCCGGATGTCGGTAACGAGCCAGAACCGGTAGAAGCCGAAGGTGACGAGTTCGAGCGCGGCGCCCTTCGTCGCCATCTTGCGGAACTCGGTGCGGTCGCCGGTGAAGTCGACCCGCGTCGGCGGCAGCGGCGGCGGTACCGGTTGGGGCGGGCCAATGGGGCTCCATTGCAGCTCGTTCACGACGGCAACCTCGGGATGCGGATCTGGTCGGCTCAAACTATAGATCAGAGGTTAGTCGATACCCAAGGCGACAGGGTTCGATTTAGCTCGATTTCAAGCGATTTCTTCCGCGATTCCACCCGACAAGGTGTGGGAGATCACGTTCGCCTGAAAGCGTGACCACCGTCCGACGTTCTCGCGAAGGTTGGATGTGGCAAAACTCTCCCTTGCCCCGACGCAGACAACGGGCTGTAATTGCAGGGGCAAATACCGCAGCGCAGAATTCAAGAAAAAGTCGCGCGGAGCAACGTCAGGGAGAGACGGCCATGCACGGGACCATCGAGAGCATCGCTAGTCACGATGCATTGCGCGCACGCGCCTTATCATTGCCGCTGGAGCAGTTCGATCCCGGCGACCCGGAATTGTTCAGGACCGATACGTTCTGGCCGTATTTCGACCGGCTGCGCAAGGAAGAGCCCGTGCACTACTGCAAGGACTCGATGTTCGGGCCGTACTGGTCGGTGACCAAATACAACGACATCATGGAGATCGAGACCAACCACGCGGCGTTCTCGTCGGCCGCGATGCTCGGCGGCATCACCATCCGCGACGTCGATCCGGAGCTGCGCCGGGAAAGCTTCATCTCGATGGACCCGCCGCGCCACAGCGCTCAGCGCAAGACCGTGGCGCCGATGTTCACGCCGACGCATCTCGACGAGCTCGCCCTCAACATCCGCAAGCGTTCGGCGGAATGCCTGGACAATCTTCCCAAAGGCGAGGTGTTCGACTGGGTCGATCGTGTCTCGATCGAGCTCACCACGCAGATGCTGGCGGTGCTGTTCGATTTTCCCTGGGAGGAACGCCGCAAGCTGACGCACTGGTCCGACGTTGCCATGACGATCCCGGGCCCGGATGGGCTCGTGCCCACCGAGGACGACCGGCAGGCGGTCTTGCTCGAATGCGCGCAGTATTTCTCCGCGCTCTGGAAAGAACGCAGCCAACAGCCGCCGAAGAGCGATCTGCTCTCGATGATGGCGCATAGCGATGCCACGCGTCACATGGATGCCAAGAATTTCCTCGGCAACCTCATCCTGCTCATCGTCGGCGGCAACGACACCACCCGCAACACCATGTCCGGCTCGATCTACGCGCTGAGCCAGCATCCCGAGCAATATCGCAAGCTGCGCGAGAACCCCGCACTGATCGACAGTTTCGTGCCCGAGGTGATCCGCTGGCAGACACCGCTTGCGCATATGCGCCGCACCGCGCTTGTCGATTTCGAGTTCCGCGGGAAGCAGATCAAGAAAGGTGACAAGGTCGTGATGTGGTACGTCTCGGGCAACCGCGACGAGGAGGCGATCGAAAAGCCCTACGAATTCATCATTGACCGCGCGCGGCCGCGGACGCATCTCTCCTTCGGCTTCGGCATCCATCGCTGCGTGGGCCTCAGGCTTGCCGAATTGCAGTTGAAGATCATCTGGGAGGAGATCCTGAAGCGCTTCGATCACATCGACGTGGTCGGCGAACCCAAGCGGGTCTATTCGAGCTTCATCAAGGGCTACGAGACGCTGCCGGTGAAGATTGCGGCGTGAGAACATCTCCCTCGCCCCGCTTGCGGTGAGAGGGTTGGGGTGAGGGGCTCCATCCGCGAACACGGTGACAGCCGATTCGTGGAGCCCCCCTCACCCGCCGCGCTTCGCGCGTCGGCCTCTTCCCGCAAGCGGGGAGAGGCGAAGAAGAAACGAGCTGGAGCAACCGTCCATGAACATCCAAACCCCGGTCAATGTGGACAAGGCCAAACGCATGCGCCGGGCACGCGAGGAGGCCTATGCGACGCCGCTGGCGCAATTCCACCCGGGCGCGCCGCGGCTGTTCCAGGACGACACGCTGTGGCCGTGGTTCGAACGGCTGCGCAAGGAAGAGCCGGTGCACTACTGCACCAACGCGCCGATCGAACCCTACTGGTCGGTGGTGAAATACAACGACATCATGCATGTCGACACCAATCACGGCATCTTCTCCTCCGACTCCACGCTCGGCGGCATCTCGATCCGCGACGTACCCCCCGGCTATGACTGGCCGAGCTTCATCGCCATGGATCAGCCGCAGCATTCGGCCCAGCGCAAGACCGTGTCGCCGATGTTCACGCCGACGCATCTGGACGAATTGGCAAAACTGATCCGCCAGCGCTCGCAGACCGTGCTCGACAATCTGCCGCGCAACGAGACCTTCAACTTCGTCGAGCGCGTCTCGATCGAGCTGACGACGCAGATGCTCGCGACCCTGTTCGACTTCCCCTGGGAGGAGCGGCGCAAGCTGACGCGCTGGTCGGACGTCTCGACCGCGCTGCCCAAGAGCGGCATCGTCGCGTCCGCCGAAGAGCGTCGCCGCGAGATGGACGAGTGCTACGCCTACATGTCGAAGCTGTGGAACGAGCGCGTCAACTCCGCGCCGCGCAACGATTTATTGTCACTGATGGCCCACAACGATGCGACGCGCTACATGGACCCCGACAACCTCATGGGCAACATCATCCTGCTCATCGTCGGCGGCAACGACACTACGCGCAACACCATGACCGGCTCGGTGTTGGCGCTGAACGAGAACCCCGAGCAGTATGACAAACTCCGCGCCGACCCGGCGCTGATCGATTCCATGGTGCCGGAGGTGATCCGCTGGCAGACCCCGCTTGCGCATATGCGGCGCACCGCGCTGGTCGACACCGAGATCGGCGGCAAGCAGATCAAGAAGGGCGACCGCGTAGTAATGTGGTACGTCTCGGGCAACCGCGACGAGGAGATGTTCGAGAAGCCGAACGAGTTCATCATCGACCGGCCACGGCCGCGCACGCACCTGTCCTTCGGCTTCGGCATCCACCGCTGCGTCGGCATGCGCCTCGCCGAGCTCCAGCTCCGGATCGTCTGGGAGGAGATGCTGAAGCGCTTCGACCGCATCGAGGTGGTCGGCGAGCCCAAGCGGATCTATTCGAGCTTCATCAAGGGATATGAGTCGCTGCCGGTAAGGATTCCGGGCTGACGTGCGCGAGGAGTGGCGAGCATTTGCCTGAATCTCCGCTGTCATGCCCCGCGACCCGGCTACGCCAAGGCTTCGCCGGGCTTGCGGTCTTGGGCCGCCGAAGCCTTAGCGAAGGCGGCAAGCGGGGCATCCAGCGCGCCGCAGCTTCTCCATAGCCCTCACCGCCTCTGGAATACTGGATCACCCGCCTTCGCGGGTGATGACAGCGGAGAGTGAGGCAATGAGCGCGTCGCTCCTGCCCCTCATTGCCCGGCTATAAAATTTCGGCATGACAGGTCGCACAAGATGCGAAGTGAGGACGGCGCGCTTCCGTTCTAAATCCCGCGTGAATTCGTTGACGGAGCGATCGGTGCGCCCCCTCGTCCCGCAAGCGGGGCGAGGCGAAGAAGGCATCGACCTTCAAGCGAGCCTGATGTCCCACAGGCCTTCCTTGCGGCAGGCCGCGACCTCGTCGCGCAGGAGCGCGGTGATGGCGAGGGATGCCGTCGAGGCGGGACGGTCGATCGGAGAAGCGAATATGAGCTCGCGCGTCATCGGCTTGGATACGGCCGCGGTTTCCAGCCGCCCGTCCGCGACCTCGTCATGCACCGACGAGGGCGGCAGCAGCGCGAAGCCCAGTCCCTCCTCGACGAGGCTGGTGAGCACGCGGAAGGAATCCGCCTCGAGCTGGACATTGAGCTTGATCTTGCGCTGGGCGGCCGCATGCTCGATCAGCGCGCGGAGGCCGTGCGAATGACTGGGCAGGACCAGCCGCTGTCGCAGCAGCCAACCCATGTCGACGCTCTTCTTGCGCGACAGGCCGCAGCCGCGCGGGCCGACAGCGACGATGTTGTCACGGCCGAGGCTCTGCACATTGAGATGCAGGTCGGCCGAGCGGCCATAGAGGATCGCAAGATCCATCTCGCCCCGATGCAACCATTCGACGAGATGGCCGCTATAGCTCTCGACGATACGCAGCGAGATTCCGGGAAAGGATTCGACGCAGCGCCGCGCGAAGCGCGCCGACAGCACGCAACTCACGGTCGGAACCAGACCGAGCACGACGTGGCCGGACGGCGGTCCCTTCGCCGACTGGATATCGTCGCGGATCTGGTCGATCTGGCGCACGATGCCGGAGGTGCGCGCCAGCAAGAGGCGCCCGGCCTCGGTCAGCACCATGCCGCGGCCGTTGCGGGTGAACAGCTCGGTGCGCAGCTCGTGTTCCAAAAGCTTGATCTGGCGGCTCAGCGCCGGCTGCGCCACGCGCAAGGTGTCGGAGGCCTTGCTCAGGCTGCCGAGCTCCGCGACGCAACTGAAGGTCCTGAGCTGCCGGAAATCCATGCTTGCCAATCTTGGAACGCTACTCCATACGCTATAGCAAATGAGCATAGGGGGCTGGCGTTGTTTTCACAACGCCGGAGGATTGGCCGGCGCTATTCTCTCAGCCAAAGCCCACGGGAAACGCCATGAGCCGAGAAAAACAGGACGAACACCACATCGAAGATCACGCCGATATCCGCGAAGCCGTGGCAAAGCTCTGCGCGCAGTTTCCCGGCGAATACTGGCGCAAGCTCGATCGCGAGATGGCCTATCCGAAGGCCTTCGTCGATGCGCTGACCGAGGCCGGCTATCTCTCGGTGCTGATCCCCGAAGAATATGGCGGCGCGGGTCTGAAGCTTTCGGCGGCCGCGGCGATCCTCGAGGAGATCCAGCGCGCGGGGTGCAATGGCGGCGGCTGCCATGCCCAGATGTACACGATGGGCACCGTGCTCCGGCACGGCAATGATGCGCAGAAGGCGAAGTATCTGCCGAAGGTCGCGACCAGCGAATTGCGTCTGCAAGCCTTCGGCGTCACCGAGCCGACCAGCGGCACTGACACCTCGTCCCTCAAGACGTTCGCCCGCCGCGAGGGCGACCACTACGTCGTGAACGGCCAGAAAATCTGGACCAGCCGCGCTGAGCATTCCGATCTGATGATCCTGCTCGCGCGCACCACTCCGAAGGAGAAAGCCAAGAAGCGCACCGATGGCCTGTCCGTGTTCATCGTCGACATGCGCGAGGCCCGCGGCAAGGGCCTCGAGATCCGCCCGATCCGCACCATGATGAACCACGCCACCACCGAAGTGTTTTTTACGGACATGAAGGTGCCCGCGGAAAATCTGATCGGTGAGGAAGGCAAGGGCTTTCGTTACATCCTCTCCGGCATGAATGCCGAACGCATCCTGATAGCCGCCGAATGCATCGGCGATGCCAAATGGTTCATCGCCAAGGCCTCGAACTACGCCAAGGAGCGCGCAGTGTTCGGCCGGCCGATCGGCCAAAATCAAGGCATCCAGTTCCCGATCGCCAAGGCCTATGCGTCGATGCGTGCGGCCGAGCTGATGGTGAAGGAAGCGACGCGCAAATACGAGGCCGGGCTCGACTGCGGCGCAGAGGCCAACATGGCCAAGATGCTGGCGGCGGACGCGTCCTGGGAAGCGGCCAACGCGGCCATCCAGACCCATGGTGGCTTCGGCTTCGCCGAGGAATACGACGTCGAGCGCAAGTTCCGCGAGACGCGGCTCTACCAGGTGGCGCCGATCTCGACCAACCTCGTGCTGTCCTTCATCGCCGAGCACGTGCTCGGCATGCCCCGCTCATATTGAGGTCGCATCATGGGAGCACTTGACGGGATCAGGGTGATTGCGGTCGAGCAGGCGGTCGCGGCGCCGTTCTGCTCGTCGCGACTGGCGGACGCTGGCGCGGAAGTCATCAAGATCGAGCGGCCCGAGGGTGACTTCGCCCGCGGCTATGACGCGGCGGCCAAGGGCCAGAGCAGCTATTTCGTCTGGCTCAACCGCGGCAAGCAGTCGGCGGTGGTCGATCTCGCCACCAAGGACGGCCGCGCCGAGCTGGAAAAGCTGATCGCGAGCGCCGACGTGCTGGTGCAGAACCTCAAGCCCGGCTCGATGGACAAGCTCGGCTTCTCCCGCGAGCGGCTTCTGAAGGACTATCCGAAGCTGATCTCCTGCACCATCACCGGCTATGGCGACGAGGGTCCCTACGCGCATCGCAAGGCCTATGATCTCCTGATCCAGGCCGAGAGCGGGCTTGCCTCGATCACCGGCAATCCCGACGGCGCCTCGCGCGTCGGCATGTCCATCGTCGACGTCGCGACCGGCGCCACGGCGCATGCCGCGATCCTGGAGGCGCTGATCGCGCGCGGCCGCACCGGCAAGGGCGCCGACATCCGCATTTCGATGTTCGACGTGATGGCCGACTGGTGCACCGTGCCGTTGCTCAATTCCGAGGCCGGCAATCCACCGAAGCGCATGGGCCTGCGCCATCCCTCGATCGCGCCCTATGGCGTGTTCACGTCCAGGGACGGCAAGGACATCCTGATCTCGATCCAGAGCGAGCGCGAGTGGAAGACGCTCTGCGCCGAGGTGCTCGACCAGCCTGCGCTGCCCAGCGATCCCCGCGTCGCCAACATGGTCGAGCGCGTGCGCAATCGTGACTTCACCGACAAGACGGTTGCCGATGCCTTCGCCAAGATGACGCGCGACGAGCTCTTGAAGCGGCTGTCCGACGCCGACATCGCGTTTGCCGAGGTCAATACCATGGCCGACCTCACCAACCATCCGCATCTGCGCCGCATCGAGGTCGACACGCCGAACGGCCGCGTCAGCTATCCCGCGCCCGCGCCGATCATCGTCGGCGAGACGCGGCGCTATGGTGCCGTTCCCGGCATCGGCGAACGTCACGAATCGAAGAAGTAAGTCGAAGAAGCAAGAGAGCGAGGCGTCATGACCGAGAAGCTCGACATCGATCACTTGCGGCAGTGGATCGGCCGCACCCAGGAGGCCACCGACACCGTCACCGCGCAGCTCGTCAAGGGCCTGCGCGCGACGCTGTTCCAGGAGGTCGGCGAGCCCAAAAAAGGTGACGCTGCGCCGTTTACGGTGCACTGGTGCCTGGCGCAGCCGGTATTTCCGATGTCGATGCTCGGGCCCGACGGCCACCCGACCCGCGGCGGCTTCCTGCCGCCGGTGCCTCTGCCGCGCCGGATGTGGGCCGGCGGCCAGATCGAGTTCCTGGAGCCGCTGCGCGTCGGTGACGAATCGACGCGCAGCTCGCGCATTGCCGATGTGCAGGTGAAATCCGGCTCGACCGGCACGCTGTGCTTCGTCTCGGTCGAGCACAGCGTGAGTTCGCCGCGCGGTGTTGCCATCCGCGAACGGCAGGACATCGTCTATCGCGAGATGACGAGCACGCAGGCCGCATCTGCGAAAGCCCCGCCCCCACCGCCGAAGGCTCAGCACCGCGAGGCGTACGTGTCGGATCCCGTGCTCTTGTTCCGCTACTCCGCGCTGACCTTCAACGGCCATCGCATTCACTACGATCGCGACTACGTCACCAAGGTCGAAGGCTATCCGGGCTTGATCTTCCACGGCCCGTTGCAGGCGGCGTTCATCGTCGAGATGGCCGCCAAACTGCGCGACGGCAAGGCGCCGAAGAAATTCACCTATCGCGGCGTGCAACCGCTGTTCGAGGGCTCGGAGTTCTCCATCAATGCCAATGACAGCGGCGAGAGCATGGAGCTGTGGACCGCGAACGCCGAAGGGCAGCCGACGATGAAGGGCACGGCGGTGTGGTGACGAATCCGGCGCCGCCTCCTCGTCATTGCGAGCGAAGCGAAGTATAGATCTGGACCCTCACCCTGAGGAGCGCGCGCTTCGCAAGGGCGAGGCCGAGAGCCGGGCCGCCAGCATCAACAAACAACAGGGGACGGAAACGATGTCCAAAAACGGCAAAGCGGCGAGCAAATCCGTCACCGTCAAGCAGGCCACCCTCGACCTGCTGCGATCCTTCGGCATCAACAAGGTGTTCGGTAATCCCGGCTCGACCGAGCTGCCGTTCCTCAGCGACTGGCCCGACGACATCGACTACGTGCTGGCGCTCCAGGAAGCGAGTGCGGTCGGCATGGCCGACGGCTACGCGCAAGCGACGCGCAATGCCGGCTTCGTCAACCTGCATTCGGCGGCCGGCGTCGGCAATGCGCTCGGCAACATCTACACCGCGCACCGCAACCAGACCCCGCTGGTCATCACCGCGGGCCAGCAGGCCCGTTCGATCCTCCCCTTGCAGGCGTTTCTCTATGCCGAGCGCGCGTCGGAGTTTCCGCGGCCCTATGTGAAGTACAGCGTCGAGCCGGCGCGGCCCGAGGACGTGCCGGCCGCGATCGCGCGCGCCTATTACACGGCGATGCAGCCGCCCTGCGGGCCGACCTTCGTGTCGATTCCGATCGACGACTGGGCGCATGCGACCGCGCCGGTCGAGGCGCGCAAGGTCAGCCGAGAAGTGGGCCCCGAGCCAGAGGCGATGAAAGCGCTGGTCACCGCGCTCAGTTCGAGCAAGCACCCTGCCCTCGTCGTCGGCCCCGGCGTCGATCGCGCCGGCGCGGTCGAGCTGATGGTACGCGTTGCCGAGAAAACCAAGGCGAGCGTCTGGGTCAGCCCGTTCTCGGCGCGCTGCTCGTTCCCCGAACGTCATCCGCAATTTTCGGGCTTCCTGCACGCTTCGCCGGCGCAATTGTCCGACGCGCTGCGCGAATATGATCTCATCGTCGTGATCGGCGCGCCGGTCTTCACCTTCCATGTCGAGGGCCACGCATCGATCTTCGATGGCAGCGCCACAATCTTCCAGATCACCGACGATCCGGATGCGGCCGCGGTGACGCCAGTCGGCAGCAGCATCATCGCCACCATGAAGCCCGCGCTCACCATGCTGCTCGACCTCCTGCCGCAGAGCAAACGCACCGCGCCGAAGGGCCGCACGCTGCCGCCGGCGCCACAAGCCGCCGATCCGCTGCCGGTGGAATTCCTGCTGCATTCGCTATCGCAGGCAATGCCGGATGGCGCGTCGCTGGTCGAGGAAGTGCCCTCGCACCGGCCGGCGATGCAGAAATTCATGCCGATGCGCGGCCAGGACAGCTTTTATACGATGGCGAGCGGCGGCCTCGGCTACTCGCTGCCCGCCGCGGTCGGCATGGCGCTCGGGAAACCTGCGCAGCGCACCGTCTGCCTGATCGGCGACGGCTCGGCGATGTATTCGATCCAGGCGCTGTGGACCGCGGCGCAGCGCAAGCTGCCGCTCACTGTCGTCGTCATCAACAATTCGGGCTACGGCGCGATGCGCTCGTTCAGCCAGGTGATGCAGGTGCCCAACGTGCCGGGGCTGGAGCTGCCGGGGATCGACTTCGTCAAACTCGCCGCAGGCATGGGCTGCGATGCGGTGCGAGTGACGAAGGCTGCGGAGCTCGAAGGCGCACTCAAGCGCGGCATGGCGTTCGAGGGCACGAGCCTCGTCGAGGTCGTGGTGGATTCGGCCGTGCCGCTGCTCTATGCGCAGAAGCATTAGGGGCGCAAACTTGCGCCACACGCTCAGCCGTCATCGCCCGACTTGATCGGGCGATCCAGTATTCCAGCGGCGGTGACTCGATACGGAGGCGCCGCGGCGTACTGGATGCCCCGGTCAAGCCGGGGCATGACAGCGTCAATCTGGCGACAGCAACGCCTATTTGGTTCCAAACTCTTCCCGCATCTTCGCCTGGATCTTGGCCATGCCGCCGATCCAGCGGTCGTAATTCTCGGTCTTCTTGCGCATGTAACCGAGCACTTGCGGATGCGGCAGGATCAGGAACGTCTCCTGCTCGATGCCGGCGAGCGCATCTTTGGCGACCTGCTCGGGCGTGAGGTCGCCGTCGCCGGATTGCGGGCCCTTCGGGATCGAGCGCAGCATGTTGGTGTCGACGCCCTGCGGGCAGAGGATCGAGACGCGGATGTTGTGCGCCTTGTGCGAGATCGCGAGATTTTCCGCAAAGCCCACGGCGGCGTGCTTGGTCGTCGAATAAGCCGGGCTGCCAACCTGCGACAGCAGGCCCGCAGCCGAGATCGTGTTGAGGAAATAGCCGCCGCCGCGCGCTTTCATCCGCGGCACGAGGTGCCGCGCCGCATAGACATGGGCCATGACATGGATCGCCCAGCTCCGCTGCCACGGCTCGTCCGAGGTGCCGCCGGCATTCGTCGATAGGGGATCGAAGCCGCCACCGATGCCGGCATTGGAGCAGAACAGGTCGATCGGGCCGAATTGTCGCTCGGTCTCCTCGATGACGTGGGCGATGTCCTTTTCCTGGGCGACGTCGCACTTGAAGGCGGCGCCGTTCACGGTCGCCGCCACCGCCCGCGCGCCGGCCGCCTCCATGTCCGCGACCACCACCTTGGCCGCGCCTGCGTGATGAAAGGCCTCGCACAGCGCCTTGCCGATGCCATTGGCGCCGCCCGTGACGACCACGACCTTGCCGGCCACCTGCATGCGACGTCTCCTCTTATTCTTATACCGCTTTTGGTCTTGCTCAGCTCAACACGAGGTCGAGCACCGCGGTATAATGGCACGCCGCGCCGGCCAAGACAAAGCCGTGCCAGATCGCATTCTGGAAGCGCAGACGCCGCCAGGCGTGGAAGATCACACCGAGTGAATAGAGCGCACCGCCCGCGAGGACGAAGCCCAGCGCCATCGCAGGCAGCGCCTTGACCACGGCGTCGTAGAGCATCAGGCCGCTCCAGCCCATGGCGAGATAGATGCCGATCGAGACGCGGTCGAAGCGGCCGGGCCAGGCGAGCTTCAGCACGATGCCCAGGATCGCCACGCACCAGACGCAGACGAGCAGCGCCAGCGCGAACACGCTGTCCTTCAGCTCCAGGATGAACGGCGTATAGGTCGCGGCAATCAGAAGATAGATCGCGGAATGGTCGAAGCGCCGCAGCACCCATTTCGCCGGCGACACCGGCCACAGGTTATAGGTCGCCGACAGCACCAGCATCGAGAGCAGGCCGGCGACGTAGATCGACACACCGACGATATCGACCGCGCTAGCATAGACCGCCGCGAGCACCACCAGGACGGTTGCGGCAATGATGCCGGCAAGCACGCCGATGGCGTGGATGACGCCGTCGGCGATCAGCTCGGCGCGATCGTAGTTCCAGCCGATCGCATCGGCTGCGGCATGAACCGAGCTGGACGCGAGTAGCTTCAATCTGAAGACAGTCATGGCAATCCGAAGGCGACGCTATAGCACTCTTATATGGGTCTTGCGGGCTCGGCGGGGAGTTCAAGCGCTGCTTCGCCGACAAACGCGGTGGAAGTATGAAGCTTGATTTTCGTCAGGCAGTTGCCACTTTTGTGACTAATCCATTTTGCGTACCCCGCCCGAGATCCCTCGTTCATATGGCATTCAGTTTTCAGGATATGGTCGAGGAGGCGCGCCTGTCGGCCCGGGCGCTGATGGACTATGGCGAGCACTTCTTCAATCCGACGGTGCGGCTCGGCGTCACCGGCCTGTCGCGCGCCGGGAAGACGGTGTTCATCACCGCCCTGATCCATGGCCTCACCCGCGGCGGGCGGTTTCCGGTGTTCGAGGCCTACGCGTCGGGCCGGATCGCGCGGGCGCATCTGGCGCCGCAGCCCGACGATGCGGTGCCGCGCTTCGCCTATGAAAACCATCTGCGCGCGCTGATCGAGGAGCGGCGCTGGCCGAACTCGACCGTCGACATCAGCGAGCTGCGCCTCGTCATCGACTACCAGCGCCAGAACGGTGCGGACCGGACCCTGACGCTCGACATCGTCGATTATCCCGGCGAATGGCTGCTCGACCTACCGCTGCTCCAGAAGAGCTACGAGCAATGGTCGGCGGAGAGTCTCGCGCTCTCGCGCGAGGCGCCGCGTGCGCATCTCGCCGCCGAATGGCATGCACATCTTTCGACCTTGAAGCCGGAGGCGCGCGAGGACGAGCAGGCGACGCTGACGGCCGCCAAGCTCTTCACCGGCTATTTGCGCGCCTGTCGCGACGAGCGCTTTGCCATGAGCCTGCTGCCGCCCGGCCGCTTCCTGATGCCCGGCAATCTCGCCGACACGCCGGCGCTGACCTTTGCACCGCTCGACGTGCCAGCCGGCCGGCAGGCGCCGGACGGCTCGCTGTGGGCGATGATGGTCCGCCGATTCGAAGCCTACAAGGACGTCGTGGTGCGGCCGTTCTTCCGCGATCATTTTGCCCGGCTCGACCGCCAGATCGTGCTGGCCGATGCGCTCGCCGCATTCAACGCCGGACCCGAGGCGCTGCACGATCTCGAAGCCGCGCTCGCCGGCATCCTCGACTGCTTCCGCATCGGGCGCAGCACTTTCCTCTCCAGCCTGTTCCGGCCGCGCATCGACCGCATCCTGTTTGCGGCGACGAAAGCAGACCATCTGCATCATTCCAGTCACGACCGGCTCGAGGCCGTGCTGCGCCGCGCGGTCATGCGCGCCGTGGCGCGCGCCGAAACCACCGGCGCGGAGATCGACGTGGTGGCACTCGCCGCCGTGCGCGCCACCCGCGAGGCGCAGGTCGCGCGTGGCCGCGACAGGCTGCCGTCGATCCTGGGGACGCCGGCGGCGGGCGAAAGCGCGGGTGGCGAGTTCTTCGACGGCAACACGGAAGTGGCAACTTTTCCGGGCGACCTGCCCGCCGATCCCGAGGCGCTGTTCAACGGCACCGATGCGTTTCGCGGCCTCTCGACGGCCGCCGCCGGAACGAGTGACTTCCGCTTCCTGCGCTTCCGCCCGCCCAAGCTCGAACGCGAGGGAACGGAAGAGCCGGCGCTGCCTCACATCCGCCTCGACCGTGCCTTGCAGTTCCTGATCGGAGACAAGCTGCTATGAACGACCGACCCCAGCAGCGGCGGCCGGCGACGTTCCGGCTGGACGATCCCGGCGTCGTCGTCACCGAAGCTGACGAGACGGGACGGATCAGTCGCGGCACGATCCAGATCACGCCGGAGCCCGATCCGTCGACAATGCCGGTGCAGATCGAAACCGCGCTTCCTGCGCGGCGCGGCTTGCCCTGGGGCGCGCTGTTCTGGTCCGGCGTCGCTGGCCTGACGCTGCTCGGGGTCGGGCTCGGCGTCGTCCATCTGATTGAGGATCTCTTTGCGCGCAGCGAGAGTCTCGGGATCATCGCCCTTGCCCTTGCTTTCGTCACCGCGCTTGCGCTCGCTGCCGTCATCGGCCGCGAGGCGTTCGGCCTGGCGCGGCTCGCCGCGATCGAGAAGTTGCATCAGCGCGCGGCGGCAGTGCTTGCCAGCGACGATCGCAGCGAGAGCCGCGCCATCGTGCAGGACCTGCTCGAGATCGCGCACCAGAACCCGCAACTCGCGCGCGCCCGCGCCGCCCTCCAAAGTCACGCCGGCGAGATCATCGACGGCGCCGACATGATCCGGCTCGCCGAGCGCGAGTTGATGTCGCCGCTGGATGCGGAGGCGCGGCGGCTGGTGTCGTCAGCCGCACAGCGGGTCTCGATCGTGACCGCCGTGAGCCCACGCGCGCTGATCGACGTGCTGTTCGTGTTCGTGGCCTCGCTCCGGCTGATCCGGCAACTTGCCCAGCTCTATGGCGGGCGGCCCGGCGCGCTCGGCATGATCCGCCTCATACGTCACGTCATCGCCCATCTCGCCATCACGGGCGGCATGGCCGCGAGCGACAGCCTGGTGCAGCAGATGCTCGGGCACGGCATCGCGGCAAAACTGTCGCAGCGGCTCGGTGAGGGCGTGCTCAACGGCTTGCTGACCGCGCGGCTGGGATTGGCCGCGATCGACGTCACGCGGCCGCTGCCCTTCGCGGCGCTGCCGCAGCCCAAACTGTCCGACCTCGCCACGGATTTGTTGCGGAAGAAAGAGGATGAGGAGTAACGCGCGGCTCTCGCCGCGCTGCCGCTGCCCCCTCTCCCCTTGTGGCGCCGTGGGTGGATCGCGAACAACAGGCGCAAAAGCTGTTGCCGGAAGGCAATATTCCGCCATTGTAGCCTGTGTTGCAACTACAGATTGGATGGGGTCGGATGGCAGATACCAATTGCGTAACGCCCGAGGGACAATGACGGACTGCTTCGAGGGCACCACGTGAAGCAGGAGGTTCGCGTAGATCTTAGTCGCATGTGCCGGCGTGAACGATCTTGTGCTCGCAATAGTGCAAGCATGGCTCCCTAGAGCCTAGGTAAAGCATATTCCTTGATTGAGGACATGGGGGCATCCGCTTTGAGACTCGGTCTCGACGCGCAACTTCACCTTGAGAGATCAGCGCCTTTCACCTAAGACTATTGTATTTCCGTTCTGGTTGTAGGAGGGGGGCCTACATATGAAGCAACTCGCAGCCTTACTTATGTTGGCAGTCACACTCCAGGTCGTGTCGCCGAGTACGGCAGTAGCCGATAGGCGCGTTGCTCTCGTCGTTGGTAACTCGTCGTACCGTTATATTCCCAGGCTCGACAATCCTGCCAACGATGCCAGGTTAATGGCTGATACGCTGCGCACTCCCCCATGAACCAGATCAGTGAGTACATCACGCGGTTGAAGAATGGGGAGATCGAGGACTTTCGTAATACCCGCGTCCGTATCGCAGACGACTGCATTTTCTATTGCTACGTGGTCGCAGACATTGTTGGTAAACTTGAAATTCACACCAACGGCTGGCGCACAACGTTGAATGGCCGAGGCCGTATCCAAGAGCTAGGTGGCAAGTTTCGGGGAATGGTGGAGGTCATCGAATGGGCAGACCTGCTCGGAGATGCACGCCTCAGGAACCACGCTTTCGTCCACGCGGCTGGACTGCGGTTTGATCGTCATCCGTAACGGATCCAATAGGGACATCAATTAACTAACTATCTGAATATAATTGTGTTTCTTCATGGCACCTTCTCCACAAGGGGAGAAGGGAAGAGGTCGGAGCTTGCCTCGCTAGGCGAGCGCACGCTTCTCGAATTCCGCCGCCAGCACCCGCCACTGGAACAGCGGCGAGTCCTTTTTCGGCGCGAGGTCCGGGGTCCAGCCGGTGAGCTTTTCCAGGGCGTAGGTGTCCATCACGCGGCCGCGCCAGCGGCGCTCGACCTCTGCCAGCGGCTCACGCTTGGCGGGGATCGATTGCCATACTGCCGCATGATTGTCGGGCTCGCGGCCGACATAGATTCCGGCATGGCCTCTGATCCTGTCCATTCCCGGATCGCGAAAGTCCTGGAAACGGCCGCGCTCGTTGATCTCGATCACCGGCACGCGCCCCCTGAACAGCCAGCGCATCATGGCGTAGGTGCGGTAATCCGTGGTTGCGATCCAGGTCGCGCCGGTCTCGTCCAGCGCAGCCTGCGCCCGCGCCGCAACCTGCTCGTAGCCGGCCTCGGCGCCGATCGGATCGATCTTTCCGAGGAAATTCCAGGGCGCGGCGACATAGTAGAGGAACACCAGGACGACGAACGCGATCCCTGAAACGACTGCTGTATTGGCCCAGAACACCGACGACTTGAGCATCTGCGCCGACCAGCGCTCGCGCAACAGCATCGAGAGGTTGATCGCGGCGGCAGCGAAGCCGACCGGCCACATGAACATAGGCCAGGTGTCGCCGACCCTAAGCGTGAACGATTTCACGAGAAAATAGAGGAACGGCACCAGCACCGCGGTCGACAGCAGGATCGCGACCGGCTCGCGCGTGCGATAGCCGCGCCATGCTGCCAGCACCAGGCCCGACAGCACCACCGGCAGCATCACGAAACCGACGAGGCCGAATTGCAGCCCGACATAATCGCCGACGGTGCGCAAGGAGATGCCGTAACTGGCCGTGGCGCGCACGCCCTGGAAGCGGAACGAGGCCCAATCGTGCCCGGCGTTCCAGATCAGCACCGGCGAGAACACGGCGATCGCGATCACCACGGCGAGATAAGGATAAGGGCTGCGCAGCCAGCGCCACCGCCAATCCGGCACCAGCAGAAAGGCGGCGACGGCGGGCGCGAACATGATCGCGGTGAATTTCGACAGCAGCGATAGCCCGGCGAACAGGCCGGCCGCGAGCCACCAGCGGCCGTCACCGCTCTGCGCGAGTCGGACCAGCGACCACATCATCGCCATCGCAAACGGGATCATGGCGACATCGGGCGCAACCTTGGACATCAAGAGCCCGTAATAGAGCGCTGCCTCCGGCATCAGCACCGCGAGCACGATCGCACGCACGTCGTGGGTGACGCGGCGGACGACGTCGAAGAGCAGGAGCTGCGTGACCGCCATCGCGACGATGCCGCCGAAGCGGACGCCGAGCGTGGTGTCGCCGAAGATCGCGGTGCCGAAGCGGATGAACCAGGCGATCATCGGGGGGTGATCGAGGAAGCTCAGCGCGGCTTCCTTTGACCAGGTCCAGTAATAGGCCTCGTCAGTACGCAGCTCGATTGCAGAGGCGTAGACGATGCGCAGCAGCGTCATTGCCGCGATCACGAGCGCGGCCGTGACAAGGGCTCGGCGCGCGGCACCGTCGGGCTTTCCTGTCATGTCGGCGGCCGTCGTCACGGCCGCGCTTTTCCCCGACTTGAGAGGGGGAGTCAATGCGCCGAAGTGGTGCCCTGGATTTCTCGCGCCGGGACGCCGGTTTGTCGGGTGGGCAAAGCGAAGCGCGCCCACCATCACGGAAGCGCCGGAAGGGTGGGCACGGCGCAGGAGCGCCTTTGCCCACCTACGATTCCTGCGCGACGCTTGCCCGGGACGATGGAGTGTGTGGCGGCTTGCCGCGGATGTGATCGGAGAAGCCGTCCCTCGCCGGAATTAAACTCTCCGCTGGCTGTTCTCCTTCATGAACTGATACAACCGCATCATGGCCACCGCTTCCGCACGAATGTCCGAAATGGTCCGCGGCACCAGCCTGCGGCAGGTGCGGCTGGTCTGCGGATTCATCCTTTTCTCTTACGTGGTCAGCCATTTCCTCAACCATGCGCTCGGCAACATCTCGGTCGATGCGATGGAGGCCGGGGTCTACTACCACACGGCCTTCTGGCAGTTCCTGCCGGTCGCCGTCGTGTTCTACACGGCGGCGCTGACGCATATGGGGCTCGGCGTCTACGCGCTGTACCAACGCCGGCAGTTCCGCTGGAAGACCATCGAGCCGCTCCAGCTCGTGCTGGGGTTAAGCATCCCCGCCCTCGTCATGGCGCATGTCATCGGCGTGCGACTCGGGCAGACCCTCTACGGACACCAGAAGCTCTATCCGCAGGAGCTCTATCTGTTCTTCGTCGGGTCATCCAACCGGATCTGGCTGATGACGATCCTGCTCGTGATCGCCTGGGTGCATGGCTGCATCGGAATCTATTTCTGGCTTCGGCTCAAATCGTTCTTCACGCGCGCCGCGCCCTATCTGCTCGCAGCCGCCGTGCTGATCCCGACGCTGGCGCTGCTCGGCGTCTACCAGGGCGGCCGCAGCGTTGCGGCCGATAGCGACGACGGCGAATGGCGCGCGCACAATCTGACCCGGCGCCAGCTCGGCACCGCCGCGGAGGCCGATACGCTCGACCGCATCACCGGCGGCCTTACCGTCAGCTATCTCGGCCTGCTCGGGCTGGTGCTGCTCGGACGCGGGGTGCGCGCCTTGCGCGAGCGACGCGGCGGCATGATCGCGTTGTCCTACGGCAACGGCAAGACGGTGCGCGTGCCCAAGGGGCTCTCCGTGCTGGAAGCAAGCCTGCGCCACAACGTGCCACATGCCAGCGTCTGCGGCGGCCGCGCGCGCTGCTCGACCTGCCGCATCCGCGTCATCGGCGATCATGGCGCCCTGCCCGAGCCGTCGCAGCGCGAGGCGTTCGTGCTCACCCGCGTCGGCACCACCGATCCCTCGATCAGGCTGGCCTGCCAGTTGCGCCCGACGTGCGATCTTTCCTTCTTCCAGCTCTTCACGCCGCACACGCTGGCGGCCAATGCGCAGGCCTCAACGCCGGCACGGATCGGCCAGGAGCGCTATCTCGTCAGCCTGTTCGTCGACATGCGCGGCTCGACGCAGCTCGCCGAGAAGCGGCTGCCGTTCGACACCGTCTTCATCGTCAACCGTTTCCTCGGCGCGGTGTCGCAGGCCGTGATCGAGAACGGCGGCCAGCCGAACCAGTTCGTCGGCGACGGCATGCTGGCTCTGTTCGGGCTCACAGCGGATCCGCAGACCGCCTGCCGCCAGGCGCTGAAGGCCGCCGCCGGAATCGCCGTCCATGTCGACGAGCTCAACGAACTCCTGGGCCACGATCTGCGCCAGCCGATCCGCTTCGGCATCGGCATTCACGGCGGCGAGGTCATCATCGGCGACATCGGCTACCGCGATCACATCGTCTTCACCGCGCTCGGCGACGCCGTCAACGTCGCCGCCCGCCTCCAGGACATGACCAAGACGCTGGCCTGCGAGGCCATCGTCTCGGAGGAGGTCCGCCGCACCGCCGGCCTGCGCGACGATGCGCTGCCGCAGCAGGAGGCGACGATCCGCGGCCGCGACGAGCCGATGACCGTGCGCGTCATCGCGGATGTCAGGCTGTTGGCGGCCCTGGTCGCGGGCGGCGAGCGCATCGCGGCGTAACACCGCGTTGTTGCAGCGCAGCGGCATGGCCCTGCTGCGAAAGCACGAATTGACTTCGCCGCCATCGGTGCAACAGATGATCGCGAGCTTGCGGTGATGACCGCGACCTAAGCGCAAAAATCTCCGGGGGGAGACACATGATCGACAGACGCGATCTGCTCAAAGGAGCAGGCCTTGCCGCGTTGGCGGCAGGCTTCGGCGCAAGCGCTACAAAGGCGCTCGCCGTGGACACCGTCACCCTGCCCTTCGCCAATGGCGAACGGCCGCTGGTGAAATATCCGCAGAAGCGGCCGATGATCGGCCTGACCAGCCGGCCGCCGCAGCTCGAGACGCCGTTCGCAGTCTTCAACGACGGCCCGATCACGCCGAACAACGCGTTCTTCGTCCGCTATCACCTGTCGGAGCTGCCCTACAATCTCGATCCCGACAAGTTCACGCTCGAGGTCAAGGGCAAAGTCGACAAGCCGCTCAAGCTGTCACTGAAGGACATAAGGAAGATGAAGGCGACCGAGGTCGTCGCCGTCAACCAGTGCTCGGGCAACAGCCGCGGCTTCTTCGATCCGCGCGTCGCCGGCGGTCAGCTCGCCAACGGCGCCATGGGCAATGCGCGCTGGCGCGGCGTGCCGCTGAAGACCGTGCTCGAGATGGCGGGCGTGCAGGCCGGCGCCAAGCAGGTCACCTTCAACGGCATGGACGGCCCGACCAGCGACAAGACGCCGGATTTCGTTAAGGCGCTCGATCTCGATCATGCCACTGACGGCGAGGTGATGCTGGCCTACGGCATGAACGGCGAAGACCTACCGTTCCTCAACGGCTTTCCGCTGCGCCTGATCGTGCCCGGCTATTACGGCACCTACTGGGTCAAGCACCTCAACGAGATCACCGTCATCGACAATGTCTATGACGGCTTCTGGATGAAGTCGGCCTATCGCATTCCGGACACGCCGAACAACGCGGTCGAGCCCGGCACCACGCCCAAGGCGACGATCCCGATCAACCGCTTCACCATCCGCTCTTTCATCACCAGCGTGCCCAATGGCGGCAAGCTGAAGGCGGGACGCACGATGCTGCGCGGCATCGCTTTCGACGGCGGCAAGGGCATCAAGGAGGTCGCGGTCTCCACGGACGGCGGCAAGACCTGGACCAACGCGCAGCTCGGCAAGGATCTCGGCAAATATTCCTTCCGCGAATGGAAGCTGCCGGTGAAGCTCGCGGCCGGCTCCTACGACCTCAAGGTTCGCGCAACCGGCAATGGTGGTGAGACGCAGCCGGACACGCCGCGCTGGAACCCGGCAGGCTATTTGCGCAACGTCGTCGAAACCGTTCGCGTGACCGTGGCCTGAAGGAGAATAACCATGCAACGAACTGTTCTCCCCGCCATCGCGCTTGCCGCCGGCCTCGGCTGGCTTGCGACCAGCCCCGCCACGGTGACCGCCGCGCCTGTCAACTACAAAACCCCGGACGAGGTCGCTGCCTTCAAGCCCGGCCCCAATCTCGAGGTCGTCCAGGGCAATTGCACGGCTTGCCACTCGGCCGATTACGTCAACACACAGCCGCCCATGAAGGACAAGAAAGCCTTCTGGCAGGCCGAGGTGACCAAGATGATCAAGGTCTACGGCGCGCCGATCGACGATGCCGACATCGGCAAGATCGTCGACTATCTGGCCGCGACGTATTGACCGGGTCGCGGCACGTGCGGGCCAAATGATCGCTAAACGGGCAAAACCGGCAGAAACGCCGCGAAGTTGAGCGGATTTCGGCAAAATGCTCGTGCGGTTTGAGCTATCAAGCCCGCAACATTCCGCGTATCCTGTTAGGACCGAACCGGCCGGTTGGCGGGGACTGGCGGTTCGTGATCTCGGAGGAAGACCCGCGGAGAAGACGTGATGCCCAAAGGTACGGTCAAGTGGTTCAACCCGACGAAGGGTTATGGATTTATCCAGCCTGCGTCGGGCGGCAAGGATGTGTTCGTGCATATCTCGGCAGTGCAGAAGGCCGGTTTGTCCACGCTCAACGAGGGACAGACGGTGGAATATGAAGAGATCGCAAACCGGGGCAAGACCTCCGCAGAGAACCTCAAAGTATAAGCCCGCCAGCCTTTGCTGCCTCCCGGATGTCTTTCGGGAGTGAGGCCAAGAAAATTTTAGAAGACGGTCAGTGCATTCGACGACAGGCGTTGCGATTGCGCACGGATAGCTATTTTGCCTGCGAAGACCGGTTATTCAACGCCACAGCAATGACAATCGCGACGCCACATGTCAGCCCACCGGCAACGGTGCGTCGCGCTTGATCTCCTCCATCACCGCATAAGTGCGCGTCTCGCGCACACCCGGCATCGACAGCAAGGTCTCGCCGAGGAAGCGCCGATACGCGGTCATGTCGGCAAGGCGAGCCTTCAAGAGATAGTCGAAGCCGCCCGCAACCATGTGACACTCCAAAACCTCGGGTGCGAGCTTCACTGCGCGCGCGAAGCGCTCGAAATTCTCCGGCGTGGTCTTGTCGAGCAACACCTCGACGAACACCAGGAATCCGAGACCGAGCCGATGCGGGTTGAGTCTCGCGCCATAGCCTTCGACAAAGCCCTCGCGCTGCAGCCGCTTCAGCCTCTCGCCGATCGAGGTCGGCGACAGGCCGATGCGTTCGGCGAGCTCGACATTGGCGATGCGACCATCCTCCTGCAAAATCGAGAGAATTTTCCGGTCGATTCGGTCCAGTTCCATATTTTTTACGGCCTGCCGGGCATCAATCTTTATTTCCTAAGGCAAAATGACGTATTTGTCTATCGAACTACGGCAATGAGCGGACTAGCTTGGCTTTCGATCACAGGACCCTGCCATGCCAAACATCCCTCCCCCTTTCGCCGCATCTTATGCGCCCGATGACGCCGATATCGCCGCGCGCCTGCTGCCAGCCGGGCATCTCAGCTCGTCGCAGGAGGCGCGGATCGATCGCACCGCCACCCGGCTGATCGAGGCGATCCGCAAGCGCGACGACCGCCTCGGCGGGGTCGAGGATATGCTGCGCGAGTTCGCGCTCTCGACCAAGGAGGGGCTGGCGCTGATGGTGCTGGCCGAGGCGCTCCTGCGCGTGCCGGACGCGCGCACTGCCGACCAGTTCATCGAGGACAAGCTCGGCGAGGGCGACTTCATCCATCACGAGACCAAGTCCACGGCCTTCCTGGTCAACGCGTCGGCCTGGGCGCTCGGCCTGTCGGCGCGGGTGATCCAGCCCGGCGAGACGCCCGAGGGTACCATCGGCCGACTGGTGAAGCGGCTCGGAGCGCCGGCAGTGCGCGCCGCCACGCGTCAGGCGATGCGGCTGATGGGCAATCATTTCGTACTCGGTGAGACCATCGAACAGGCACTGGAGCGGAGCGGGCCGCGCTCCGGCCACCAGCCGCGCTATTCCTTCGACATGCTTGGCGAGGGCGCGCGCACGGCGGCCGATGCGAAGCGCTATTTCGACGCCTATGCCAGCGCGATCGAAACCATCGGCAAGGCAGCGGGCAACCACTCCCTGCCCGACCGGCCCGGCATCTCCGTCAAGCTCTCGGCGCTGCATCCCCGCTTCGAGGCGATCAGCCGCGACCGCGTGATGCACGAGCT
This sequence comes from Bradyrhizobium sp. ISRA430, assembly GCF_029909975.1. NCBI lineage: Bacteria > Pseudomonadati > Pseudomonadota > Alphaproteobacteria > Hyphomicrobiales > Nitrobacteraceae > Bradyrhizobium > Bradyrhizobium sp. ISRA430. The sequence continues at coordinate 4,081,298 of NZ_CP094516.1, forward strand.
GGTGCCGCTGCTGCTCGATCTCGCGCAGCGCGCCAAGACGTACGACCTCAACTTCACCGTCGACGCCGAGGAAGCCGACCGGCTGGAGCTGTCGCTCGACGTGATCGCGGCAACGCTTGCCGATGCCTCGCTCGCCGGCTGGGACGGCTTCGGGCTCGCCATCCAGGCCTATCAGAAACGCGCGAGCGCGGTGATCGACTACGTCGACGAGCTTGCGCATGCACATGATCGCAAGCTGATGGTGCGGCTGGTCAAGGGCGCTTATTGGGACACCGAGATCAAGCGCGCGCAGGAGCGCGGGCTCGACGGTTATCCCGTGTTCACGCGCAAGGCGATGACGGACTTGAATTTCGTCGCCTGCGCGCGGAAGCTTCTCGCCTTGCGACCGCGCATCTTCCCGCAATTCGCCACCCACAACGCACTGACGGTTGCGACCGTGCTGGCGCTCGCGGGCAAGAGCGGCGGCTTCGAGTTCCAGCGCCTGCACGGCATGGGCGAAGCGCTCTACGAGCAGCTTGCGAAGGATCATCCCGATATCGCCCACCGCACCTATGCGCCGGTCGGCAGCCATCGCGACCTGCTCGCCTATCTGGTGCGGCGATTGCTCGAGAACGGTGCCAACTCCTCCTTCGTGGCGCAAGCCGCTGATTATCGCGTGCCGGTCGCGGCGCTGCTGCAACGTCCGGCCGATGCCATCGCTCGGCCGCAACAGGCTTCGCACCCCAGAATCCCGCTGCCGTGCGACCTGTTCGCGCCGGACCGGCGCAATTCGCGCGGTATCGAGTTCGGCGAGCGCGCCGCACTGGAACGGCTGCTGGCCGACATCAAGGCCGAGACGTTCGACCTTAAGCCGGTCGCCGATGCGACACCCGATCAGGCCAACGCCGCGGTGGCCGCAGCGCGCGCGGGCTTTGCGGCCTGGAGCCGGACGCCTGCGGCTGCCCGCGCGGCCATGCTGGAGCAGGCCGCGCATCTGCTGGAGAGCCGCGGCGCGCATTTCATCGCCCTGCTACAGCGCGAGGGCGGCAAGACCCTCGACGACGCGCTCTCGGAGGTGCGCGAGGCCGCGGACTTCTGCCGCTACTATGCCGCGCAGGGCCGACGACTGTTCGGCGGCGAGACCGCGATGCCGGGCCCGACCGGCGAAAGCAATATGCTGGGCTTGCGCGGCCGCGGCGTGTTCGTGGCGATCTCGCCCTGGAATTTTCCGCTCGCGATCTTCCTCGGCCAGGTCACGGCGGCGCTGATGGCCGGCAACTGCGTGGTGGCCAAGCCGGCCGAGCAGACGCCGCGCATCGCGGTCGAAGCCGTGCGGCTGCTGCACGAGGCCGGTGTCCCCACGAGCGCGCTGCGCCTCGTCACCGGCGACGGCCGCATCGGCGCTGCTTTGACCGCGCATCCCAATATCGCCGGCGTCGTCTTCACCGGTTCGACCGAGGTCGCGCGCGCGATCAACCGGACGCTTGCTGCCAAGGAGGGACCGATCGTGCCGCTGATCGCGGAGACCGGCGGCATCAACGCGATGATCGCGGACGCGACGGCGCTGCCCGAGCAGGTCGCCGACGATGTCGTGACCTCGGCCTTCCGTTCCGCCGGCCAGCGCTGCTCGGCGCTGCGACTGCTGTTCGTGCAGGAGGATGTCGCCGACCGCATGATCGAGATGATCGCCGGCGCGGCGCGCGAGTTGAAGATCGGTGATGCCGGCGATGCCGCAACCCATGTCGGGCCGGTGATCGATCGTGAGGCCAAGCAGCGGCTGGATGCACACATCGCGCGGATGAAGAAGGAAGCGCGGCTGCACTTTGCCGGCACGGCACCGGACGGCTGCTTCGTCGCGCCGCACATCTTCGAGCTCAAAGACGCCGGCCAGCTCGCCGAGGAGGTGTTCGGGCCAATCCTGCACGTCGTACGCTATCCGGCGGAGAAGCTTGGACAGGTGTTGGCTGCGATCGATCGCACCGGCTATGGGCTCACTCTCGGCGTCCATTCGCGCATCGACGATACGGTCGAGGCGATCATCGACCGGGCCCAGGTCGGCAACATCTACGTCAACCGCAACATGATCGGCGCCGTGGTCGGCGTGCAGCCGTTCGGCGGCAACGGGCTGTCAGGAACCGGCCCGAAGGCCGGCGGCCCGCACTACCTCGCGCGCTTCGCGACCGAGCAGACCGTGACCATCAACACCGCCGCGGCCGGCGGCAATGCTGCGTTGCTGGCGGGGGAGGAGTGAGGCTCGCGAGGAGCGTTGCATCCCGCCAGAACATCGGTCTAATGCTTCGCATGATGTGGCCGCGCTAATTCCAGCGCGCGGGAAACAACAAGCGCGAGGGAGCAACGCCGCGATGGAAAAGGGCATTTTTGCGGGCCTGAAGGTTCTGGACTGCGCGAGCTTCATCGCGGCGCCCGCTGCCGCGACCGTGCTGTCGGATTTCGGCGCCGACGTCATCAAGATCGAGCCGCCCGGCGCCGGCGATCCCTACCGCAATCTGCCGAACCTGCCGGGCTATCCCACCGGCGAGCACAATTTCGCCTGGCTGCTGGAGGCCCGCAACAAGAAGAGCATCGCGCTCGACCTCTCCAAACCGGAGGCGCAGGCCGTGCTCTACAAGCTCGTGGAAGAGGCCGACGTCTTCATCACCAACATGCCGCCGCCGGTGCGCACCAAGCTCGGCATCACCTACGATCACCTCGCTCATCTCAACGACCGGCTGATCTACGCCTCCTTCACCGGCTACGGCGAAAAGGGCGAGGAGGCCAACAAGCCGGGCTTCGACAGCAACGCCTATTGGGCGCGCTCCGGCCTGATGGATCTCGTGCGCGCCGACCCCCACACGACGCCGGCCCGCTCGATCGCCGGCATGGGCGATCATCCCTGCGCCATGGCGTTCTACGGCGCCATCGTCACCGCGCTGTATCAGCGCGAGAAGACCGGCAAGGGCTCGCACGTCGCCTCCAACCTGATGGCGAACGGTGTGTGGGCGGCGAGCGTGCTGGCGCAGGCAAAGCTCTGCGGCGCCAAGTTCGGCGAGCGACGGCCGCGCGAACGCGCGCTCAACGCGGTGACCAACCACTATCAGTGCAAGGACGGCCGCTGGATCATCCTGTCGCTTCTGAACGAAGACCGGCAATGGCCGACGCTGGCGCGCTGCATGGGACGCGAGGATCTCATCGACGACCCGCGCTTCGCCACCAGGCCTGATCGCCACGCCCGCTCGGTCGAGCTGATCAAGATTTTCGACGAGGTGTTCGCGACCAGGGATCTTGCGGAATGGCGCAAGATCCTCGATGGCAACGGGCTGGTGTTCGGCGTCGTCGGCATCCTCGACGACATCCCGAACGACAAGCAGATGCTCGACAACGAGGTGCTGGTGCCGTTCGAGAACGACACCATGCTCACCATCAACAGCCCGATCTGGATCGATGGCGCCAAGAAGGTGCAGCCCCGCAAGCCCCCCGCCGTCGGCGAGCACAGTGACGAGATTTTGCGCGGAGCGGGATATGACGAGGCGCAGATCAAGCAGCTAAGATCGTCGGGAGCGGTGGGGTAAGGGCCGGCACGCTGGTGCCCGACGGTAGGAGATAGCGCGCTTCCGCGGACGCATTGCTGGATTGCTTCGCTACGCTCGCAATGACGATGCGGGACGATCTCGATATAATCTCACGACAACATTTTTGGCTCGCGAGGTCCCATGCCCAGCTACCGCCTGCACTACTTCCCCGAGTCCGGCAATAGCTACAAGCTGGCGCTGATGCTGACGCTGTGCGGGGAGACGTTCGAGCCGGTCTGGACCGATTTCGGCGGCGGCGTCACGCGCACGCCGGAATGGCGCAAAACCGTGAACGAGATGGGCGAAATTCCCGTGCTCGAGGTCGACGGTGTGAAGATGACGCAGACTGCGCCTATCCTGCTCGAGCTCGCCGAGCAGCATGGCCGCTTCGGCGGCGAGACCGCGGAGGAGAAGTTCGAGCTGCTCCGCTGGCTGTTCTGGGACAACCACAAGCTCACCGGCTACATGGCGACCTACCGCTTCATGCGGACGTTCATCCCGGACGGCAACCCGCAAGTGCTGAAGCATTTTCAGCGTCGGCTCGACGATTTCCTCGGCATCCTGGAAGGACATCTTCAGCACAACGCCTTCGCGATTGGCGCCAAGCCGACGGTCGCGGATTTTTCGATGATGGCTTATCTGCACTATCCGAGCGACGAGCACGGCTACGATTTCGCCAAGAGCCATCCGGCCATCCACGCCTGGCTCCGCCGCCTCGCTGCACTGCCCGGCTGGAAATCGGCTTACGATTTGCTGCCGGGAAAGCGACTGACGCACTACGCGAAGTGACGACCTCGACTATCGCAGCGCCAGCCAGCCTGCTGGTGTCCGTCATGGAATCGGTTTTCGCCGAATCTCATCTTGCGCATGATCTTCTCGCAAGACCGCTACGCACTCTTCCGGCGGATGCTTCAACGCGGCTTGATGAAACACATGCCGATGCGGCTCGATGCCGAAGCAGCCTGACAGGTGAGACCTTTGGCGCAGGTCCATGACGTAAAACTCTTGTCAGCCGGTCCCGATCCCGCATTTTGCAGGGAACAATGCGCGCCCCAGCCATCCTCATATTCGGTGCCGGCCAACTCACGGCTGCCGCGGGTCTGCGGCCGGCCGGCAAATCCGCGTGAAAAATCGGGACGTTTGTCCTCTGCAAACGCAGTCAGGATGTCGCGGCGGCGGACTTGGTCGCCGACAAAGTGCGGCGAGGCCGGCACGATGCTGGAATTGGATGGCTTGTTCGCGAGCCAATCCACGCCCGGGAAATGGAAGCCGCCGATGCCGCGGGTCTGGTGGCAGCCGGCGCAGGTGACGTCGTTGAGGCGGCGCTGAAAGCCCGCGATCGAGCGGATGTTCTCCATGGCAATGCCGCGCGCGGCTGCCTGCTTCAGCGCGCCGACCACGTCACTGTCAGTGAAGACCGGTTCGCCCTTGTCGTTGCCTTTGCCTTCCCCTTGCATCATGCCGAACTCCGGCTGCAACGCAGAAGCGTCAAGGCCGGCGGGCGTCGGCGCCACCGCGGCCTTGGCCAGGAACTTCTCCGGGATCAGGATCATGCCGCGATCGAATTCGCGAAAGTGATCGGGTTCGAGCAGCCAAGCCTTGAAGTCGCGCCGGAGCGCATCGTCGGCGAGGATCCGGTCGCGGTCGATCTGATTCTCCAGCACCGATTCCTCGAACGATTTCGTCTCGTGATTGTACTTGAAGACCTTCAGGAGATAGTCGGCGCGGAAATCGTGCAGCGTCGATTTGGGCGCGACTGCGATCTGGATGTTGGTCTCGATCCGGTCGAGCATGGCGTCGTAGGGATAGAAGCGACTACCAATCAGTTCCTGCCAGTCGCCATTGCCGAGCCAGCGCCGCGCCACCTCGGCGCAGGTGATGGACTTGCCGTTTGAATCGGTCTGGCGCGCATCCCTCGCCTTCATCACCAGGTTGAGCGTCATCGGCAGGCGCGTCGCCGTCTTAGCCCCATCGGGAATGCTGTCGAAGCGCGCCAGCCGGTAGATCAGGCGGATCTCGCCGCAGGACTCTTGCGACACATAGGCGCGGTCCATGCGGTTGACGATGCCGACCAGCACGAACCGCGTGTCACGGGATTTCAGGACGGCGCGATCGAACAAGTGGACGTCAAAGCCTTCGCCGACGCCGATGGTCTCGGTCGGCGATGCCGCCTTGTGCTGCGCTATATAGCGATCGAATTCCGCATCGATCGCCGGCGGAATGTCCTTGAGCTGCGGCAGCGACGAGAACAGCAGGTCGGTGGTGAGTGGAAAATCCGCGTTCCGCTCCGGCGACAACAGGCGCGAGATCGTCAGCGTGTCGCTCTGATCGAGTTTGCGCAGAACATCAGGATCTGTGATCGCGGTGCCGCGTTCAAGCGGCGCGTTCTCCGCGGCCGAGAGCGAAATGACGCCGGCGAATAAGACGACGGCAGCAACGAGAATTCGCAACGCGCGGCTCATGTCTCCACTAACACCGCGCAAGGACACCTATTCAAGCAAAAAGGCGCTTCACATCGCGGTGAAGCGCCTCTTCGAAAGTCGGATACCGGCGGCTCAGCGCGCGACGATCAGCCCTTTGCTGGTGACGACCACCCAGCGGCCGTCCTGGCGGCGGATCGCATCGACACGGCCGACACCCGGCACGGGATCGCCGGCATACACCTCGTAGAGACCTCCCCGGCCTTCGATCAATGCGCCGCCATTGGCGACGTGGCGCAGCACCCAGCCTTCGACAGTCGGCAGCCTGCCGACCTCAACCTTGGGCGCGGCAGCCGGCGCGGCTGCAGCGGTGGCAACCTGGGTCGACGCGATCGAACCAGTGATATCCTTCGCGGGCGCGGCGGCGGCCTGCGCTGGCGCGGCAGGCGGCGTGGCGCGGAGCTTATCGACGGCCTCGGACAGCTTGGCGAGCTTGGCCATCGGCTCGGCCTGCGCCTTCTCGAGCTTATCGAGGCGGTCGTTGGTCCGGTTGAACTGGCTGACACCCGTTTTCGAGGTGTGCTCGACACTCGCCTTGAGCGCGACGAGATCGGCATCGATCCGGGCGACCGAGCTTTCCAGCGCGCTGGTATCGGCCACCTGTACCTGTGCAGGCGCCGGCGCCGGGGTGGCGGCGAAGTGCATGACGCCGGCAGTCGCCAGCGCGCCGCTGATCGCACCGACGCAGGCAGCGAGCGCGACAATCGCGGCCATCGCCGACAGGCGCCGCTTGCCGCCGGTCTCGCGCGGCTCGTCCGCCTTCACATGCGGAGCGAAATCCTCGCGCTCCCAGGGGCGGTCCGAGGGCGCCATCACGATAAGCTTGCCAGGCTTCGGCCCGGGATTGGTCTCGGCCTTCATCTCGGGCTTTACTTCGGACTTGGGTTCGACCTCCAGTCCGGCGCCGAGCTTCGGCACCACGATCCGGGACGCCTCGACGTTGTCGACAGCAGGCTTTTCCAGATCAGGCTTTTCCCGATCAGGCTTGGGCGGCGCCTCGTGGTCCGGGGCGATCGAGGGGGCCTCGATGCCGGCGGCAGCCTCAACGGCCAGCGGCGCGGCAGCGACATCAAGGACGCCAGCGGATTCGCCCGTGTTCTGGCCGGCCTGTTCGGGCATTGGTTCGCTCACGGCTCAAATACTCCAGTCAAGATTGACCTTTTGGTAACTTTCATTGCTTGCGAAATCCTTACCTTCGGACCCGCTTACCGAAATTTTAGGAACTCATCCGGGGCCGAATTTGGCCCGGAAAGTGGAACCGGCGTGGCAGGCGTCAAACAAATTGTCAGCCGATGCTGCCCTGCGGCAGGCGGGTCGTCCTCCGCCGAACGGCCTGTTTGCCGTACCTTGCTCCCCGGCTAACATGGGATATCCCGCAGCCAGAAGGCCGGGGTGCCGAGGGGAGGCACAATGACGATCGAGAAGTGCATCAACGAGTTTGGTGTCGGTGACGTCATCTTCGAGGAGGGCTCGACGGGCCGCGAGCTGTTCGTCGTCCTCGACGGCCAGGTCGAGATTGCCAAGGTCGCCGGCGCAAGCAAGACCACTATCGTCACTCTCGGCAAGGGCGAGTTCTTCGGCGAGATGGCCGTGATCGACGGCTCGGCGCGCTCGGCGACCGCCATCGCGGCGGCACCGCACACGCGGGTGATGAAGATCAACCATGCCCGCTTCGTCTATCTCGTCAGCCAGCAGCCGGCCTTCGCGCTGATGGTGATGGACGCGCTCTCCAAGCGCCTGCGCGCTTCCAACGCCGTCACCTATCGGACAGCACAATCATGAGCGACCGCAAGCCGATGGCCTTTCCGATCCTGATGAAGAACGACACCTGCTCGCTGATCCAGGCAGCGGAGGACGTGTACCAGATCCGCTTCGCCAACCGGGCCGCCAACGCCTATCTGGTGCGCGGCTCGGCGCGCACCATCCTGATCGACGTCGGGCTCTCCACCAACTATCCGGCGATGGTGGAGTGCCTCGACTTCGTCGGCTGTCCGCCGGAGAAGATCGACATGGTGGTGCTGAGCCACGAGCATCTCGACCATATCGGCGCCGCCTGGCACTTCAACAAGCGCCGCACCTTCATCGCCGCCCACCGCCTCGCCGCCAACAAGATCATGCTGCGCGACGATTTCTCGATGCTGCGCAAGATGTTCAATGAGCCGAACGTACCGATCAACATCGACATCTGGCTCGAGGAAGGCAATCTGATCGACCTCGGCAATTTCCGCCTCAACGTGATGCACACGCCGGGCCACACCTCGGCCTGCATCACGCTGTTCGATCAGGACAAGGGCCTCTTGTTCGCCGCCGACACCTTGATGCCCGGCGGCGTCATGGGCGGCGTGTTCGGCTCCGGCAGCATCGCCGACTACATCCAGTCGCTGGAACGCCTCAAGGGGCTGGATTCGAAGATCCTGCTCTCGGGCCACGGCAGGCTGTCGGATACGCCGCAGGAGGACGTGCGGATTGCGATCGCAAGGTCGCATGGCTTGCTGGAGGACACCGCGCAATTGTTCGACGCGCTCGATGCACGCTCGAATTTCGAGCCGATCATGCAGTCGGTCAGGGATTTGAACAAGCTTGATGATTGACAGCGCGCCGCTGGCACTCCTCAGGAAGAGAACACCCAGACGCTTCCACAATGTCGTCCTGGCGAAAGCCAGGACGACATTGGGTAGAGGTGATCGCGCTGCTTCCCCTCGTCATTGCGGGCGCAGCGAAGCAATCCAGAATCCCGCCGCGGTGACAGTCTGGATTGCTTCGCTGCGCTCGCAATGACGGAACCGACGGTGCGCATCCGTCCACATCACCTCCCATCAGATCACCACCGGCTTGTCCGGCAGCTCGTTCGGATGCGGACCCTGCGGCGGGAAATGCTTCGTCAGCTCCCGCGACACCGCCTCGATGCCGCCGATCGCGCCGCGCTCGAACTGGCCGGATCTGAACTCGGTCTCCATCGCACGGCAGATCTTTTCCCAGCCTTCAGCCCCGACCTTCGCATCGATGCCGCGGTCGGCGACGATCTCGACGTCACGGTCGGCGAGCAGGAGATAGATCAGGACGCCGTTGTTGTGCGCGGTGTCCCAGATCCGCAAATGCGAGAAGACGTCGAGCGCACGCTCGCGTGCCGGCTGGTTGCGGAATAGCGCCGCGCCGTCGAGTGCGCCTTCGACGACGAAACGGACTTGACCGGCGTGACTGGCCTCGCAGCGTTTGATCGCTTGCTCGATGCGCGCGAGCACGTCCGGCGTAAATACCTGCTTCGCACGCCAATGGTGCTGAAGGAGATGCCTGGAGATGCGCCTGATGCTCATGACTACCAGCTCCCCGACGCGCCGCCGCCACCGAAACCGCCGCCCCCGCCGCTGAAGCTGCCGCTGTCGCTGGACGACGAGCCGCTGCTCCAGCCGCCGCCCGAGCCGCTCGACCAGGAGCCGCCGCGCGAAGCACCTGTCCCCGGCCCCGTCGCCATCGGAACGAGATCGGCAATGAAGGCCAGGATGAAGGCAATGGCGCCGACCGCCAGCGCAAGACCGACCGAGCCGACCATGAACCAGGCCAACGCTGCGAGCACGCCGCCGGTCGCGACCGAGCCGAGCAATCTCCCGAGCATCGTGCGCAGGATACCACCGACGAACAGCGAGGCGAACAGGGCGAAGGGAATGACGGGGCCGAAATCGCTGATGTCGCTGCTGAAGCTCGTGTTGCGCGCAGGCGCCGGCAACGGCTCGCCGTCGATCACGCGGAGGATGCGGTCGACGCCGTCGGAGATGCCGCCGGCGAAGTCCCCCGTCCTGAACCTTGGCGTGATGACCTCGTCGATGATCCGCCGCGAGGTAACGTCGGTGAGCGCGCCTTCGAGGCCATAGCCGACCTCGATGCGCAAGTGCCGATCGTTCTTGGCGATGAGCAGGATCGCGCCGTCGTCGACCTTCTTCCGCCCGATCTTCCAGGCGTCCGCAACGCGGATCGAGAACTGCTCGATTGTCTCGGGTTGCGTCGTCGGCACGATCAGGACGGCGATCTGGCTACCTTTCCTTGCCTCGAAATCCCGAAGCTTCCGGTCGAGCGAGGCGATGTCGCCGCTCGACAGCGTGCCGGTCTGGTCGACCACCCGGCCCGTGAGCTGCGGCACGGCAACATCGGCTGCGGCGGTGAAGGCGAAGGTGAGGAAGACGAAAAAGAGCGCAAGAAGGAGGATGCCGTGCGATGAGAGGGCTGAACGAGCGCGCAGCAACCTCGCTGTCATCGCCCGCGAAGGCGGGCGATCCAGTATTCCAGAGACGGTTGTGCTTGAACCGGGAAGCCGCGGCGTACTGGATTCCCCGCTTTCGCGGGGAATGACGGCGGAGGATGTGGCGCGCATCGGAGCCCGAACGCGCTACTTCGACGGCGCAGGTGCTGGGTTAAAGTCCACCTTCGGTGCGGTCGAGATCTCCTTCTCGTTCTCGACCGAGAAGTTCGGCTTGTCCTTGTAGCCGAATGCCATCGCGGTGAGATTGGTCGGGAACGAGCGGATGGTGACGTTGTAGTCCTGCACGGATTTGATGTAGCGGTTGCGCGCCACCGTGATGCGGTTCTCGGTGCCTTCGAGTTGCGACATCAGGTCCTTGAACAAGGCATCCGATTTGAGCTGCGGGTAATTCTCCGTGACCACCAGAAGGCGCGACAACGCGCTGGAGAGCTCGCCCTGGGCCGCTTGGAATTTCTGGAAGGCTGCGGGGTCGTTGAGCACCTCGGGCGTCGCCTGGACGCTGCCGACCTTGGCGCGCGCGTTGGTAACCCCGAGCAGGACGTCCTTCTCCTGCTGGGCAAAGCCCTTCACCGAGTTGACGAGATTGGGCACGAGATCGGAGCGGCGTTGATACTGGTTCACGACCTCCGACCAGTTGGCCTTGATCTGCTCATCCTGGCTCTGGATCGCGTTGTAGCCGCAATTGGTCAGGCTGAGCGAAGCCAGCGCCGCCAGCACTGTCAGGATCTTGCGCATCAAATTTCTCCCGATGGAAACCGGGACAAACTATCAGATGAAGCGCGCGAGGCGCCAGATGTCTTGCGCCAGAGGCGCAAAAGGCAGCCGACTGACGCAAGCCTCTTGCCTATCACCGGCTGGTGCGCGACGCGCTGGAGATGACCGAGCTGCGCGTACTCTCGGCACTCCAGACTGGACAAAATCCCGGCGCAGTATCGTCGCCCTGCGTTCTCCACCGTCGTCCCGGACAAGCGCAGCGAAGTCCGGGACGACGAGTTGATAATGACGAGCTAACCCGCCTTCGCGTCCCTGATCGCCTGCCAGATCTTCTGCGGCGTAAGCGGGGTGTTGAGCTGGGTGATGCCAAGCTCGGCGAGCGCGTCCATCACGCCGTTGGTGACGCAGGGCGGGCCGCCGATGGCGCCGGATTCGCCGCAGCCCTTGGCGCCGAGCGGATTGGTGCGGCAGGGCGCTGAATCGTCCAGCGTCACGACGATCGGCGGAACGTCGTCGGCGCGCGGGATGCAGTAGTCCTGGTAGCTCGCGGTGAGGAGCTGGCCATCCGCATCATAGGACACGCCTTCATAGAGCGCCTGGCCGATGCCCTGCGCGACGCCGCCGTGGATCTGGCCCGTCACCAGCATCGGGTTCACGGCCACGCCGACGTCGTCGACCGTGGTGTAGCGCACGACGCGCGACACGCCGGTCTCGGGGTCGATCTCGACCTCGCAGATATGCGTGCCGTTCGGCCAGCTCGGCCCGTCGACCTCACCTTCCGAATCGACGCTGAGCTTGGCGCCGCCTTCTTTCTCGGCGAGCTCGAACAGGCCGATGCGGCGGTCGGTGCCGACCACGGTGAGCATGCCGCCCTGATATTCGATGTCCTCGACCGACGTCTCGAGCACGTTGGCCGCCTTCTCGCGCGCTTTCTGGATCAGGTCGTTGGAGGAGACGGCGACCGCGGTGCCGCCGACGAACAGAGAACGCGAGCCGACGCTGCCGAAGCCCATCGCAAGATCGGTGTCGCCCTGGACGACGTCGATCTTGTCCATGGGGATGCCGAGCGTGTCGGAGATCA